>NZ_DATCVQ010000639.1:0-20162 GCF_036566765.1 Streptomyces sp.
CAGCCGGCGAGGCCGGCGCCGAGCGCGGTGACGACGGCGGCGGCGAGGGCGGCCGTGGTGAGCGCCGCGCGGGGGCGGGCGGGGCGGGCTGTGCGGCCCGGGTCGTACGCCTTTCGCTGCACGAGCGCAGGCTCCCTTCTCCCGTGACTCCCGAAAACGGTTTGCCGCCCCGACAGGGCCGGTGGACACAATGTCTATCGCACGCGCAGCCGTTGATGCCGGTCCGTCGTCACTTGTACGGATCTTGATGCCGGTTTTTGCGTTTTCTGTCGTTCTGGGGGAATCGGGGAAGTATGTCGTACGTAGAGGTGCCGGGCGCGAAGGTGCCCATCCGAATGTGGACGGATCCCTCCTCGGTCGAGGACGGGGCCATGCGGCAGCTCCAGAACGTGGCGACGCTGCCCTGGATCCAGGGCCTGGCCGTGATGCCGGACGTGCATTTCGGCAAGGGTGCGACGGTCGGCTCGGTGATCGCGATGCGCGGGGCGGTCTGTCCGGCGGCGGTCGGTGTGGACATCGGCTGCGGCATGTCGGCCGTGAAGACCTCCCTGACGGCGAACGACCTCCCGGGCGACCTCTCCCGCCTCCGCTCGAAGATCGAACAGGCCATCCCGGTCGGCCGAGGCATGCACCGAGACCCGGTGGACCCGGGCCGCCTGCACGGCTTCGCGACGTCGGGATGGGCCGACTTCTGGGGGCGGTTCGACGGGGTCGCGGAATCGGTCAGATTCCGTCACGACCGTGCCGAAAAGCAGATGGGAACGCTCGGAGGCGGAAATCACTTCTGTGAAGTTTGTATCGATTCCGACGGTTCTGTGTGGTTGATGCTTCACTCCGGCTCGCGCAACATCGGCAAGGAGCTGGCCGAGTACCACATCGGCCAGGCGCAGAAGCTGCCGCACAACCAGGGCCTGATCGACCGCGATCTGGCGGTGTTCGTCGCGGACACCCCGCAGATGGCGGCGTATCGGCACGATCTCTTCTGGGCGCAGGAGTACGCGAAGTACAACCGCGCGATCATGATGACGCTCTTCCAGGACGTGATCCGCCGGGAGTTCAAGAAGGCGAAGGTGACCTTCGACCCGGTGATCTCCTGCCACCACAACTATGTGGCGGAGGAGCGGTACGAGGGCATGGACCTGCTGGTCACCCGCAAGGGCGCGATCCGCGCGGGCTCCGGCGAATTCGGGATCATCCCGGGCTCGATGGGCACCGGCTCGTACATCGTGAAGGGCCTGGGCAACGAGGCCGCGTTCAACTCGGCCTCGCACGGCGCGGGCCGGCGGATGAGCCGCAGCGCGGCGAAGCGGCGCTACTCGACGAAGGACCTGGAGGACCAGACGCGGGGAGTGGAGTGCCGCAAGGACTCCGGCGTCGTGGACGAGATCCCGGGTGCGTACAAGCCGATCGAGAAGGTCATGGAGCAGCAGCGGGACCTGGTCGAGGTCGTCGCGAAGCTGAAGCAGGTCATCTGCGTGAAGGGCTGAGACCCGGATCGCCGGAGCAGGGGCCGCCCCGTGGGGCGGCCCTTCCCCGTTTCCGGGGCGGCTCAGAGCTCGCGGTGGACCTTCGTGTTGGAGGCCTGGGCTCGGGGGCGGACGACCAGGAGGTCGATGTTGACGTGGGGCGGGCGGGTGACCGACCAGGTGATGGTGTCGGCCACGTCGTCGGCGCTGAGGGGTTCGGCCACTCCGGCGTAGACCTTGGCGGCCTTCTCGGTGTCGCCGCGGAAGCGGGTGGTGGCGAACTCCTCGGTCTTGACCATGCCGGGGGCGATCTCGATGACGCGGACCGGGGTGCCGACGATCTCCAGGCGGAGCGTCTCGGCGAGGACGCGGGCGCCGTTCTTGGCGGCGACGTAGCCGGCGCCGCCCTCGTAGGTGGCGTGGCCGGCGGTGGAGCCGACCACGACCACTGTTCCGTCGCCGCTCGCGGTGAGGGCGGGGAGGAGGGCCTGGGTGAGGTTGAGGGTGCCGATGACGTTGGTCTCGTACATCTGGCGCCAGTCGTCGGGGTCGGCAGTGGCGACGGGCTCGGCGCCCAGGGCGCCGCCGGCGTTGTTGACGAGGACGGCGATGGTGCGGAAGGCCGTGGCGAAGGCGTCGACGGCGGCGCGGTCGGTGACGTCGAGGGCGTAGGCGGTGGCCTGGTGGCCGGCCTCGTTGATCTCGGCGGCGAGAGCCTCGATGCGGTCCTTGCGGCGGGCGGTGAGGACGACGCGGTAGCCGGCGGCGGCGAGTCGGCGGGCGGTGGCGGCGCCGATGCCGCTGCTCGCTCCGGTGACGACGGCGATTCTGTTACCGGCGGCGGTCATGCGTGGCTCCTCGCGCGTGTGGTCGATGCCAGGCCAGGATAGACGCGCCGGACTGACGAGTAATCAGAACATATGCGTCTGAATCGGTATCTTCGCTTCATGACTGTGTTGCGCAAAGCTCTGCCGGCCGTGGTTCTGGCTGCGGCGACGGTGCTCGTTGCGGGCGGCGGCGCTCGTGCGATCGCCCCGGAGGCGGACGTGGCCCACCACGGTCATGTCACGCTCTGGCAGGGGCGGGTCGGTGTCTGGCTGGTGAGCGAGAACCATGGTCCTTCCTCTCTTCCGGGTGTGACGGTGCGGTTGACGTTCTCCGCTCCGCCGGCGGCGGGGCAGGAGCTGCCGGCCGCATGTCTGTGGGGCGGTGACCGGGTGGTGCTGTGCGGGACCGGGCCGCTGCGGGCTTCGGGCGCCGTACGCGAGCTGACGCTGGAGCTTCGGACGGTCGGTGAGCCGCAGGAGCTGACCGTCACGGTCGACACGGCCTGGAACGGCGGCGCGACCGACCGGAACCCGAGGAACCATCAGCACGAGGTGCTCGTCCCGGCGACGGGCGATCCCGCCGTGTTCTAGCCGCGGGCCGGTGTCCTGCTCTCCCAGTACACGTAGCCGTCGGGGCGGACCAGCATCGCGGTGCGGCGGGCCGGGTCGGCCCAGGCGGCGGTGACCACCGCGCCGGGCGCCTTCGGCGCGGCGGGCGCGTCGCCGTCTCTCGGGGTGACGAGGACGAACGAGCCGTCGCGGAGCAGTTCGTAGAGCCGGCCGCGGTCGAGTGCCGCGTCGGGGGCGCGGTGGCCTCCGGTGCGGTGGGCGGCGGGCCCGGTTCCGTACGCGATGCCGAGGCCGCTGATCATGCCCATGGCCTTGTCGGAGGCCGGGCGGAGGGTGTTGAGCGCGGCGGTGAGCAGGGTGCGGGCGGCGCGCTGCAGGGGGGTGTGGGCCATGGCGAGTCGGACGATGGCACCGCTGCTGCGCAGGACGTTCGCGGCGACGGGGTGCCGTTCGCCCTGGTAGCTGTCGAGGAGGGCCTCGGGGTCGGGGACGTCGCTGCGGAGGACGGAGACGAGCTTCCAGGAGAGGTTGGCGGCGTCCTGGAGGCCGGTGTTCATCCCCTGACCGCCGGCGGGGGAGTGGACGTGTGCGGCGTCGCCGGCGAGGAACACGCGGCCGACACGGTACGAGGGGGCCTGGCGCTCGTCGCTGTGGAAGCGGGAGATCCAGCGGGCGTCGTGCATGCCGTAGTCGGTGCCGAGGGCGAGGCGGGCGATCTCGCGGACCTCGTCGAGGTCGACGGGCTCGCTGTCGGGGACCTGGCGGGTGCGGTTCCAGCCCATGACGCGGTACCAGCCGTCGCCGAACGGGGCGATGAAGGCGAAGGCGTCGCCGACGCCGTTGACGGTCAGCAGCCCTTCCGGCTCTTCGGCGAGGCGGACGTCGGCCAGGACGATGGAGCGGATGACGGAGACGCCGGGGAACGGGAGCCCGAGCGCGGTGCGCACGGCGCTGCGGACGCCGTCGGCGCCGACGAGGTAGCGGGCGGTCAGGGTGGTGGGCCGGCCGTCGGGGTCGGTGAGCTCGGCGGTGACCGTGTCGGCGTCCTGGCGCAGTGCGCGCAGCTCGGTGGAGTGCCGGAAGTCCACGCCGGCGGCCTCTGCGCGGCGCTCCAGGAGGTGCTCGACCTCGTACTGGGGGGTGATGAGGAGATACGGGTAGCGGGAGGCGAGCCGCCCGAGGTCGAGGGAGAGGCGGCGGAAGAGTCGCAGTCCGGTGAGCGGGGTGCCGGTCTTCACGAGCTCGTCGGCGAGGCCGCGGGCGTCGAGGAGTTCGAGGGTGCGGGCGTGGACGCCGAAGGCCCGGGTCATGTTGCTGATGCCGTGCGGGCGGCGCTCTACGAGGGTGACCCGCAGGCCTGCGGCGGCGAGGTCGCCGGCGAGCAGGAGGCCGGTGGGGCCCGAGCCCACGACCAGGACGTCCGTGTCGGTCTTCGTCTGATTCACGACTGCCTCCCCGGGAGGCCGACCGCTGTCGGTCGGCTTTGGTGTGCCAACGATTGTTGGTCAACGGTTGTTGGTCAACGCTTGTTGGCAACTGTAGACCCGGCCGGATTGGTGCGTCAACACCCGTTGGCCTACAGTCGTTGGCATGACGACCGCACCACGCCGTTCCGACGCCACCCGCGCCGCGATCCTGGAGGCCGCCCGCGAGCGTTTCGCCGCCGACGGCTACGAGCGCGCCACCATTCGGGCCATCGCCCGCGACGCCGGGATCGACCCGTCGATGGTCATGCGCTACTTCGGCAACAAGGAGGGGCTGTTCGCGGCCGCCTCCGCCTTCGACCTGCGGCTGCCCGAAGTGGGCGCACTCCCCGCACGGCACATCGGCGCCGTCCTCGTGACCCACTTCCTCGACCGCTGGGAGCGGGACGAGGTGCTCACCGCGCTGCTGCGCGTCGGCGTCACCAACGCGGCGGGTGCGGAGCGCATGCAGGCGATCTTCAAGGAGCAGCTGGGCCCGATCGCGGCCGGCGTCTGCCCGGACCCGGCCCAGGCCCCGGCCCGCGCCGCGCTCGCCGCCTCGCAGATCCTGGGCATGGCGCTCGCCCGCTACGTCCTGCGTCTGCCGCCCGCCGCGGCGATGTCCCGCGAGGAGGTCGTCGCCTGGCTGGGGCCGACGGTGCAGCGGTATCTGACGGCGGAGGCGCCGTAGGCGGCGCTACGGCGCGCACCGCCCGGGGCGCGTACCGCCGGGCGGCGGTCTCTGCCTCGTACACTTTCTGCATGCCGCAGAAGAATTCCGCCCGGCGCGGTGCGCTCATGACCGAGCTGTACGAGGAGTCGCGTCGCTACATGGCGTCGTACGCGCTCTTCAACCAGGCCGTCGCCGACCACCTGCGGCTGCATCCGACGGACGTGCAGTGCCTCAACCTGCTCAGCCTGGAGAGCGAGCCGGTCACGATCGGCCGGGTCGCCGAGCTGACCGGGCTCACCACCGGCTCAGCGACGCGGCTCGTCGACCGGCTGGAACGGGCCGGCTATGTGGCGCGCGAGCGCGACGCCGAGGACCGCCGCCGGGTGCTCGTGGCGACCGTGCCCGAGCGGATGGCGGAGATCGGCGCGCTGTGGGGCCGGCTCAACCGGGTCTGGGGCACGATGTTCGACGGTTACAGCAACGCCGAAGTCGCGCTGCTCATCGCCCACATGAAGCGGACGGTGGAGCTCAGCTCCGCCCAGATCGAGCGGCTGCGCGACGGCAGCATCGACGACGAGCCCGCCACCTCGGACGCGGGGGAGTCGGGCGGCCGCTAGGGCCTCCGTCAGGCTGCCGCGCCGCCGAATTCGCGCATCGCCTCGGAGACGATCTCGTCCAGGCGGGCGTGGTGGGCGCCCCGCCAGTACACCCGCTCGCACTCCGTGCACTGGGCGAAGACGTCGTACGAGCGCTCCGTTCCCTGCTCCAGCTGCTCGCGCACCGCGTCCTTGTCGGCCTCGGTCAGCGGCCCGTTGCACGCGGTGCACCGGGACCACGGCGCGAGCCGGGGCGCGAACCGCTCCAGGACGTCGCGCAGCTGCTCGTCGGGCCGGTCGCTGTAGATGTACGCGCCCGCCCACAGCTCGCGGCGGCGCAGCAGGCCGCGGTCCCGGGAGAGCATGACGCGCTGCTCCTTGGCAGAGAGCGTCGCGAGCGCCGGGTCGCCGATGTCCTCGCTCTCGTACGCCGCGTCCACGCCGAGCAGCCGCAACCGCCGGGCAAGCGTGCCGAGATGGACGTCCAGCAGGAACCGGAGCGGCGCGCCGGGCACCTGCTGCGGTCGGGCCACCCCCTCCACCTCGACGGTCTCGCCGGCGGTCGGGATGTGGGAGACCTCGACCTCGCGGCCGTCCACCACCAGCCGCCCGGCCTCGGTGAGCGGCACGCCCAGCGACTCGACGACATGGCCGAGCGTGGACGCGCCGTCGGTGGCCACGCTCGTGCGCCCCGAGCGGCGCTCGGACGCGACGAACAGGCGCAGTTCGGGGGCGAAGCTGATGAGGATCTCCGGTCCGTTCACGAGGACAGGATGTCACCGGCGCGGCGGGCGGGGCCAGGCAATTCGGCCCGTGCGAGCCCGCCTGTGCGCCCGCCCGTGCGTCAGGCCGCGCGGCCCATGCGGCTCCCCCCGTGCGTCAGGCGGCGCGGAACGCGTCCGCGTGGTCGCCCGCCCAGTCGGCGAAGGTGCGGCCCGGGCGGCCGGTCAGCTCCTCCACCGTGCGGGTCGTCGGCACCGGCTTGCCGTCGTGGCGCGCCCAATAGGACAGCAGGGCGTCCGCGCACGCGGCCGGTATGTACGGCGCGACCGAGGCCTTCCAGTCCTCCGGGGAGACGGCGCGCGCCTCTATGGCACGGCCCGTCACCTTCGCGAGCACGGCCAGCTGTTCGGTGAAGTCCAGCGACTCGGGGCCGGTCAGCAGGTAGGAGGAGCCACGGAGTCGCGGCTCAGTGAGGACGGCGAACGCCGCCTCGGCGACGTCCCGTTCGTGGATCGGGTCGGCGTGCGAGCCGGGGTAGGGCAGGTCCACCACGCCCGTCGACCGGATCGCGTGGGACCACCCCAGGGCGTTCGTCGCGAACGCGCCGGGCTGGAGGTGGGTCGCCTCGAAGGAGCCGTCGGCCGCGGCCTTCTCCAGGGCGCGCTCGACGGCCAGATGGGAGGCGGCGATCGGGTTGGTCGCGGCGTCGGGCGCCAGGACGGAGCTGGAGGAGAGCAGGACGACGTGCTCCACGCCGGCGGCGCGGGCCCGGTCCGCGAAGGCGTCGATGTGCGCGGCCTCGGCGTACAGGAAGACGGAGTCGACGCCGGCGAGGGCGGTGTCGAAGGTCTCCGGGTCCCCGAGGTCGCAGCGCACGGCCTCGACGCCGGGCGGCGGCGACAGGTCTCCGGGGCTCTTCGAGGCTGCTCGCGCCTCGATTCCGGCGGCGTTCAAGAGGCCGAGCAGGGTGGAGCCGACGCGGCCGCGGCTACCGGTGACGAGAACAGTCATGGTGACACCATGTCCCTTCGTGAAGAAGAATCTGCGTGACGCAGATAAATATCCGCAAGGGAGAACTGCCCGTCAAGCTGATTTCGTAAACCGGCCGCCGACGGGGGCGTGCGTCCGCCCGTCGCCGAAGGCGCGTTCTGCCCTGAGGTACCGTCCCCGCATGAAGATCACCGACACGAAGATCGTCGACACGAAGATCGTCGACCTCGAGCCCGGCGACGCGCGCCTCACCGGCGATCTCCTGCCCGTCCTGCGCGAACTCCGCCCGCATCTCACCGAAGAGCTCTTCCGCGAGGTGTGCGCGCACGGCCACGCCCAGGGGCTGCGGTTCACCGCCGCGTACGACGCGGACGGCACGTGCGTCGGTGCGGCCGGCTGGCGGATCGTCGACAACACCAGCGCGATCCGGAAGCTGTACGTCGACGACCTCGTCACCGCCGCGAACGCCCGCTCCACCGGCGTCGGCCACCGCCTCCTCGCGCACCTGGAGGAGCACGCCCGCGCCACCGGCTGCTACGAGCTCAACCTCGACTCCGGCACCCACCGCACCGGCGCGCACCGCTTCTACCTGCGGGAACGTTTCGACATCGCGGCGTTCCACTTCGTGAAAGAGCTTCGGGAGCTCCCCGCGAGCGACTGACCGCCGCCGCCGCCGTCGCCGTCGCCGTCCCCGCCGGCATCGTTCAGAGCGCGCGGGCGTACGCGGCCGGCGGCACGCCCACCGTCGCCGTGAAGTCCCGTACGAGATGGGCCTGATCGCTGTAGCCGAGTTCGGCGGCGAGCGCGGCCCAGTCCGGTTCGCCCGTCCGGTCCGCCTCCGCGCGCTCCAGGGCCTCGTGGATGCGGTAGCGCAGGACGACCCACTTCGGGGCGACCCCGACGTACGCGGCGAACAGGCGCTGCAGTGAGCGGACGGACAGGCCGGCGCGGTCGGCCAGTTCGGAGACCCGGCGGACGGGGTGGCCGCCGCCCGTGCGGATCAGGTCGACGAGTTCCATCGCCCGGTCCGCGGCGGGGTCGATTTCGAGAGTCGTGTCCGTCCCGCCCACCCTGCCCCGGGACAGCAGGAACGCGTCCAGTGCCGCCACTCGCCCCGCGTCCGTCGCCGGGTCGAGCACCGCGTCCACGCGGGCCGCTTCCGCCTCGGCCCCGGCACCCGTCCCGAGCGGGAACGCCTCCGCCAGCGGGGCGCGCCGGCCCGTCCACGCCGCGACCGGGTGCTCGGGAGCGAACGGGCGGAAGCCGCCCGGGCGGAACTGGACCCCGCAGACCCGTCCGACGCCGGTCAGTTTCATTTCGAACAGTTCCAGGCCGATTCCGGACACCTCCGCCGTCGACGCGTCCCCGTAGCGCTGGAAGACCACGTTCACGGAGGGGTGCGGGACGACATGAGTGACGTACGGATCTTCCAGGTCCCAGTCGATCAGCCAGTAGTGCTCCACGTACCGGCGGAGCTGTGGCGCGGCCGGGTCGTGCCGACGGAACCGTACGCGCGTGAACAGCCCTTCTGCGTCGACGATCCCCCGGGTGTCCTTGCGCGGCATGGCCCGATGCTAGGCGCTGTGCGACGACGTGTCGCGTTTGTTCAAGACCTGCGCGGGAGCGGCGACCTACGGTCGGGGCATGACTGAGAGCACGAACCGGAACCGGATCAGCGACCTGCTCGACTCGGCCGCGGCGCACGCCGTGCCCGTGCTGCGCGGGATCGGGAGTGACGAGAAGCTGCTCGGGGCGCCGACGCCGTGCGCGGAGTACGACGTACGGGCGCTGGTGAACCACCTGTTCCACGTGGTGGTGCAGTTCCAGGAGCTGGCGGCCAAGCGGGAACCGGACTTCTCCGTCTCGCCCGACTACGTCGCGGAGGGCGACGCCTGGGCGGATCGCTTCGAGGCGGAGACCCGGAAGCTGGTCGCGGCGTGGGCGGAGCCGGGGGCGGAGGAGGGCACGTCGGGGTCGATGGGGCTGCCGGCGCGGACGCTCGGCGCGATGGTGCTGCTGGACCTGACCGTGCACGCGTGGGACCTGGCCCGGGCGACCGGGCGGCCCTTCGAACCGGAGCCGGCGGTGGTGGACGGGCTCGCGCCGGTGGTCGAGACGATGGGGCCGATGGCGCGCGAGAGGGAGGTCTTCGGGGACGAGGTCGCTGTGGCGGAGAGCGCCACGCCGTTCGAACGGCTGCTCGCGGCTACGGGGCGGGACGCGGGGGCTTGGGCGTAGGAGTGCCTGGGCTTGGGCGCGTCCTGGGCTTGGGCGCGTCCTGGGTTCAGGCGTTGCCTGGGCATAGGCCTCACCCCGCCGTGGCCTCGGCGGGGTTCGCCTGTCTTACCGCCAGCCTGTTCTACCGCCTCGCCCCGAAGGTCCAGCGGGAGACGACCTCGTCGAAGGCCTCTTCCTCGGCCGGGGTGAGGGGGACGGACTCCTGCGGGTGCCAGACGCGGTCCAGCGGTTGCGCGGGGCCCGTGCGGCGCGGGCGTGCGGCGCGTCGTCTCAGCACTGCCCAGACCGCCGCCGACACGGCGAGCAGGCCCAGCGGGCCGATCAGGGTGCGAAGTGGCGCTGACATGGCGGCTCCCGGGCGCGAGGGCGATTTCTGTTGCTTCCTCCCGGCCCTGTCAGTTAACACCCGAACAGGGGTCTTGCGGCAGGGGGTACCGGTCCGTCCACCGCCCTCTTGTGCGGGTCGTGGCCCCGTCCCAAGGTGGCGGGGTAGCGGGTTTCCGGCCGGGAGGGAGAGCGGCGGCATGGGTGCGGACGCGGGCAGGGACGGTTCTGGCGACAGGAGCGGCGCGGGCGGGTGGGGGTTCACCGACGACAGGGGCGTGGCGTTACGCCTGCCCCGCCGGCCGCGGCGGGTGGTGGCGTACGTACGGGCCGGGGCGGCGCTGCTCGACCTCGGCGTCGTGCCGGTCGCGGTGTACGGCTCCGGCCACGACGGTTCCGGGCTCGACCCCGTCAAGGCGGGGGAGCTCGCGGCGGCCGGGGTGCCGTACCTCGGGCCGGGGCGGCTGCTCACGGGGGACCCCGGCGGGGCGCTGGGCGGGGTGCGGCCGGATCTCGTGGTGGACGTGACGTACGACGGGAAGAGCGGGTACGCGCTGGACGAGGCGGTCGTGGAGCGGCTGGGCGTGCCGCTGGTCGCGCTGTCGGTGGGGGCCGATCTCGCGCTGGCGGGGATTCTTGAGCGGTTCGGGCAGCTGGCGGAGGTGCTGCGGGGGGAGGCCGGGGGGCACGGGGACTCCTCCGCCGTGTCGGCCGCGGAGGCGGAGGTCGCGGCGGCGGCCGGCGCGCCCGCTGTACTGGCGCTGTCCGGGGCCGGGCCGGAGCAGGTGCACCTGGCTCGGCCGCAGGCGTGGCCCGAGCTTGCGCGGCTGCGGGAGCTGGGGGTGCGGCTTGTCGAGCCGGGGTCGGGGGCGGGGACGGGGTGGCTCACTACGGGGTGGGAGCGGGCGGCGGAGCTGGAGCCGTCGGTGGTGCTGGTCGACAGCCGGGCGAATGCGGTGCGGGTGGAGTCGTCGGAGCACCCGGCCGCGTGGCGGGCAGTGGCGGAGCGGGCCCGGCTCGTCCCATGGAACCCCGAGACTCCGCCCAGCCCTGCGGCCTTCGCCCGGTTCTTCCGCGAGGTCGCGGCGGCGCTGCGGGGCTGACGCTGCTGGAGCGTCGAGGCGCCCGGGGCGTGGGTCAGGGCGCGACGGGGTGCGGGTGCCGCGAGGGACGTTCCGGGGGTCGCATTCGGGACTGCATGATCTACGGCGCGTTCGGGCCCCGTGTGAGGTGGGCGTGTCCTGCGCGCCACAAATCACGCTCTACGTCCCGAAAGCGACCCCTCCACGTCCCCTGCTCCCGTCCGTCGTCGGCGTCACCGGGCGTAGGCCGTCGATTCCGCTCGCCGCAGTCGGGTCCTCAGCGAGTTCGCGAACTCCTCCGCCCGGGCCAGCCCCGCGCGGAGTTCCTCCATGCGGGATTCCGCGGCCTGTTCGTAGTGGCGGACTCGGGCGATGAGGCGGGAGCGGTCGTGGGCGGGGAGGTCGGGGTCGGATTCGGCGGCTTCGAGGCGGTCGACGGCGGCCAGGAGGTCGCGGGTCTCGTCGAGGGTGAAGCCGAGCGGTCTCATCCGGCGGATGACCATCAGGCGGGCCACGTCCGCGTCTGTGTACAGCGGGAATCCGCCCTGCGTGCGCGCGGACGGGATGACCAGCCCGGCGTCCTCGTAGGAGCGGATCGTGCGCAGCGGAAGGTCCGTCCTCACTGCGACCTCGCCGATCTGCAGGTGTTCACCGGCCACGGTTCCCGTCCTCTCCCCATGCCTAGCCCGATGCGTCACCCTTTACTTTAGGGATGTTTGTCCTAATTTCGGGTGATGTGGGGTAGTGGCGTCGGAAAGTTGCTCAGAGAGCTGGGTCAGGGCCAGACCAGGCAGTACGGCTGGTGTCCCGCTTCGTGGAGGCGGACCGAGAAGTCCTGCCATTCGTGGAGCAGCTGGTAGACGTTGAACGCGTCGCGCGGGCCGCCGCGGTCGGGGACCGTGGACCAGATGAAGGCAGCCGCGCCGACCGACTCCTCGCCGATGCCGCGCAGCGGGTCGACGACCGTCATGGGGAGCTTCACCACGGCGTAGTCGGGGTGGAGGACGACCAGCTCCAGCGGGGGGACCTTGTGCAGGGGCATGCCCTGGATGCCCGTGAGTACCATCGCGGCTATCGTCTCGGGCTTGATCTTGGTGAACATCCCGCCCATGCCGAGCTCGTCCCCACCGAGCTCCTCGGGGCGCATCGAGATCGGGACGCGGGCCGCCGTCGCCCCGTCGGGCGCGCCGAAGTACTTGTACGTCACCCCCAAGCTGCCGCTCCTGTTCGCCGCCGGTTCGTCCGTCTCCCGTCGGCGCCGGTGCTTGCCCCGCCGCGCAGGCTCCGGGCCCAGGCCGTCCGTCCCCTCGCCCAGTCCGCCACCGCGATGCATATCTCCACCCGACTGCCTTTAGCAGGCAACACGACCCCGCCGCGCAACCCGATCATCGTGCCAGTGACCTCCCCCACCCGCGTGCGGTGAAACACCTGTTCCGCAAGAACGTCCGGGCCTCTGACACCATGGTTTCCGTGAGCCATCCCTATGACGTCCCAGTTTCGCAGACGCGGCGCGCAGACGCCCCGTGGTAATTCGGGGAGTATTCGGTGGCTCACGCCGCCGATCCCGGTAGTACGTCAGCCGTAGTTCGTCAGCCGTCTTTCCTTACTCGCAGGTCAGGACCACAGTGCCGTATTCATACGAAGCCCCAGTCTCACAGACGCTTTTCGACCGCGCGTCCCGCGTGACGCCCGGCGGCGTGAACTCACCGGTCCGCGCCTTCCGGGCCGTGGGCGGCACGCCCCGGTTCATGGTGTCCGGAACCGGCCCGTACCTCACCGACGCGGACGGTCGCGAGTACGTCGACCTGGTCTGCTCGTGGGGGCCGATGATCCTGGGCCACGCGCACCCCGAGGTGGTCGCCGCGGTCCAGGCCGCCGTCGCCCGCGGCACCTCGTTCGGCACGCCCGGCCAGGGCGAGGTCGAGCTCGGCGAGGAGATCGTCGCTCGCATCGAGCCCGTCGAGCAGGTTCGGCTGGTTTCCAGCGGTACCGAGGCCACCATGTCGGCCATCCGGCTGGCCCGCGGGTTCACCGGGCGCGCCAAGGTGATCAAGTTCGCCGGCTGCTACCACGGCCACGTGGACGCGCTGCTGGCCGCCGCCGGCTCCGGTCTGGCCACCTTCGCGCTGCCCGACACGCCCGGCGTGACCGGCGCGCAGGCCGGCGACACGATCGTCCTGCCGTACAACGACCTGGAGGCCGTCCGGGCCGCGTTCGCCGCGCACCCCGGCGAGATCGCCTGCGTCATCACCGAGGCCTCCCCGGGCAACATGGGCGTCGTCCCGCCGCTGCCCGGGTTCAACCAGGGGCTGGCGGACGTGTGCCGGGAGAACGGGGCGCTCTACATCTCCGACGAGGTGATGACCGGGTTCCGGACGTCCAAGGCCGGTTGGTACGGGGTCGACGGCGTGAAGCCCGACCTGATGACCTTCGGCAAGGTCATGGGCGGCGGCTTCCCGGCCGCGGCCTTCGGCGGCCGCGCCGACGTCATGGGGCACCTCGCCCCGGCCGGGCCGGTCTACCAGGCCGGCACCCTCTCCGGTAACCCGGTCGCCACCGCCGCCGGCCTTGCGCAGCTGCGGCTGCTCGACGAGGCCGCGTACGAGAAGGTGGACGCGGTGTCCGAGGAGATCCAGGGGCTGGTGACCGGCGCGCTCGCCAAGGAGGGCGTGGCGCACCGGCTGCAGACCGCGTCCAACATGTTCTCGGTCTTCTTCACCGCCGACGAGGTGCGGAACTACGACGACGCGAAGAAGCAGGAGGCCTTCCGCTTCAACGCCTTCTTCCACTCCATGCTGGCGAACGGCGTGTACCTGCCGCCGTCCGCCTTCGAGTCCTGGTTCGTCTCCACCGCGCACGACGAGCGCGCCGTGGAGCGGATCGCGGCCGCGCTGCCCGCCGCCGCCCGTGCCGCCGCGGAGGCCACCGCATGAGCGAGAGCGCCGAGATCACCGTCGTACACCTCATGCGCCACGGCGAGGTGCACAACCCGGACGGCGTGCTCTACGGCCGCCGGGCCGGGTACCACCTGTCCGAGCTGGGCCGGGAGATGGCCGACCGGGTCGCCGAGCACCTGGCCGGCCGCGACATCACCCATGTCGTCGCCTCGCCGCTGGAGCGCGCGCAGGAGACCGCCGCGCCGATCGCCAAGTCGCACGGGCTGACCCTGGACACCGACGAGCGGCTGATCGAGGCGGGGAACGTCTTCGAGGGCAAGACCTTCGGCGTCGGCGACGGCGCGCTGCGCAAGCCGGGCAACTGGAAGCACCTCACCAACCCGTTCCGGCCGTCCTGGGGCGAGCCGTACGTCGAGCAGGTCGTCCGGATGATGGGCGCGCTGGACGCGGCGAAGGACGCGGCCCGCGGTCACGAGGCGGTCTGCGTCAGCCACCAGCTGCCGATCTGGATCGTGCGCAGCTTCGTGGAGAAGCGCAGGCTGTGGCACGACCCGCGGCGCCGGCAGTGCACGCTGGCCTCGCTGACCTCGTTCACGTACCAGGGCGACAAGATCGTCTCGGTCGGCTACAGCGAGCCCGCCCGGGATCTCGTCCCCGCTCATCTCCTGGCAGGTGCAAAACCTGTGAAGGGAAAGGCAAAAGCGTTCGGGGCGTAACCCTCCTGGTGGATGATCAGGGCGATCGGATGGCGTGAAAGTCATCTGGTCGCCCTGAAATTTTTGCGCTAATGGCCGGAACCGACGTGTTCCTCCCTGCATCTCACTCATTGTCGGTTTGAATGACCTTTCAGGTCATATACGGGTGTGGATGGGGACGCGATGAGCGGGATCAGTCGTAGGGGCCTGTTGGGGGCGGGGGTTGGCGCCGCCGCTGCGTTCGGGATCGCCGGGTGCGACGTCAACGGCTCCGACAAGAAAGGGCGTTCCGGTCCGGGCAAGGGCGGCGATCAGGGGTCGAGCACTCCCAGTCCGTCCGCCCCGCAGGCCAAGCTCATCGGCGACGGCTCCACCGCCGACACCGGGCCGCAGCCCCACCAGCCCGCCAAGCCGGTCCCGCTGGAGCCCGGTCAGACGCCCCCGCAGTTCGTGATCTTCTCCTGGGACGGGGCGGGCGAGGTCGGCAACGGACTGTTCCCGCGCTTCCTGGAGCTCGCGAAGAACCACGACGCCGCGATGACCTTCTTCCTCTCCGGCATCTACCTGCTGCCCGAGTCGAAGAAGAGCCTCTACCGCCCGCCGAACAACCGCATCGGCGCCTCCGACATCGGCTACCTCACCGACGCCCACATCAAGGACACCCTCAAGAACGTCCGCCAGGCCTGGCTCGACGGTCACGAGATCGGCACCCACTTCAACGGCCACTTCTGCGGCGGCTCCGGCTCGGTCGGCAACTGGACCCCCGCCCAGTGGCAGAACGAGATCAACCAGGCTGTCTCGTTCGTCACCGAGTGGAAGACCAACAGCGGCTGGACCGACCTCGACCCGCTGCCCTTCGACTACAGCAAGGAGCTCGTCGGCGGCCGCACCCCCTGCCTCCTCGGCCAGGACAACCTGCTGCCCACCGCCAAGCGGCTCGGCTGGCGGTACGACGCCAGCTCGCCCGGCGGCCGCCAGATGTGGCCCACCAAGCGCCAGGGCATCTGGGACCTTCCGCTGCAGGCCGTGCCGTTCCCCGGGCACTCCTTCGAGGTGCTGTCGATGGACTACAACATCCTCGCCAACCAGTCGAAGAACACCACCCGCGGCATGCCCTCGCGCTACCCGGGCTGGCGGCAGCAGGCCACGGAGGCGCTCATCGGCGGCTTCGACCGCGCCTACGAGTCCAACCGGGCGCCGTTCTTCGTCGGCAACCACTTCGAGCAGTGGAACGGCGGGATCTACATGGACGCCGTCGAGGCCGCGATCAAGAAGATGGCCGGCAAGAAGGACGTCCGACTCGTCTCCTTCCGCCAGTTCACCGACTGGCTCGACGTGCAGGACCCGAAGATCCTGGCCAAGCTGCGCACGCTGGAGGTCGGACAGTCCCCGGCCGGTGGGTGGAATTCCTTCCTGAAGGCCGTGTGATGCCTTCCTCAGGGCCGCCGCACCCTCCACGACAAGCCCCCGACGCGCCCGCTTAAGCACCCTTGACAAGGGTCTTTCCGGGCACGTAGGGGGGTGCCCAAGATCCGCGAAACGCCCATGCGAAACTTTTCACATGAGCTACAGCCGTGCCCCTCGACGCACCCTGCTCGCCGTCGGAACCCTGGCGGCCGCACTCGCGCTCTCGGCCTGCACCTCGGACTCCAACGGCAAGTCCGGAGGCGGCGGCGACACCAACTTCGTGACGGACACGGGCGGTGTCGACACCGTCGCCAAGGGGCAGCGCAAGGCCCCGAACACGATCAAGGGCGAGACCCTCGACGGCAAGCAGCTCGACGTCGCCGACCTCAAGGGCAAGGTCGTCGTCCTCAACGTCTGGGGCTCCTGGTGCCCGCCCTGCCGCGCCGAGGCCAAGCACTTCGCCAAGGTCTCCAAGGAGCTGAAGGCCAAGGGCGTGGAGTTCGTCGGGATCAACACCCGCGACGCGGACAAGGGCCCCGCCCTCCTCTTCGAGGAGGACTACGGCGTCACGTACCCCAGCCTGTACGACCCCGAGGGCCGGCTCATCCTCAACGGCTTCCCCAAGGGCACGCTGATCCCGCAGGCCATCCCGTCCACCGTCGTCCTCGACCGGGACGGCAAGATCGCGGCCCGCTCGCTCATGGCGCTCTCCGAAGAGCGACTCCGCTCGATGATCGACCCGATCGTCGCGGAGAAGTGACCTCGTGACGAGCCTCGTGACGATCCCCGCGACCGCCGCCGCGTCGACCCCCGTGCTCGACCTGGCCGCCGAGCTCGGCCGCAACGAGACGGTCTACAGCGGAGCGCTCCTGCTCGCGCTGCCCATCGCCGTCCTCGGCGGCCTGGTCTCCTTCTTCTCGCCCTGCGTGCTGCCGCTCGTCCCCGGCTACCTCAGTTACGTGACCGGGGTCAGCGGCACCGACCTCGCCGACGCCCGGCGCGGCCGGATGGCCGCCGGGGCCTCGCTCTTCGTGCTCGGCTTCACCGTGGTGTTCGTCTCCGGCGGCGCGCTCTTCGGCTTCTTCGGCTCCACGCTGCTCCGCTACCGGGAGACCGTGTCCCAGGTGCTCGGCGTGCTGATGATCGTCATGGGCGTCCTGTTCATGGGGTTGCTGCCCTGGATCACCCAGCGCGAGTTCCGCTTCCACAAGCGGCCGGCCACGGGGCTCGTCGGCGCGCCGCTGCTCGGCGCGCTGTTCGGCATCGGCTGGGCCCCGTGCATCGGCCCGACCCTCGCCTCGGTCAACGCGCTCGCCACGCAGGAGGCCAGTGCGGGGCGGGGCGCGATACTGACCGTCGCGTACTGTCTCGGCCTCGGCCTGCCCTTCATCCTCGCCGCGATCGCCTTCCGCAAGGCCCTCGGCGCGTTCGGGTGGGTCAAGCGGCACTACGTGTGGGTGATGCGGATCGGCGGGGTCATGATGATCGCGACCGGTCTGCTGCTTCTCACAGGAGCGTGGGACAGCATCGTCCAGTCCATGCAGACCTGGACCAACGGCTTCACGGTGGGGATCTAGTTCCATGAGCAAGACGGACGCGACGGACGCGACAGACGCGACGGAGCCGACAGAGGCGACCGAGCCGACGGAGCAACAGGACCTCGGCGAGGCCGGGGCGCAGCTGTCCACCGCCCCCAAGGAGGACACGGCCGTCGGCGGCCCGACCCTCGGCGTCGTCGGCTGGGCGCGCTGGTTCTGGCGGCAGCTCACCTCGATGCGGGTCGCCCTGATCCTGCTGTTCATGCTGTCGCTGGGCGCGGTCCCCGGCTCGCTGATCCCGCAGACCAGCGCGGACGAGCTGAAGGTGGCCCAGTTCAAGGCGGCCCACCCGACGCTGTCGCCGATCTACGACAAGCTGCAGCTCTTCGACGTCTACAGCTCGGTGTGGTTCTCCGCGATCTACATCCTGCTCTTCGTCTCGCTCATCGGCTGCATCGTGCCGCGCACCTGGCAGTTCGTCGGCCAGCTCCGCGGCCGCCCGCCGGGCGCGCCGCGCCGGCTGACGCGGCTGCCCGCGTACACCACCTGGCGCACCGAGGCCGAGCCCGACCAGGTCCGCGAGGCCGCGCTCGAGCTGCTGAAGAGCCGCCGGTTCCGGGCCCACGGGGTCGGCGACGCCGTCGCCGCCGAGAAGGGCTATCTGCGCGAGGTCGGCAACCTGCTCTTCCACATCGCGCTGATCGTGATGCTGACCGCCTTCGCCTGGGGCCAGCTGCTGAAGTCCGAGGGCGGCAAGCTGATCGTCGAGGGCGGCGGCTTCTCCAACACGCTCACCCAGTACGACGACTTCAAGTCCGGGTCCTGGTTCGGCACCGAGGAGCTGGAGCCGTTCGGCTTCACGCTCGACTCGTTCACCGGCACGTACGAGAAGGCCGGCCCGCAGCGCGGCACGCCGCGCACCTTCGAGGCGGCGGTCAGCTACCGGGAGTCCGGCGGCTCCGACAAGAAGGCGGTCATCCGGGTCAACGAGCCGCTGAAGGTGGGCGACTCGAAGGTCTATCTGATCTCCCACGGCTACGCGCCCGTCGTCACGATCAAGGACGGCAGGGGCAAGGAGATCTTCAAGGGCGCCGTGCCGTTGCTGCCGATCGACAACAACGTCACCTCCACCGGCGCGATCAAGGTGATGGACGGCTACCGGGACAAGAAGGGCGCGAAGAAGCAGCTCGGCTTCCAGGCGTTCTTCGTGCCGACGTTCGCGGGCGCGGGCAAGGGCAACATGTTCTCCCAGTTCCCGGCGCTCGACTTCCCGGTGATGGCGCTGACCGGCTTCGTCGGCGACCTGGGCGTCGACAGCGGCCTGCCGCAGAACGTGTACCAGCTGGACAAGTCCTCGATGAAGCAGTTCACGGACAAGGACGGCGGCAAGCTCGCCGAGCGGCTGCTGCCGGGCGAGACCATGACGCTGCCCGACGGCGCCGGCTCGATCACCTTCGAGAAGGAGATCAAGGAGTGGGCCAGCTTCTCGGTCACCCAGCAGCCGGGCGACGGCCTCGCGCTGGCCGGCGCGCTGGCCGCGATCGCGGGCCTGTCGGCCTCACTGTTCATACAGCGGCGCCGGGTCTGGGTCCGGGCCGTACGGGGGGACGACGGCATCACCGTCGTCGAGATGGCGGGCCTTGGCCGGAGCGAGTCCGCCAAGCTCCCCGAGGAGCTGGCCGATCTCGCGGCCACGCTCCACGCGAAGGCGCCGACCGCGCCCGAACCTGCTGAGGCAGAAAGGCCTGAGAAGTGAATCTCGCCGCCGCCACGAACGAGAGCCTGGCGCAGATGAGCAACACGCTCATCTACTCCTCGATGGCCGTCTACACCCTGGCCTTTCTCGCGCACATCGCCGAGTGGGTGCTCGGCAGCCGCAGCAAGGTCGGCCGCACCGCCGCCGCGCTGACCCAGCGGGCGGGGGCCGCTCCGGCGGTCACCGTGCAGGTCAGGGGCGGGGGCACTGCCGTCCTCGACAAGCCGAAGGTCGTCACCCGCTCCGCCGCCGGCGCGCGGGACGTCCCGGACGGCCCCGGTGCGGCCGGCGGCACGGTCAAGGGCGACCTGTACGGCCGGATCGCCGTCTCGCTCACCACGCTGGCGTTCCTGGTCGAGGCGGGCGGCGTGCTCACCCGCGCGCTGTCCGTGCAGCGGGCCCCCTGGGGCAACATGTACGAGTTCTCCATCACCTTCTCCACGGTGGCGGTGGGCGCGTACCTCGGCTTCCTGCTCGCCCGGAAGAACGTCCGCTGGATGGGGCTGCTGCTGGTCACCACGGTCCTCCTCGACCTCGGCATCGCCACCACCTGGCTCTACACCGACAGCGACCAACTGGTCCCGGCCCTGCACTCGTACTGGCTGTGGATCCATGTCTCCACCGCGATCTTCTGCGGCGCGGTCTTCTACCTGGGCGCGGTCGGCACCCTCCTCTACCTGTTCCGCGACAGCTACGAGAACAAGCTGGCGAACGGCGGCAACCCGAGCTCCTTCGCCCGGTCCGTCCTGGAGCGGCTGCCCGCGGCCGCCTCGCTGGACAAGTTCTCGTACCACATCAACGCCGCGGTCTTCCCGCTGTGGACCTTCACGATCATCGCGGGCGCGATCTGGGCGGGCGACGCCTGGGGCCGCTACTGGGGCTGGGACCCCAAGGAGGTCTGGTCCTTCATCACCTGG
>NZ_DATCVQ010000640.1:0-3356 GCF_036566765.1 Streptomyces sp.
CCGTGTCCGACTCGCCGGTGCTCTCGCGCCGCACCTCGACTCATGTCCGGCGTGGCGATCCCGAGCACGTGCAACTGGCGCTCATGACACAAGGCGCTGTGATGATCTCTCAGCGGGGCAACGAATCGGTGGTCGCGGGGGACTCGTGCTCACCGACACCTCACGACCGAGTGAAGGGGCATGCACAGGCGGGCAGATCGAGGCGGTCGTCCTGCGGATTCCCCGTCAGGCCCTGGCACTGAGCTCGGACCGGGTGGACTGCCTCCTCGCACAGAGCCTGGCCGCAGATGTGGGCTCAGTAGGTGTTTTTCAACTCTGGGCGTGCTCGCCTATCTGAGGTGTGGATCGGCGTACAACTGGGCTGTCAGTGCGGGCGGTTAGGGTGCCGCACATGACTGATGATCGAATGATGCGTAGCTTCTACGACTTGGCCTTCGGTGTCGATCCTGGGGGAGCCAGGAAGGACACCCACTACGTGCGAGGCAGCCTTGAGGAGGTGCAGCATGATCTGACCGCGGAGCTCGCCGAGGAGATCAACCTGTACCTGCTCTGTTGGTATGGCGCCCGCCTGACCTTGGACGTCTACCAGCAGGGGAAGCAGACCGACTCGATCGACTTGCATCCGTTCCTCACGATCTCGATAGCGGGCTACCCGGACATCACGTTCACCGGGCCCGAGGAGCCGGTGGGGTACGACTTCGAGGCGGATGAGGAAGCGGAGGACGAGACCACGACCCTGTCCCACCGCATGTTCGCTGGAGAGCTTGGGGACGCGGTCAAGGTCACCGTCGATTGGGACCGGATCGAGGTGCCGTCCCTGAGTGGGGAAGTGGTGCGCGAGGGAGATTGGGTCGCGCTGCATCCGCTTCCCGGCCATTTTGAGCACACCGCCGAATACGGCTATCAGGACTTCGAGGAATGACCTCCTGTCCGAAGTGGCGGTGGCGAACCGGCTGGTGCCCCGGGCTGCAGCATCGGCAGTGAAGTTGTCTTTGTTCAGCCTGCAGTCCTGGGTTGCTTCGACCAGCTCGCCCCGGGCCGTTTTGGGGTCAGTCGCTTGGTCATCACCGTGATGAGTGCCCAGTTCAGGTGGGTTTCGGAGTGCTGGGGAAGGCGTTCGTAGTCGCGTGCGTTGCGGCGGGCGTTCATGCACCAGCCGATCGTGCGCTCGACTTTCCAGCGGCGGGGCAGGACGACGAATCCCTTGGTGCCCTTGGGTCGGGAGACGATGCGCAGGGTGAGCCAGAGGCGGTCGCGGGCCCAGTCCACGAGGTCGCCGGCGTAGCCGCGGTCGGCCCAGACCTGGGTGATCTGCGGATGGGTGAGGCGAAGGCGCCAGAACACGTCGCGGGCGGCGTCGCGGTCCTGGATGTCGGCGGACGTCACCGTGATCATCACCGGCAGGCCGAGCGTGTCCACGGTGATATGTCGCTTGCGGCCGTTGATTTTCTTCGCGGCGTCGTAGCAGCGGCTGTCGCGGCCTACGGTGGAAGCGCCCTTGACCGACTGGGAGTCAACGATCAGGGTCACCGGGTGGGGGCAGCGGCCCTTGCCGGTACGGATCCTCCGGCGGAGCTGGTCACGGATGTAGGTGACAACCTCAGCCCGGTTCCATCGCCAGAAGAACCCATAGACGGTCTCCCACGGAGTTCTGTGGAATCAACTATGTCAAGTGAGTGCTGGTGGGAGTGCTGTCAGTGGGATGGGCTTGGATGGAGCCGTGTCCTTCTATGAGCTCACTCGTCAGCTGCCGGAGATCTCGATCATTCGGGATCGCTCCCGCGCCATGGCTGTCCTCGACTCCATCATGAGCCCGGACTGGGAGTCCCGGTTCTACTCGTTCGACGCTCAGTGGTCGCCGACTGAGGAGATGGCCTCCATGCGCGACGGGTGCGGCAATGACTACTCGATCGTCTTCTCGCCGGCGGGTGCGTACGCCCGCGGGTTCGATCACGAGTCACCGATGAGCCCGCATCGGGTCACGCCTCCGGTTCCGTGGCCAGGGCTCTTCGACGGAGTGCCAGCAGCGTTTCTCCACCACGTCTCGGAACCCGCGTTCAGCGGGCACGACGGCACACCACGGGCAACCGTGTGCTTCTGGCGTGAACAGGCTGACTCCGAGTGGAGGGCCGGGACCATCGACGCCCTGCCTGCGGGGATAACGGACGGCGACAGCGCGGAGTGGCTGTTCGACGTCCTGCTGGATGGCCGTCCCGAGGCATATCAGCAGTTCGCCGAGGACTACTACGAGGTCGCGGTGAACAGGGAGGCCGTCCGTCACGTCTATGCCCTGCGGCCTCTTACTCAGGGTGTGGTCTCTGCGTTGAACCCGGGCGTCGACCTCGATGACCTGGCCGAGGATTTGACGCAGATCGGGTATCCCGTCCCGGGACCAGTTTCTGGCCCCGGGGCCGCGTGATCACTGGGTGGGTCCGTGCCTCACCTCGACCACAGGCAGCAGGGTCGCCGTGGCTGGGACGCCGATCTGCCGTGGTGTCGGCCCAGCCGGAGTCGGGATGTCGGTGAGTCGTTCGAGGAGTTGGTCGAGGGCGGCCTGACCGTCGTCGACGGCGGCGCGTTCGTCATCGGTGAGCGGTCCGCGCAGGGGGCGGCGCGTTCAGGAGACGGGAGGAGCCGGCGCCCAGAGGGTCTCCATTCCTCGGGGTTTCGAAGGAGTCCCGGGGAGTCGGCAGCATGGCCTTCTGCAGGGCGAGAGCGACGTCGCGCTCCCGGGCGTGCGCCTGCCGGAGCCGCTCGTTGACCTTCTGCAGCTCCCGTGCCCTCGAGTACAGCTCTGCCTCAAGGACCCTGGCTCGGTCACCGTCCCGCCCGCCGCGGGCGCGGATCAGCTCGGTCACCTCCTCCACCCGGTGGATCAGCAGGACGACCCGGCGGTCGGGTCCGAGCAGAGCGCGGTTCACCGGGCTCCAGTAGCGCACCTCCCACACGCCCGGTCGCTCCGCGGACTCGACGTCGTAGCGCTGCAGAGCCATGACGTCGCGTTCGCCGCTCTCCGGCGACGCCGGGCATCGCCCGGAACACCGCCGCCCTTGTCGATCAGGGCGCCGGTTCCGTCGTCTCCCGACGCGCGTTCGCGAGGATGCTCAGCGCGTCGCGCGCGATGCCCCGCCTGGTGGGGGACGTTCGGCAGTACGCCAGGACGTGCTCGACGGCCTCGGGGGTCCCGACAGTCGCAAGGCCCCGCAGTGCGACGGCATCGCACGCGTGCAGCGAGCGGTCGCCGAGGAGCGCGGCGAGCGGTGCCACGCAGTCGGGGGAGCGGCGTTCGCTGAGCGCTTCGGCCGCGGCGAGCCGGGCGTCGACGGACGCGGTGGCGGCGGCGATCCGGCCGAGCG
>NZ_DATCVQ010000641.1:0-16651 GCF_036566765.1 Streptomyces sp.
AGGCGGTTGGCGAGGCGGGCTACCGGGGACGTTGTGGCCGTGTTCGACGTGGCTTCCTTGTGGTCGGCCGTGCGGTAGGCGGCGTACATGGTCTGGACGGCCAGCCAGCGGAGGGGTTCCGGTTCCCACTTGCGGACCTTGTGGTTGACCCAGGGGAGGGTGGTGAGGTCCGTCGGGCCGGACTGGCCGGAGTCCTGTTGGATCAGGTCGCGCAGGGTGCGGGCGGCCAGGTTGGCGGTGGCGACGCCGGAGCCCACGTAGCCGCCGGCCCAGCCGAGGCCGGTGGAGCGGTCCAGGGTGACGGTGGCGCACCAGTCGCGGGGGACGCCGAGGACGCCGGACCAGGCGTGGTCCACCCGTACCCCTGCCAGCTGGGGGAAGAAGCGGACCAGGATCTCGCGGAGGGCGTCGATGGTCTGGGGCTGGGTGCGGCCGTCGTTGTCGGTCTTCGACCCGTAGCGGTACGGGACGCCCCGGCCGCCGAGGGCGATGCGGCCGTCTGCCGTGCGTTGGGCGTACATGTAGGCGTGGGCCATGTCGCCGAGGGTCTCCAGGCCGTTCCAGCCGATCTCGGACCAGAGGTCTTCGGAGAGCGGTTCGGTGGCGATCATGGAGGAGTTCATCGGGAGCCAGGTGCGGCGCTGGCCGGCGAGGGAGGCGGTGAAGCCCTCGGTGCAGCGCAGGATGTACGGGGCGCGGACGGTGCCGTACGGGGTGACGGCGTGTTTGGGCTTGATCTCGGTGACCGGGGTCGATTCGTGGATCGTCACGCCGAGCGCTTCGACGGCTGCCGCGAGGCCGTGGGCGAGTTTGACGGGGTGGAGGCGGGCGCCGTGCGGAGTCCAGGAGGAGCCGACGGCACCGGAGACGCGGATGCGTTCGGCCGTCTCACGGGCGCCGAAGAGCTCGCGTTCCTTCTCGCCGAACGCGATCTCGCGGGCGTGGAACTCCTTGAGGCGGGTGAGTTGGGCGGGTGTGAGGGCGACTTCCAGGACGCCGCCTCGGTGGATGTCCGCCTCGATCGATTCGGCCGCGCAGACGTCGATCACTTCCGTGACCGTCGCGTTCATCGCCTCCTGCAGGCGGGCGGCTGCCTCGTGGCCGTGCAGCGTGGCGTAGCGGTCGCGTCCTGCGATGCCGTTGTAGAGCCAGCCGCCGTTGCGGCCGGAGGCGCCGTACCCGCAGAACTTGGCTTCCAGGACGGTGATGTTGAGGAAGGGGACGGCCTTTTTGAGGTAGTACGCCGTCCACAGGCCGGTGTACCCGCCGCCGACGATGCAGACGTCGGCCGTGGCGTCCCCGGGCAGCGGCTCGCGGGGGATGGGGGCGCCCTCCTGGGCGTACCAGAAGGAGATGCCGCCGTTGACCGTGTCCGTGCTGCTCATGCTGTCCTCTTGTCCCTCTTGGGTGCGTGGCGGGAGGGTACTACCGCTGTCCGACGGGCGGATATCGCTGGTCCGGCGGGCTGCCGAGGATCCATGCTGATCACATGATTCGTACTGCCACACCTGCCGATGTGCCCGTCATCCACCAGCTGATCCGTGAGCTGGCCGAGTACGAGAAGGAGCCGGACGAGGCGAAGGCCACGCCGGAGCAGATCCACGAGGCGCTGTTCGGGGAGCGTCCGGGTGCGTACGCGCACATCGCGGAGACCGAGGACGGCGAGGTGGCGGGGTTCTGTCTGTGGTTCCTCAACTTCTCGACGTGGCGCGGGGTGCACGGCATCTACCTGGAGGACTTGTACGTCCGTCCTGAGGTGCGCGGCGGGGGTCATGGGAAGGCGCTGCTGACGGAGTTGGCGAGGATCTGCGTGGAGCGCGGGTACGAGCGGCTGGAGTGGTCGGTGCTCGATTGGAATACGCCGTCGATCGAGTTCTACAAGTCGCTGGGGGCGAAGCCGCAGGACGAGTGGACGGTGTATCGGCTGACGGATGAGGCGTTGGCGGCGTTGGGGAGTGGTGGGTAGGTGCGGGCGTTGGGGACGGCCCGGGCCGCCTCTTTGGGTCCGGGCCGTTCTCGGTGTTTCCGCTAAGGGATCAGGACGACCTTGCCCGTCGTGCCTCGTGTTTCCAGGGCTCGGTGCGCGGCCGCCGCTTCGGCGAGTGGGAAACGGTGGATCGCCGGGCGTAGGCGGCCGGCTGCGGCTTCTGCCAGGGCGCGGAGTTCCAGGGTGCGGATGTCGCCGCCCGCCTTCTCGAGCATCTTGGGGCCGAGGACGGACTCGGAGGTGATGCCGCGGGCGGCGAGTTCGTCGTCGGTGAAGGTGAGCGGGGTGTCGGCGCGCCAGCCGAAGACGAGGTGCTGTCCGCCTTTGCCGAGGAGGTCGACGGCGGCGCGGCCGGTGTCGCCGCCGACGGAGTCGAAGACGATGGTGGCGGTGCGGGGGCCGAGGAACTCCCGTACGTGCGCGGGCCAGTCGGGGCGGGTGTAGTCGACGGCCGCGTCTGCGCCGTTCTCCCGGACTCGGGCCGTTTTCGCTTCGCCGCCCGCCAGGCCGATCACGGTGGCGCCGGCGTTCTTGGCGTACTGGACGAGGAGGGTGCCGATGCCGCCGGCGGCGGCCGGGACGATCGCGATCGAGTCGGGGCCGAGTTCGGTGAACTGGAGGATGCCGAGGGTGGTGCGGCCGGTTCCGATCATGGCGACGGCTTCGGCCGGGTCGAGGCCGTCGGGGATCTCGTGGAGCCGGGTGGCGTCGGTGACGGCGGCCTCGGCGTAGCCACCGGGGACCATGCCGAGGTGGGCGACGACGTTCTTGCCGAGCCAGCCGGGGTCGGCGCCCTCGCCGAGCGCGTCCACGGTGCCGGCGACCTCGCGGCCGGGGATGGTGGGGAGTTCGGCGGGGGCGGGGAGGGGGCCGGTCTCGCCTTCTCGCAGGGCCGTGTCGAGTACGTGGACCCCGGCCGCGGCGACGGCGATGCGGACCTGGCCGGGGCCGGGGGTCGGGGTGTCGGTCTCCTCGTACGTGAGGTTCTCGGCGGGGCCGAAGGCGTGGAGGCGGATGGCGTGCATGGCGGGCTCCTCGGGGTGCCGTGTCTGTGTTCTCCCGTTGATGAGCCCAGCTTTTGACCTCAAGCGTGCTTGAGGTCAAGGCGTGCGGCCCTGAGGGCGAGCGAGACCGCTTCGACGGCGCTGGTGAACGACACCTCCGACAGCACGCCCGGCGCGGCGACCTGGTCGCCGACCAGGTACACGCCGTTGCCGCGGTCGATCGCCGGGCGGTCGCGCCAGGTGGTGCCGGGCCGGTCCACCGCTCCCGTACGGCCCTGGGAGACGGCCTCGCGGCGCCAGACGGTGCGCTCGCGCCAGCCGGGGAAGCCGAGGTCGAGGAGGCGTTCGCCGTGGGCGATGCCGTCGGCCTTGGTCTGGTCGGGGCCGATGGGCAGCTGTGCCTGGATCAGCTGCTGGCCGGCGGGGGCGAGGGTGGGGTCCTGGGCGGTGAAGCGTTCCACCCAGGCGGGGGCGTCGAGGTCGGAGACGACGAACGGGTCGCCCTTGCGGGTGCGCAGCGCGATGTCGAACAGGACGGTCCGGCCGCTCTCCCAGGTCAGGACGGGCTCGCCGAGGAGGCGGGCGGCGGCGCTCAGCGAGGTGGCGACGACGACGGGGCCGTCGGCGACGGGCAGGGTGTCGAGGCGGGAGCCGGTCTCGATGCGGACGCCGAGGTTCCAGGCGTGGGCGGCCATCCGGTCGATGAGCTCGCCCCAGCCGCCGCGGATGTACTTGGCCTCGGGCGGGAGGGAGGCGGCTCGGTGCAGCCGCTCCTGGACGAAGCGGGCGGACAGCGCGCCGGGGTCGTGGTGGAAGAGCGCGACGCCGCTGTAGTTGGCGGCGGCGCGGGCGGTCTCGGGGCCGGCGACCTCGGTGGCCCAGGTGAGGAAGTCGACGTCCACGGGGGCCTGTTCGGCCTTGCGCAGGGTCTGGCGGAGGAAGCCGAGCGGCGGGGTGCGGCGCAGCGCGCCGTGGTGGTGGATGCGGAAGCGGGTGCTTTCCAGGGCCGGCAGCTGCGCGAGCGGGCCGAGGAGGTCGCGCTGCTTGAGCCAGGTCCAGTGCGGGCCGCGGTTGTAGAGCGCGTGCGGGCCCTCGTTGGTCTTGTACGGGCCTTCGGCGGTGCGGGCGCGGCCGCCGAGGGTGTGGTGGGCCTCGTGCAGGGTGACGCGGGCGCCTGCCTCGGCGGCGGTGATGGCGGCGGTGAGTCCGGCGAAGCCGCCGCCGATGACGGTGATCCGGCTGTTGTGGTTCATGTCTGTGCCCCTTCGGCTCGGTGTCAGGCATGCGACGTCCGAGGGGTCGCGGTTCGTGACATCGGGGGCGTTGTCAGTGGCGCGTGTCACATTGGGGGAGTGACGGGCAAAGCGAAGAGGAAGACGGTGGCGCCGGTGCGGCGGCCGGAGGTGCGGCTGCCGCCGCTGGCGGCGTACGAGGGGAGGTTGGAGCCGGACGGGGATTACGACGGGCTGGAGTTCGCGGGTCTCGACCTGGCGGGGCAGGACGGGGCGGGGGCGCGGTTCATGGACTGCGCGCTGCGGGATTGCGCGGTGGACGAGGCGCGGCTGACGAGTGCGCGGTTCCTGGATTCGGTGCTCAGCGGGATACGGGGTGTGGGGACGGACCTGGCGGGGGCGACGCTGCGGGACGTGGAGGTGGTGGACGCGCGGCTGGGCGGGGTGCAGCTGCACGGGGCGGTGCTGGAGAGAGTGCTGGTGAGGGGAGGGAAGCTGGACTATCTGAATCTGCGGGCCGCGAGGCTGAAGGACGTGGTCTTCGAGGGGTGCGTGCTCGCGGAGCCGGACTTCGGGGGAGCGGTGCTGGAGCGGGTGGAGTTCCGGGACTGCGTGGTGACCGGGGCGGACTTCGGCGGGGCGCGGCTGAAGGACGTCGATCTGCGGGCGGTGCAGCGGCTGGAGATCGCTCGCGGGGTGGACGCGTTGGCGGGTGCGGTGATCAGTACGGCGCAACTGGTGGATCTGGCACCGGTGTTCGCGGCGGCGCTGGGGGTGCGGGTGGAGGACTGAGCGGCCCGCGGCCCCGGTGGAGGACTGAGCGGCCCGCGGCCCGGTGGTGTTACGCGACTCGCGGGAAGCGGGCCTGGAGGTCCCAGATCGCGGGGTTGTCGGCGAGGCCCTCGTGCATGTCGGTGAGGTCGGCGATCAGGTCGTGAAGGAAGTCGCGGGCCTCGCGGCGCAGCGCGGTGTGGTTGAAGGTGAGCGGCGCCTCGTCGCCCGGCATCCAGTCGGCCTCGACGTCGACCCAGCCGAAGCGGCGCTCGAAGAGCATCCGGTCGCTGGACTCGGTGAAGTCGAGCTCGGCGTGCTGGGGCTGGGAGGCGCGGTTGCCGCGCGGGTCGCGGTCGAGCTGTTCGACGATGTCGCACAGCGCCCAGGCGAAGTCGAGCACCGGGACCCATCCCCAGGCTGTGGACACCTCGCGGTCCGCCTTCGTGTCGGCGAGGTAGACGTCGCCGCAGAAGAGGTCGTGGCGCAGGGCGTGGACGTCCGCGCGGCGGTAGTCGGTCTGCGGGGGGTCCGGGAAACGACGGGAGAGGGAGTAGCCGATGTCGAGCACGTAGTCGATGGTGTCACGTCGGGTTCAGGCCCGGTGGAGCCGGTGCGCCCGGGCGTACGCGCGGGTGGCGAGGGCGAGCAGTGGGCCGGTGGCGGCGAGCGGGGCGTACACGAGGAGGAAGAGGGTGTGGCCGGTGGGGGAGAGGTGCTGGTCGGGGGTGACGAAGAACAGCAGGGCGAGCTGGCTGACGCAGAACAGGGTGATCAGGAGGGCGAGGATCCGGCCGGCCCGGACGACGGTGGCGGGGCGGAGGGAGCGCAGGCGGCCCGTGACCGCGAGGAGCGGGAGCAGGGCGGCGCACTCCTGGAGGACGGTGAGCCCGATGACGTACGCGACGCCCCAGCCGGGGATGCCGTAGACCTCGCGCAGCACCTCCTCGCTGTACCCGACGGGCAGCTGGGCGGCCATGGCCAGTCGCCACAGCCCGGAGGGCACGGTGCACAGCGCGAGGAGGTGCGCGGCGCGGCGGGCGGTCCGCAGGTGGTCGGTCGGCGTCTGGTCGGTCGGGTGGCCGGTCGGGTGGTCGGTTCCCGCGTGGTCGGGGGTGGTGGCGGCGGTCGGCGCGGGCGTCGGTGTCGTCATGCCGTCCAGCCTCGCCGGGCCCGCCGCCGGGGTCTTCGTCCTGTACGGCGGACCGCCTCCGCCGCGCGGCGGAGAGGGGACGTACGGGGGGAGGAGGGCGCCCCACGACCGGCGGGCCGCGCCTCACGGTGGGCCGCGTCACCAGGAGCCGCCGCGCGCCTCACGGTGGGCCGCGTCGCCGCAAGCCGCCCCTACGGCAGCAGTCGCTGCTCCTTCGCCACCGCCACCGCGCCCGAGCGCGTGTCGACGCCGAGCTTGGCGTAGATGCGGCCCAGGTGGGTCTTGACCGTGGCTTCGCTGATGAACAGGGCGCGGGCGATCTCGCGGTTGCCCAGGCCCTGGGCGAGCTGGGCCAGGATGTCGCGTTCGCGGTCGGTCAGGCTGGGGCGGGAGGCGCCGCGCATGCGGTCCATGACGACGCTGGCGACCGGCGCCGACAGGGCCGTACGGCCCTCGGCCGCCGAGCGGATCGCGGCGAACAGCTCCTCGGGGCGCTCCGCCTTCAGCAGGTAGCCGGTGGCTCCGGCCTCGATGGCGCGGGTGATGTCGGCGTCCGTGTCGTACGTGGTCAGGACGAGGACGTGGACGTCGGGCGTGGCGATCCGGCGGGTGGCTTCGACGCCGTCGATGCCGGGGCCGAGCTGGAGGTCCATCAGGACGACGTCCGGCTTCAGCTTGGCGGCCATGGCGACCGCCTCCTCGCCGCTGCCGGCCTCGCCGACGACCTCGATGCCGTCGGCGCTTCCGAGCAGGGCGAGCAGCCCGGCGCGTACGACGGCGTGGTCGTCACAGAGCAGGATGCGTACCGTCGTCGTCACTCTTCCGTCTCCAGGGGGATCGCGGCGGACAGGACCGTGCCCTCGCCGGGCGCGGATTCAATGGTGAGCGTTCCGCCGAGCTGGCGCACCCGCGCCCGGATGGCGGGCAGGCCGTGGCCGCGGACGCCGGCGCTGCGGGTGCGGCTGGGTTCGAAGCCGCGTCCGTCGTCGGCGATGTCGAGGACGATTTGGTCGTCGAGGTACGTGAGGGTCAGCGCGGCGGAGGTCGCGGCGGCGTGCTCGCGGACGTTGGCCAGGGCGCCCTGCGCGATCCGCAGCAGCGCGGACTGCACGCGCTCCGGGACCGGGAGCGCCGTGCCGTCGACCCGGAAGCCGGCCGACTCGCGGGCGGCGAGCAGCCGCAGCGCCTCCTCCAGGCCGCCGCCCTCGGCGAGATCGGCGGGCGCGAGGTCGTGCACGAAGCGGCGTGCTTCGGCGAGGTTGTGCTCGGCGATGGACTCGGCGGTGCGGACGTGCCGGCGGGCGGTGTCGGGGTCGCTGTCCCAGGTGCGGTCGGCGGCCTGGAGCAGCATCTGCTGGCTGGACAGGCCCTGGGCGAGGGTGTCGTGGATCTCCATGGAGAGCCGCTGCCGTTCGGCGAGGGTGCCCTCGCGGCGTTCGATGGCGGCGAGTTCGCGGCGCGTCCTGATCAGGTCGTTGATCAGGACGCGCTGCCGGTCCGCCTGCCGCTCGGCGTGCACGAACACGGCCGTGGCGATCGCGGCGACGGCGGGCGGGGCGACGAGCAGGTTGGGGTCCCAGCCGCCGTTGGAGAGTTTGACCTGCGCGGCGACCACGAACACCGTGAGGAGGGTGACGAGGACGAGCGCGGCGCGCGGCGGCAGGGTGCGCAGACCGGTGTAGAAGAGCGGGACGGCGCACCAGGCGAAGCTCGGCGCGAGGACGACCAGGACCATCCACACGGCGACGACGGTGACCAGCCAGGCGATGCGGCGCGGGGTCGCGCGGGTGCCGAGGACGGGCCCGAGGACGTACAGCGAGGCGAGCGCCCCGGACAGCGCGATGATCCAGGGGCTGCGGTCCTCCCAGGGGTGCCGCAGCAGGAAGCGGACCAGTGAGGCGCCGAGCAGCAGGAAGAACGCGACGTGCATGACGCGCGCCAGCCATCGGGCATCCGGGTCGTGCTCCATCGCTCACCTTCCGAAACCCGTCTGACCTGGTGGTACGTGTCCATCGTGGCCCCGGCGGGCCAGTACGGCATCAACCGATCGGTTGACCCGGGTGTCGTCCATCATGCGCGACGAGGGCAGCCGGTCCGGGGACCGTACGGGGCGGGTGGCGGCCACAGGATGGATGACAGAGCGAACGAGCCATCGCCGCCAAGGATTTCGAAGGAGCCCCACCATGAAGAAGAAGCTCTGGATCGGTGCCGCCACCGCCGCCGTCGTCGCCGCCGGTACCTTCGGCGCCGTCTCCGCGAACGCCTCCGCCCCGGCGGCCGCGCCGGCCGTCGCCATGAAGGCGGACGTCGCCAATGACAACCTGATGCAGTCCACGCACCTCACCATCGAGGCCGCGACCGAGGCCGCGCAGGCGACGCTGGACGCCGCCGAGAAGGAGGGCCAGCGGGTCTCCGTCGCGGTCGTCGACCGCAACGGCAACACCATCGTGACCCTGCGCGGCGACGGCGCCGGCCCGCAGTCCCCCGAGTCCGCCGAGAAGAAGGCGTTCACCGCCGTCTCCTGGAACGCCCCGACCTCCGAGCTGGTCAAGCGCCTGGAGAACGCCCCGAACCTGAAGGACATCCCGGGCACCCTGTTCCTCGGCGGCGGTGCGCCGGTGCAGGTCAAGGGCGCGCCGATCGCCGGTATCGGCGTGGCCGGCGCCCCGAGCGGCGACCTGGACGAGAAGTTCGCCCGCGCGGGCGTCGCCTCGCTCGACAACTGAGGGACGACGGGATGACCCCGGTGGCGTCCCGGACCTTCGAACGGGACGCCACCGGTTTTCTCGTACGGGTCCGGGCACGAGCCCACTCACAGGTACGGAAACGGACGCACGGGCGGAGGACGAGGACCACGATGACGACGAACGAACTTCACCTGCGGCTGCTCGACGCCGCCCGCCACGGCGACCCCGACGCGGTGCGCGCCGCCCTCGCCGACGGCGCCCCGGTCGAGGCCCGGGACGAGGAGCTGCGCTCCCCGCTGCTGCTCGCCGCCCTCGGCGACCATGTGGACGCCGCGCGCGTCCTGGTCGACGCGGGCGCGGACGCCGATGCACAGGACCGCCGCCAGGACAGCGCCTGGCTGGTCACGGGCGTGACCGGCAGCGTCGCGATGATGCGGGTGCTGCTCCCGGCCGGACCGGATCTGACGCTGCGCAACCGGTTCGGCGGGGTCGCGCTGATCCCGGCGAGCGAGCGCGGCCACGTCGAGTACGTGCGGGCGCTGCTGCGGGAGACCGCGATCGACGTCGACCACGTCAACGACCTGGGCTGGACGGCCCTGCTCGAGGCCGTGATCCTCGGCGACGGCGGCCGCGCCCACGCCGAGATCGTCGAGCTCCTCCTCGCCGCCGGCGCGACGCCCACCTTCCCGGACGCCGACGGCGTCACCCCCCTCGCCCACGCCGAACGCCGCGGCTTCACAGGCATCGCCGCGCTGCTGCGGGCGGCGACGGGCGGGGCGTAGCGAATCCCCCGGGGCGACGGGCCCCCGCCGTCCCCCGGGCGACGGCCCCGCCCGCCTAAGATCGTGAGATGCCTTCCCGTTCCCTCGCCCCGCTGGTTCTCGCTTTGGGCCTGGTCCTGGCCCTGACCGGATGCAGCGGCGGGGTGGAGGGGACGCCCGGGGCCGCCGGGCTGCGGGATCCGTACTTTCCGAAGCTCGGCAACGGCGGGTACGACGTACGGCATTACGCGCTGAGCCTCGCGTACGACCCGAAGACGCGGCGGATCGACGCCACCGCCGAGATCACCGCCGCCGCGACGCAGAACCTCAGCGCCTTCAACCTCGACCTGGCCGGACTGACCGTGCGCAGCGCCGCCGTCGACGGGAAGCCGGCCGCCGTCAACCGGGCCGGCGACGAGCTGACGCTGCGGCCGTCCGAGGAGATCGACAAGGGGGCCGTGTTCCGCACGACCATCTCCTACACGGGAGTCCCCGAGACGATCACCGACGCGGACGGCTCCAAGGAGGGCTGGCTGCCCACCGCCGACGGCGCGCTCGCGGTCGGCCAGCCGACCGGGTCCATGACGTGGTTCCCCGGCAACCACCACCCGTCCGACAAGGCGACGTACGCCGTCACGCTCACCGTCCCCGCCGGGCTCAAGGCCCTGTCCAACGGCCGCCTGATGAGCGAGCGCACCGCGAACGGCCGGACCACCGCCGTCTGGAGCGCGCCCGAGCCGATGGCGAGCTACCTCGCCACGGTCGCCATCGGCGGGTACAAGACGGGCACGGCCAAGGTGCGGGCCGGGACCTCCGCCGATCTGCCCGTCCTCACCGCGATCGACCCGTCCGCCCGTGACGCCGAGTCCGACGCGCTGCTCGCCCGCGTCCCCGAGATCCTGGACTGGCAGGCCGAGAACTTCGGCCCGTACCCCTTCTCCGCCGCCGGTGCGATCGTCGACCGGGCCGGGGACCTCGGCTACGCGCTGGAGACCCAGACCCGCCCCGTGTTCCCGCGCCCGGCGTTCGACGCCCCGACGCTCGTCCACGAGCTCGCCCACCAGTGGTACGGAGACTCCGTCTCCCCCAAGACCTGGCGGGACATGTGGCTCAACGAGGGCTTCGCGACGTACGCCGAGTGGCTGTACGCCGAGGACTTCGAGGACACCCCGGCGCAGGAGAGCTTCGAGGAGGCCTTCGCCGACGACGCCAACTGGGCCTTCCCGCCCGCCGATCCGCCCGGCGCGGAGAACATCTCGGACGCGCCGGTGTACGGGCGGGGCGCGATGGTGCTGCACAAGATCCGGCAGCAGGTCGGCGACGACACGTTCTACGAGATCCTGCGCGGCTGGCCCGCGAAGTACCGCTACCGCAACGCCACCACCGACGACTTCATCGCCTACGTGGAGGACGTGGCGGATGAGGACCTCGACGAGGTGTGGGACGTGTGGCTGTACGGGGACGGGAAGCCGGACCGGCCCTGATCGAGGGCGGGCAGGCGGAGGGCTTGCACCGCGTACGGCTTGCACGCGCAGGGCGGGGCAGCGTAGGGCCCTGGCACGCGTAGGGCGGCCCGGTGCGGGTGCACCGGGCCGCCCTCGTCAGTGCGCCGTGCGTCAGATGTTGACGCCGAAGTCGCGGGCGATGCCCTCCAGGCCGGAGGCGTAGCCCTGGCCGACCGCGCGGAACTTCCACTCCGCGCCGCTGCGGTACAGCTCGCCGAAGACCATGGCGGTCTCGACGGCCGCGTCCTCGCTCAGGTCGTAGCGGGCGATCTCGGCGCCGCCGGCCTGGTTGACGACGCGGATGTACGCGTTGCGCACCTGGCCGAAGTTCTGCGCGCGGGTGACCGCGTCGTAGATGGAGACCGGGAAGACGATCTTGTCGACGTTCGGCGGCAGCTGGGCCAGGTTGACGTTGATCTGCTCGTCGTCGCCGCCGCCCTCGCCGGTGCGGTTGTCACCGGTGTGGACGATGGTCTGGTCCGGCGTGGCCTTGTTGTTGAAGAAGACGAAGTGCGCCTCGGAGGCCACCTTGCCCGTCGGGTCGACGCCGATCGCGGACGCGTCGAGGTCGAAGTCGGTGCCGGTGGTCGTACGGACGTCCCAGCCGAGGCCCACGGTGACGGCGGTCAGACCGGGCGCCTCCTTGGTGAGGGAGACGTTGCCGCCCTTGGACAGGCTTACAGCCATGGGAAGTCCCTTTCTTAGCAGTGTCGTCACACGGGATAACGCGGACGGCGCCGCGCCGGTTCCACAGTGAGCGAGGCGCGGTCGGAAAACAGGGTGACGCACCGGGGCGGCTGCGGGGAACATGGGGGGCATGTCCGGTCCCCATCTCATCCGCGGTTCGGTCTCCCTGCCGGAGGCCGAGCTCATGTGGCGTTTCTCGCGGTCGTCGGGGCCGGGCGGGCAGCACGTGAACACCAGCGACTCGCAGGTCGAGCTGCGCTTCGACCTCGCGGCGACCGAGGCGCTGCCGCCGGTCTGGAAGGAACGAGCCCTTGAGCGGCTCGCGTCCCGGCTGGTCGGCGGGGTGCTGACGGTACGGGCGTCGGAGCACCGCTCCCAGTGGCGCAACCGCGAGACCGCCGCGGTGCGCCTCGCGTCCCTGCTCGCCGAGGCCACCGCGCCGCCGCCCAAGCCGCGCCGTCCCACGAAGATCCCGCGCGGCATCAACGAGCGCCGGCTGCGGCAGAAGAAGCAGCGCGCGGAGACCAAGAAGGGCCGCCAGGGCCGGGACTGGGGGTAGCCCCCCGGGAGGCAGTCCGCGGGTGATGCCAGAGGCAGTCCGCGGGTGATGTCGGCCGTCGGCCGTCAGCCGTCAGCGGTCAGCCGTCAGCGGTCAGCCCAAGTGGCGGTACTTGCCCTTGAAGTACGTCAGCGGCCCGCCGTCCGTCGTCGGCAGAGCCGCGGTCAGGACGCGGCCGATGACCAGCGTGTGGTCGCCCGAGACCACCCGGTTCTCCGTCCGGCACTCCAGCGTCGCCAGCGCCCCGCCCATCAGCGGCGCGCCGCTGACCTCGCCGCGCGTCCAGGGGACGTCCGCGAACAGCAGCCGGTCGCTGATCCGGCCCTTCATCGCGAACCGGCCCGCGATGTGCCGCTGGCTCTCCGCGAGCAGCGACACCGCCCACACCGGGACCTCCGTGAGGAGGTCGTCCATCCGGGAGCCGTTGCGCAGGCTCACCAGGACCAGCGGCGGGTCCAGCGAGACCGACATGAAGGCCGTCGCCGTCATGCCGACGTCCTCGCCGCGCGGACCGTCGTCCGGATCGTGCGCGGTCACCAGGACCACACCGGCCGCCAGCCGGGACATCGCCGCCCGGAACTCGTCGTTGCTCACCCCCTCAGCATGGGGGATGCCGGAGGCGGGAACGGCGGGACTCGGGGCGATGGTCGTTGGCAGCACACCGGCACGCTAGCCCCGCGCCGGACGCGGCGGCATCGGGCCAGGGGACCAGCCGGGTCCTAGGACCGGCGTCCCGGGCGAGGGTCTGGCGTCCGGGGCGAGGACACCCGACGTCCCTTCCGTCGATTTGCGTTGCAGAAGAAGGGGGAGCGCTCCCGGGCCGGCAAGGACTCGTCACGGCCTCTCCTGTGACTTGAGTCACACAGCCCAGTAATTGTTGACCCTGTGTACCGGGTGCACAGCTCGCTGTGATTCAGTGGCGGAGACAATGCAGCACGAGTAGCCGATGAGAAACCTGGAGTTGCTGTCGAGGTCTCGGGGAGAGCGAGCGATGGAGACCGAGTCGGAGCCCTACGTCCGTCTTGCGACCCTGCGGCAGCTGCACCAGGTCGTGGCCGACCTCAACACAGCCCGCAGTCTGGCGGACACCCTGCAGACCGTCGCCGACGGCATCGTCGTCGGCCTCAACTATGAGCTGGCCTGCGTCAATCTCGTGCGCCCCGACGGCGACCTGGTCGTCGCCGCCTTCGCCGGCAGCCCCGCCGCCGAGGCCCTGATCACCGGCCGGGTCGGCTCCCGCGCCTCGTGGGACCGCCGCCTGTCCATGGGCGAGTCCTGGGGCGACCTGCGGTTCATACCGCACACCGAGGGCTGGGTGCTCATGGAGGACGACGTCCCCCAGTGGCACACCGACGGACCCGCCCCGCGCTTCGAGGACGAGTGGCATCCGCAGGACCGCCTCTACGCGCCGATGTACGCCTCCGGCAGCGGCCGCGAGCTCCTCGGCGTCATCTCCGTCGACCGGCCCCGCAACGGCCGCCACCCCGGCCCCTGGGGCCGGGAGGCCCTCCAGATGTACGCCTCGCAGTCCGCCATTGCGATCAGCAACGCCCGGCTGCGAGCAAACATGCAGCGCGCCCTGGTCCGGCTGGAGCGTGAGCAGCAGGCTCTGCGGGCCAGCGAGGAGTCGTTCCGGCAGGCCTTCGAGTACGCCCCGTCCGGCATGGCGATCGCCGAGATGGGCGGCGACCAGCACGGCCGGCTGCTGCGCACCAACGACGCGCTGTGCCGGCTCCTCGGCCGCCCCGCCTCCATCATGCGGCGCTACTCCTTCGCCGACCTCGTCCACCCCGAGGACATCGGCACCCTGCTCCGTACCTCCGCCGAGGGCGGCCGCGCCGAGCTGCGGCTCGCCCGCCGGGACGGCACGTACGTGTGGGTGTCGCTGCGGAACTCCGTCGTCGCCGACACCGCCGACGGGCCGCGCTTCCTGCTCACCCACGTCGAGGACATCGAGGAGCGCAAGCGGCACGAGCTGCAGCTCGCCCACCGCGCCTCCCACGACGCGCTGACCGGCCTGCCCAACAGCGCCGAGCTGCGCGCCCGGCTCAGCGCCCGGCTCTGCGAGCGGCCGAACGGCGTGCGCGCCACGGCTGCGCTGCCCGGCGACGCCGGCGGGCAGAGCGGGGGCTACGACCAGCAGCCGGCGTACGACGGGCAGGCGCAGGGGTACGACCCGCAGCCGTACGAGGACCAGTCGTACGAGGTCCGGCAGTACGAGCAGCAGTCGTACGAGACGCAGCAGTACGAGTCGCAGTCGTACGAGCCGCAGTCGTACGAGGAGCCCGGCGCGTACGCCGGCGGCGCTCCCGAGCACGGCTTCCGGGCCGACGGCTTCGACTTCGCGCCGCCCGGCGGCGGCCCCTACGACCACCACGTGCACATCGTCGCCCCCGCCGGGGGTGACATCGACGACGGCACCAAGGGCCTCGCCGTCCTCTTCTGCGACCTCGACGGCTTCAAGTCGATCAACGACCGGTTCGGGCACCACACCGGGGACGCCGTTCTCATCGAGGTCGCGCGCCGGCTCACGCGCGGCGTGCGCGACGGCGACACCGTCGCCCGCCTCGGGGGTGACGAGTTCGTCGTCCTCGCCGACGGGCTCGGCGCGGCCGACGCCGCCGACCTGGCCGTACGGCTGCGGAACGCGATCATTCCGCCCATCCGGGTGGACGGCCGGGCGGTCCGGGTCGGTGCGAGTTTCGGCATCGGCTGGGCCGAGTGCGGGATGACCGTCGAAGAGGTCCTCAACTCCGCCGACCAGCGGATGTACATCGAGAAGCGATCCCGTTCCAAGGTCCACCGCCGGGCCGGATAGCGCGACCCGCCCACCGCCCCGAAGTCAAGGACCGCACCGGACGGTGGTCCGTTCGGGGTAGGCTCGGCCGGTCGGCGACGGCTGGCGAGCATGGATAGGAGTGACGGGGATGGCTGCCGGGACCAGCGGCGCGAACACGCCCGAGGACGACGATCCGTTCGGCTACCTGTACGAGGACGGCCGGGCGGCAGGCGCACAGCCGCCCCGCTCGGGCGGCTACGGCTACCCCGGCCCCGCCGCCGCAGCGCAGCCCGGGGTCCCGCGGACCTCGTACAACCAGGTCAGAACCGTCGGCGAGCGCCAGTACGGCGGCCACGGACAGGTGCCGCAGCAGCAGCAGTACGGCCAGCCGAACGCGCAGTACGCCGCGCCCGAGACGTACCCGGGCGGCGCGGCCACCCGGCAGTCGCCGATCCCGCCGCAGCGCGGCGCGGGCGGCGGGGGCGGCCGCGGGCCGAACACCAAGGGGCTGCTGCTCGGCGCGATCGCGGTCGTCGCGGTCGTCGTGATCGGCATCACCGTGGCGATCCTCACCAACGGCGACAAGGACGACAAGGCCGGCGGCGGGACGCCGTCCTCCGGCGCTCCGACCGCCCCCGAGAAGTCCCCGGGCGACGAGCCGTCCGGCGGCGAGGAGACCCCGAAGGCGCTCCCGCAGCAGGACGCGGCAACGCTCAAGCTCGGCGGCACGGCGGCGCTCGCGAAGGACATCAAGGGCGCGGAGGGCGCGGACGGCGCGTACGTGACCGGGTTCAACGCGCTCGGCTCGTCGGTCACCTGGCAGGCGGAGGTGGAGGAGTCGGGCCGCTACTACCTGTCCGTGCGCTACGCCATCCCCGCGAAGGACGCCAACGCGACGCTGTCGGTCAACGACAAGCCGAACGGCAGCCCGATCGGTCTGAAGAACTTCATCAAGTCCTCCGACCCGAACCTTGAGAAGAACTGGCAGACCACGTGGGCGCCGGTGGACCTCAAGAAGGGCAACAACACGATCAAGCTGTCCTGCGAGCAGGGCAACCAGTGCGACGCGGTCTTCGACTGGCTGAAGATCACGACGGAAGAGCCCTGACGGTCACACCTGACGACGTGAGCGGGCGGCACCCCTTGGTGGGGCGCCGCCCGTTTCTCACATCAGGCGCAAGAACGCGGCGACCGTCTCCGCCATCGCGTCGCGGGCCTTTGCGAGGTACTTGCGGGGGTCGACGCCCTTGGGGTCCTGGGTCAGGTGGGTGCGGACGGCGTTGGTGAACGCGGTGTTCAGGGCCGTGCCGACGTTGATCTTGGTCATGCCGGCGGCGACGGCCGCGCGGATCTCGTCGTCCGGGACGCCGGACGAGCCGTGCAGCACGAGCGGGACGGGGACGGCGTCCCGCAGGGCGGTGATCAGGCCGTGGTCGAGGGTGGCGGTGCGCTCGGTCATCGCGTGCGAGGAGCCGACGGCGACGGCGAGCGCGTCGACGCCGGTGTCGGCGACGTACGCGGCGGCC
>NZ_DATCVQ010000642.1:0-28314 GCF_036566765.1 Streptomyces sp.
CGGGGCGGACGGCAGTTCGGGCCGGACCGGCTCCAGCTCCGCGCCCGCCTGCCGCGCGGCGGGCAGGAACGGCGCGGGACCTTCCGGGGTGGGCGGTTCGTACGGCTGCTCGGGCACGTACGCGGACCCGGGCGCGGGCGCGGGCTCCGGCGCATAGCCGGGCTCGTACCCCGACTCGTACCCCGACTCGTACTCGGGCTCCGCCTGCGGGACCGGGACGTAGCCGCACAGGGCTTCCTCGGCCGCGCCTGCCGCGAGGCCGGTCAGGACGACGCGGCCGTCGTCGCAGACCAGGACCGTGCGGGTGGTGATGTTCCGGTGCGTCCAGCCGTGCGCGTGCAGCGCGCGGAGCGCGGTGAGGAGGTCGGAGGCGATCTCGGCGGCGCGGTACGGGTTGAGCGGGCGCTCGGCGAGCAGCGCCGCCAGCGGGCGGGCCGCCACGAGCTCACTCGCTATCCACAGCGAACCCGCCTCCGCGAACACGTCGAAGACCTGGTCGAGGCGGGGGTGGTCGGGGATCTGCGCGGCGGCCTGCGCCGCCTCCATGGCCCGGCGCACGGCCGGGTCGCCCGGCCGCCGGGTCGCCCGCCCCTGGGCGCGACGCGGCGTGCTTCCGTACCCGTTCCCGTACGCCCCGCCCCCGTCGGCGTCCAGCACCTCCGCGTCGACGACCTCCGGCAACGGCACCTGGCGGAGCAGTACTTCCTGGCCGCTGTACGTGTCGAAGGCACGGGTCTCGACGAGCTCGTACTCGTCCGAGGGCGGCAACGGCAGGCGGTACCGGTCGGCGAGCACCCTTCCCGCGTAGTCGTCCACGACGCCTCCCCAGCAGCGCGCTGTCCCAGTCCCCCCGGCCCCACAGATCGTGCGAAACCGTCAAATCCGGTCGGGTCCCGACCAGTTAACGGCTCGTCTCGGCTGCGTACGGTCCGCAGCCTCTCACGATACGTGGCGCCGGTCAGTCCTTGGGGCTGAACGTCGCGAACGCCGTCGCCCGCAGCGTCCGGCACTCGGGGCCGTTCCACTCACTCGCCTTGCAGCTGATCATGATGGAGTAGCCGTGCGTGGCGTCCACCTTGAAGCCGCGGTTGAGGACGTGCACGCGGATGCCGCTCTGGTTGCGCTCGAACTCCCAGTCGGCGACGGTCGGGTACCCGTTGAACGCGACCTTCTTGATGCCGATGTGCTTGTAGCCGTTGCTTGACGCGGACACCCCGGCGACGGCCCCGGCCCAGGCCGCGGCGGCGTCGTCCTTGGGGCTGTCGTTGAAGTCCACCTGGACGCGGGGGAAGCCGCCGGAGGCGCTGAATATCCCGCCGGAGTTCTGTCCGGCTATCCCGGTGAGGCGGAAGGCAGCCGGCATGGCCATGGTGAAGTGGAACCGGGCGTTGGTGACCTGCGCGTAGCCCGCGGGCAGCTGGGCGCCGGTGCCGGTGCCGCCGGTCGAGGGAGTGCCGGACGGCTTGGTGGTGCCGCCGCCGGTGCCGGGGTCGCCGGACCCCTTGTCACCGCCCTGCTGGTCGGTGCCGCCGGTCGACGGCTTGGCACCGGGGTCCCCTGCGGTCGCCCCGGAGGAGGCGACCTTGTCGCCGCCCTTGCCGGCGCCCTTGCCCTTCTTCTCGTCGTCGCCGCTGAGCGCGACGGCGAGGACGGTGGCGAGCACGGCGAGGGCCGCGACCACCGCGATGATCACCAGCGTGCGGCGGGGGACGACGTCGGTGAGCGACGCGCGGACCGGGGCGGGCCGGCTGCCGCCCTGGACGGGCGCGGCCTTCTGCTGCTTCTTCTGCGCTGCGGCGGCGGCCGCGGCGTCCCGTACGGACTTCAGCGCACCGCGCATCCGCTCGGCGGCGTCGGAGGCGGGCTTCTCCGCTCGGGGCTCGGCCGCGGGCGCGGCCGGGGGGACCGGGGGCAGCTGGATGACGCGGGTCGCCTCCGGCGACGGCTCGGCGACGGCCGGCGCGACATCGGTCGCGGCGAGCACGGCTTCGAGCAGCGCGCGGGCGCCGGCGTCGTCGAGCCGCTGCTCGGGGTCCTTGGCCAGCAGGCCGTAGATGACCTTCTCCAGCTCGGGACCCGCGTTCTCGGGCGGGTCGACCGGCTCGATCATCACCGCGGTGAGCGTCGCGATGGCGGAGCCCTTGTCGTACGGCGGGCTGCCCTCGACGCTCGCGTACAGCAGGCCGCCGAGCGACCACATGTCGGCGGCGGGGCCGGGCTTGTGGCCGCGGGCGCGCTCGGGCGAGATGTACGAGGGCGCGCCGACGAGCATGCCGGTGGAGGTGATCGAGGGGTCGCCCTCGACCTGCGCGATGCCGAAGTCGGTGAGGACGACCCGGCCGTCCTCGGCGATCAGCACGTTGGAGGGCTTCACGTCGCGGTGCAGGATGCCCTCGCGGTGCGCGGAGCGCAGTACGTCGAGGATGGCGAGGCCGACCTCGGCGGCGCGGCGGGGGGTGAGGGTGCCGTCCTCGCGGATGGCGTCGGCGAGGGACTTGCCCTCGACGAGCTCCATCACGATCCACGGGCGGTCGTCCTCGTCGACGACGTCGAAGACCGTCACCGCGCCGTTGTTGCGGATCCGGGCGATCGCCTTCGCCTCGCGCAGGGTGCGGGTGATGAGGCGGCGCTTCTCGTCCTCGTCGATGCTGTTGGGGAACCGCAGCTCCTTCACGGCGACGGTCCGCCCGAGCGTCTCGTCGACAGCGCGCCAGACGGTGCCCATGCCACCCCGCCCGAGCACCTTCCCGAGCCGATACCGCCCCGCGAGAAGCCGCCCCTCGGCGGTGGCCGCGGGCACCTTCCCATACGAACCGCTCTTCGCCGCAGCGGGCTGACGGGGCTGCGCCGCCGGAGCGGCGGGGGCCTCGTCGGCCGGAGCGGCGTCCGGCCCGGCGGCCTCGGCCGCGTCGCCGGTCGGACCGCCCTCGACGGCGTCCGGCTTCCCGTCCGACGGCTGCGCGCCGGACTCGTCCGGGCGCTCCGCCTTGCGCGCTTCGGGAACCACACCCCGGTTGTCGTCGGTCTCGGCGCCCTTTGGCGCCGTGCTCCGCGACTGCTCCGCCTCCGACATGCGTCCCCTCTGCGATCCCTCGTCTTCGCCCGCGTCCGCCGCTTCCCGCGTGATGCGGTAACCCGCCCCGGAAGAGAGCCCATTGTCCCTCACTCCGGGACCGGTGCCGCTCCCGGGTCCGCACTCCGGAAGGATGGCCGCGGAGGAAGGGACTCCCACCATGCCACTGGCCCGCACCCGACTCGCCGCGCTCCTGGTCGCGGCGGTCCTCGGGCTGGCCCCGGCGCCCCTCGCCGGTGAACCGTCTCCGCCCGTCCTGGCCCGGTTCGTCACCGAGGGCGGCGTCCCGGGCGTGGCGATGCTGGTCACCGCCCCCGGCGTGTCGGACCGGTTCACGACCGCGGGCGGGCCCGCCGTCCGCCGCGACGAACACTTCCGGGCCGGCAGCGTCACCAAGACCTTCGTCGCGACCGTGGTCCTCCAGCTCGTCGCCGAGGGCCGGTTGCGGCTCGACGACCCGGTCCGGGCCCGCCTCGGCGACCCGGTCCCGGGCCGGCCGCTCGACGACCGCGTCACGATCCGCACCCTGCTCACCCACACCAGCGGCCTGTACGACTACGTCCGCGCGGGCTCCTCCCCTCCGCCCACCACGCCCGCCGCGGCGCTGCGGACCGCTCTGGCCCACGCCCCGGGCCCGGTGGGCTCGTTCGCGTACTCCAACACCAACTACGTCCTGCTCGGCCTGCTCGTCGAACGCGTCACCGGCCACCCGTACGCCGTCGAGGCCGAACGCCGCATCCTCACCCCCCTCGCCCTGACCGGCACTTCCTTCCCCGGCGCGCGCCGGGCCCTGCCCGCCCCGCACCGCCCGGACGAACCCGACGTCGACCCCCGGGTCGCGGGCGCGGCCGGCGAGCTGGTGTCGACCCTCGACGACCTCGGCCGCTTCTACGCCGCGCTGCTCGGCGGGAAGCTGCTGCCCGCCGCCCAGATGCGCGAACTCCTCGACACCTCGGCCACCGGCGGCCGCTACGGGATGGCCGTGTACCCCGAGCGGCTGTCGTGCGGGCTCACCGTGTGGGGGCACAACGGCCGGATCACCGGCAGCGCCGTCCGCGCCGCCGTCACCCCCGACGGCCGGCGCACCCTCGTCTTCCGGGTGACCACCGATCGCCAGGTCGCCCGCGGACTCCAACGGGCCCTACTGGAGTCCACGTTCTGCGCCTGAGCCGCCGGCCGGGCCAAGCCCTCCCCCACCTCAGATCGGCACGATGTCCGGCGCCCCCAGTCTCGCCGCGTCCGCCGTCAGATCGTCCGGCTGCCGTTGCGACTCCCGCTCCGCCTCCACCCGCTTCTCGTAGTGCTCGACCTCCTTCTCGATCTGGTTCTTGTCCCAGCCCAGGACCGGCGCCATCAGCTCGGCGCACTCCCGTGCGCTGCGCGTCCCCCGGTCGAAGGTCTCGATCGAGATCCTGGTGCGCCGGGTCAGCACGTCGTCCAGGTGGCGGGCGCCCTCGTGCGAGGCTGCGTACACGATCTCCGCCCGCAGGTAGTCGTCCGCCGCCGCCAGCGGTTCGCCGAGCCCGGGGTCGGCGGCGATCAGGTCGAGCAGTTCCTCCGTCAACGAGCCGTAGCGGTTGAGCAGATGCTCGACCCTGACGACGTGCAGCCCGGTCCGCGCCGCGATCCGCGCCCGTGCGTTCCACAGCGCCCGGTAGCCCTCCGCGCCGAGCAGCGGCACGTCCTCCGTGACGCAGGCGGCGACGCGCATGTCGAGCCCGTGCACCGCCTCGTCCACGGCGTCCTTCGCCATCACGCGGTACGTCGTGTACTTGCCGCCGGCGACGACCACGAGCCCGGGCACGGGGTGGGCGACGGTGTGCTCGCGCGAGAGCTTGCTGGTGGCGTCCGACTCCCCGGCGAGCAGCGGCCGCAGCCCGGCGTACACGCCCTGCACGTCGTCCCGGGTGAGCGGCACGGCGAGCACGCTGTTCACGTGTTCGAGCAGGTAGTCGATGTCGGCGCTGGAGGCCGCCGGATGGGCCTTGTCCAGGTCCCATTCGGTGTCGGTGGTGCCGACGATCCAGTGCCGCCCCCACGGGATGACGAACAGCACGGACTTCTCGGTCCGCAGGATCAGGCCGGTATTCGAGTGGATCCGGTCCTTGGGCACCACGAGGTGGATGCCCTTCGACGCCCGTACATGGAACTGCCCCCTCTCCCCGATGAGCGCCTGGGTGTCGTCCGTCCACACCCCGGTCGCGTTGACGATCTGCCGGGCGCGGATCTCGTACTCGACGTTCGCCTCCACGTCCTGCACACGGGCCCCGACCACCCGTCCGCCCTCGCGCAGGAATCCGACGACCCTGGCCCGGCTGGCGACCTGCGCCCCGTAGCTCGCCGCGGTACGCACGAGCGTGGCGACGAAGCGCGCGTCGTCCATCTGGGCGTCGTAGTACTGCAACGCCCCGACCAGGGCGTCCCTCTTCAGGCAGGGCGCGACGCGCAGCGCCCGTTTGCGGCTGAGGTGGCGGTGCACGGGCAGGCCGCGGCCGTGCCCGGACGAGATGGACATCGCGTCGTACAGCGCGACGCCGGAGCCCGCGTAGAACCGCTCCCAGCCCTTGTGCTCCAGCGGATAGAGGAACGGCACCGGTTTGACCAGGTGCGGCGCGAGCCGTTCGAGGAGCAGCCCGCGCTCCTTCAACGCCTCCCGCACCAGCGCGAAGTCCAGCATCTCGAGGTAGCGCAGTCCCCCGTGGATCAGCTTGCTCGACCGGCTGGACGTGCCGGACGCCCAGTCCCGGGCCTCGACGAGCCCCGTCGCCAGTCCGCGCGTGGCCGCGTCGAGCGCGGTCCCGGCGCCGACCACGCCGGCGCCCACGACCAGTACGTCCAGCTCGCGCTCGGCCATCGCCGCGAGCGCCTCGACGCGCTCCGCCGGCCCCAGTGTCGCTGTCCTCACCGCTGCCTCCCGTCGTCCCCCCGTGTGGTCGGGCTCACACGACGATTCTGTCCCGGCCCTCCGACTTCAGCCACCGCCCGTCACGTTCTGTGGATAACACTCGGCGAACTTCGACCCCACAATGCCGCATATCGGTCATATTTACGCCTAGTCTGACATTGCGCTGGCCCCGTTCTGTCCACAGGGCTTGCACGCAGCGTCCCCTCCGGCTACTGGGAAGGACGGCCCACCTTCATGCCCGCTGATCTCGCCGTCATCGGCCTCGGCCACCACGGACTCCCCCTCGCCCAGGCCGCCAGCGCCGCCGGCATCGACACCGTCGGCTTCGACACCGACCCCCGCCCCGTCGCCGAACTCGCCGCGGGCCGCCCGCCCGTCGACGGCTCCCTGACCGCCTCGGAAATCCGCCGGATGCTCTCGGGGGGCTTCCGGCCCACCGTCAACCCGGCCGAACTGGGCCGCGTCCGCACCGCCGTCATCTGCACGCCCACCCCACTCGGCGCCGACCGCGCGCTCGACCTGACCGCCGTCACCGACGCCGCCCGCGCGCTCGCCGCCCGACTGCGCCCGCACACCACGGTCCTGCTGGAGTCCCCCGTCCCGCCCGGCACCACCGAGGGGCTGCTGCGCGACCTGCTCGAAGCGGGCTCGGGGCTGCGCGCCGGCCGCGACTTCCACCTCGCGTACTCCCCCGACCGGCTCGACCCCGGCCGACGCACGCACGGCTTCACCGGCACCCCCAAGGTCATCGGCGGCCTCACCCCCGCCTGCACCGAGTCCGCCGCCGCGTTCTACGGCCGCCTCACCGACAAGGTCGTCCGCGCCCGCGGCCCGCGCGAGGCCGAGACGGTCAAGCTCCTGGAGACCAACTTCCGGCACGTCAACATCGCGCTGGTCAACGAGATGGCGGTGCTCTGCCACGAACTCGGAGTCGATCTCTGGGACGTCATCCGCTGCGCCGAGACCAAGCCCTTCGGCTTCCAGGCCTTCCGCCCCGGCCCCGGCGTCGGCGGCCACGGCGTCCCCGTCGACACCCTCGGCGCCCACCGCCCGTTGCGCATGGTCGAGCTGGCGAGCCAGGTCAACGAGCGCATGCCGCAGTACGTCATCCAGCGCTGCGCCACCCTGCTGAACGAGCACGGCAAGTCCGCCCGCGGCGCGCGGGTCCTTCTGCTCGGCATCACGTACAAACCCGATCTCGCCGACCGTCAGGGCTCCCCCGCCACCGAGATCGCCTGCCGCCTCATGGATCTGGGCGCCACCGTCAGCTACCACGACCCGCACGTCCTGGACTGGCGGGTGCGCGACCGGCCCGTCCCGCGCGCCGACTCCCTCTACGAGGCCGCCGCCGACGCGGATCTGACGGTGCTGCTCCAGCACCACCGCACGTACGACCTCCAGGGCCTGGCCGTGAAGGCCCAACTCCTGCTCGACACCCGTGGCGCCACCCCCGCCGGAGCCGCGCACCGCCTGTGAGAAACCCGGGGACGGTCGTCGGAGCGGACTGCTAATCTCCGGGCCGCTCGCACGTTCGCGCGCAACCGTCCCAGGGGGGATCCGCAGCATGTCTCAGTCCGACCCGCCGCCCGGCAACCCGTTCGCCGGCGGCGGTTACCCCGGCCTGCCCGAGCCCGGGCCCGAGCGGGACAGCGCGGGGCTCGGCATGCTGGCGGCGCTGGTCGCCGCCCTCGTCGCCGGCACGATCCACGGCGTGGTCGCGGGGCAGATCGAGATCGAGATCGGCTGGGCCGCCTTCGGCGTCGGCTTCCTCTCCGGCTTCATGGCGGGCAAGGCCGGTGGCTCGAACCCCTTCCTGATGGCGGCCGCCGGCGTGTTCTCGATCGGCGGTGTGTACTTCGGTCAGCTCCTCGCCTTCGCGATCATCAACAGCAAGGACCTGTACATCCCGGTCACCGAGATGTTCCTCCAGCACTTCGACCTGGTGACCGACAGCTGGGACGAGAGCAAGAGCCTGGTGAGGCTCCTGTTCTTCGCGCTCGCCGCCGCCGGCGCCGCCGCGGGCGTCCACAAGGGCGGCGCCCGGTAGCGCGGACGGCCCGTAGGCCGGCGTCGGCGCCGAATCCCCGGCGACGGGTGTCGGAGCGGACTGCTAGTCTCCGGGCCTTCTCGCACGCTCGTGCGCAACCGTCCCAGGGGGGATCCGCAGCATGTCTCAGCCCGTTCCGCCGCCCGGCAACCCGTTCGCCGACGGCGCCTACACCGGGGCTCCCGTTCCCCCGCCCGCGCCGCCGCGCAACAACGTGGCGCTCGGCGTCCTGGCGGCGCTGGTCGCCGCCCTCGTCGCCGGCGCGATCTACGGCGTGGTCGCCGGTGAGATCGAGCGGGAGATCGGTTGGGCGGCCATCGGCGTCGGCTTCGTCACCGGCCTGGCCGCCGGCAAGATCGGCGGCGCCAACCCTGCCCTGCCGTTCGCCAGTGCCGTCTTCTCGCTGGGCGGGGTGTACGTCGGCCAGCTCGTCGGCATCGCGATCATCGGCGGCAAGGAGCTGAAGATCCCGTTCACGGAGATGTTCTTCCAGAACTTCGACCTGCTGGTCCAGGCGTGGAACCAGACCAAGGACCCGATGACGTTGCTGTTCTTCGTGCTCGCCGGAGTCGGCGCCTTCGCCGGCGCCCGCAAGGCCAACAGGTAACACGCGCCCAGCGACACGCGAGAGGCCCCGCACCTGGTGGTGCGGGGCCTCTCGCGTGTATCGGCTGTGCGTCAGCGGCGGTGCTGCGAGTCCGCGACGGTGACCTCGACGCGCTGGAACTCCTTGAGCTCGCTGTAGCCCGTCGTCGCCATCGCCCGGCGCAGCGCGCCGAAGAAGTTCATCGACCCGTCCGGGCTGTGCGAGGGACCGGCCAGGATCTCCTCGGTCGTGCCGACGATGCCCAGGTCGACCAGCTTGCCGCGCGGCACGTCCTCGTGGACGGCCTCCATGCCCCAGTGGTGCCCCTTGCCGGGGGCGTCAGTGGCGCGCGCGAGCGGGGAGCCCATCATCACGGCGTCCGCGCCGCAGGCGATCGCCTTCGGCAGGTCGCCGGACCAGCCCACGCCGCCGTCCGCGATGACGTGCACGTACCGGCCGCCGGACTCGTCCATGTAGTCGCGGCGGGCCGCGGCCACGTCGGCGACGGCGGTCGCCATCGGGACCTGGATGCCCAGCACGTTGCGGGTGGTGTGGGCGGCGCCGCCGCCGAAGCCGACCAGGACGCCCGCCGCGCCGGTGCGCATCAGGTGCAGGGCGGCGGTGTACGTGGCGCAGCCGCCGACGATGACCGGGACGTCCAGCTCGTAGATGAACTGCTTCAGGTTCAGCGGCTCGGCCGCGCCGGAGACGTGCTCGGCGGAGACGGTCGTGCCGCGGATGACGAAGATGTCCACGCCGGCGTCGACGACGGCCTTGGAGAACTGCGCGGTGCGCTGCGGGGAGAGCGCGGCGGCGGTGACCACGCCCGAGTCGCGCACCTCCTTGATGCGCTGCCCGATCAGCTCCTCCTTGATCGGAGCGGCGTAGATCTCCTGGAGCCGGCGGGTCGCGGCGGCCTCGTCCAGCTCCGCGATCTCGTCGAGCAGCGGCTGCGGGTCCTCGTACCGGGTCCACAGGCCCTCGAGGTTCAGCACCCCGAGGCCGCCGAGCTCGCCGATCCGGATGGCGGTCTGCGGCGACACGACCGAGTCCATCGGAGCGGCCAGGAAGGGCAGCTCGAAGCGGTAGGCGTCGATCTGCCAGGCGATCGAGACCTCCTTCGGGTCCCGGGTGCGCCGGCTCGGTACGACGGCGATGTCGTCGAACGCGTACGCCCTGCGGCCGCGCTTGCCGCGCCCGATCTCGATCTCAGTCACGATGTGTGGCCTTTCCCTCTACGTATGCGCCTACCAGTATCCCCGACACAGCCGCGAGGGGCGGTTCCGGCCACATCCCGGAACCGCCCCTCGCTCGCGTGCGCGTTACTTCCTGCTGTAGTTCGGCGCCTCGACCGTCATCTGGATGTCGTGCGGGTGGCTCTCCTTGAGGCCCGCGGACGTGATCCGGACGAACCGGCCCTTGGACTCCATCTCCGCGACGGTGGCGGCGCCCACGTAGCCCATGGTCTGGCGAAGGCCGCCGACGAGCTGGTGCAGCACGTTGGACAGCGGGCCGCGGTAGGGCACCTGCCCCTCGACGCCCTCGGGCACGAGCTTGTCGTCGGAGGCGACCTCGGCCTGGAAGTAGCGGTCCTTCGAGTAGGACCGGCCCTGGCCACGGGACTGCATGGCGCCGAGCGAGCCCATGCCGCGGTACGACTTGAACTGCTTGCCGTTGATGAAGAGCAGCTCGCCGGGCGACTCCTCACAGCCCGCGAGGAGGCTGCCGAGCATCACGGTGTCGGCGCCGGCGGCCAGTGCCTTGCCGATGTCGCCGGAGTACTGCAGGCCGCCGTCGCCGATCAGCGGGACGCCGGCTGCACGGGCCGCGAGGGATGCCTCGTAGATGGCGGTGACCTGCGGGACGCCGATGCCGGCGACGACGCGGGTGGTACAGATCGAGCCGGGGCCCACGCCGACCTTGATGCCGTCGACACCGGCGTCGATCAGCGCCTGCGCGCCGTCACGCGTGGCGACGTTGCCGCCGATCACGTCGACGTCCACGCTCGCCTTGATCTTCGCCATCCAGCTCAGGGCGTTGCTGTTGTGGCCGTGCGAGGTGTCGACGACCAGGAAGTCCACCCCGGCGCCGGCGAGCGCCTGGGCGCGCTCCAGCGCCTCCGGGCTGGCGCCCACGGCCGCGCCGACGAGCAGGCGGCCCTCGGCGTCCTTGGCCGCGTTGGGGTACTTCTCCGCCTTGACGAAGTCCTTGACGGTGATCAGGCCCTTGAGCACGCCCTCGTCGTCGACCAGCGGCAGCTTCTCGATCTTGTGGCGGCGCAGCAGCTCCATGGCGTCGACGCCGGAGATGCCGACCTTGCCGGTGACCAGCGGCATCGGCGTCATGACCTCGCGGACCTGACGGCTGCGGTCGCTCTCGAAGGCCATGTCGCGGTTGGTCACGATGCCGAGCAGCTTGCCGTCCGGGTTGGTGACCGGGACGCCGCTGATGCGGAACTTGGCGCACAGGGCGTCCGCCTCGGCGAGCGTCGCCTCCGGGTGCACGGTGATGGGGTCGGTGACCATGCCGGACTCGGAGCGCTTGACGAGGTCGACCTGGTTGACCTGATCCTCGACGGAGAGGTTGCGGTGCAGCACGCCGACGCCGCCCAGCCGGGCCATGGCGATCGCCATGCGGGACTCGGTCACCTTGTCCATCGCCGCCGAGAGCAGCGGGATGTTGACCCGTACGTTGCGAGAGATGCGGGACGAGGTGTCGACCGCGTTGGGGAGCACCTCGGATGCACCCGGCAGCAACAGCACATCGTCGTAGGTCAGCCCGAGTGTCGCGAATTTCTCGGGCACTCCGTCGACGTTGGTCATGACACCTTCCCCAATGGCCTTGATCGGTGCGGATGTCCATGCTAACGGGCCGCGACCGTGTCTCATTCCACGATCAAGATCGGAGAGCAGTTTTGGATGTTCGTACGTGTACGTGAGGGACACAGGCCCCCCGCAACCCTTACTGCTCGGCCAGTGCCCGCAGCCGGCTCAGCGCGCGGTGCTGGGCCACGCGCACGGCCCCCGGCGACATCCCGAGCATCTGCCCGGTCTCCTCGGCGGTCAGCCCGACCGCGACCCGCAGCACCAGCAGCTCACGCTGGTTCTCCGGCAGGTTGGCGAGCAGCTTCTTGGCCCACTCCGCGTCGTCGCTGAGCAGCGCCCGCTCCTCCGGGCCGAGCGAGTCGTCGGGCCGCTCGGGCATCTCGTCGGACGGCACGGCGGTCGATCCGGGGTGCCGCATGGCGGCCCGCTGGAGGTCGGCGACCTTGTGCCCGGCGATGGCGAAGACGAAGGCCTCGAAGGGCCGGCCGGTGTCCTTGTAGCGCGGCAGCGCCATGAGGACCGCGACGCACACTTCCTGCGCGAGATCCTCGACGAAGTGGCGGGCGTCCCCGGGCAGCCGGTTCAGTCGGGTGCGGCAGTAGCGCAGCGCGAGCGGGTGCACCCGGGCGAGCAGATCGTGGGTGGCCTGCTCGTCGCCCTCGACGGCACGGTGAACGAGCGCTCCGATCTCCCCCGGCCCGGCGGGCGTGGGCGATCCCGCCGTCTCGTCGTCGCGCATCGGTCCATGGTGCCCCGACGCGCTCCGGTTCGCGGCACCGCGTCCGTAGTTGTGCACCGAAGCGTTATGAGCAGGTGCGCCGGAACTCATCTCCTGCGCCCTCCCCTTCCGCTCGATCGACTCGTCCCCGAGGAACTCCACACCTCAAGGATGCGGCATCGCGCGAGGAAGTGACACAAGCCGTCGTCCGGGCGAGGTGACGGGCCCACCCCGTCCGCCCGACGGCGGACGGGGATGCGACCGGCCACTCGCTAGCGGACCAGGCCCCAGCGGAAGCCGAGCGCGACGGCGTGCGCCCGGTCCGATGCGCCCAGTTTCTTGAACAGCCGCCTGGCGTGGGTCTTGACCGTGTCCTCGGAGAGGAACAGCTCACGGCCGATCTCCGCGTTGGACCGGCCGTGGCTCATGCCCTCCAGGACCTGGATCTCGCGCGCGGTGAGAGTGGGCGCGGCGCCCATCTCGGCCGACCGGAGCCGGCGCGGGGCGAGCCGCCAGGTCGGGTCGGCGAGCGCCTGGGTGACGGTGGCCCGCAGTTCGGCGCGCGAGGCGTCCTTGTGCAGGTAGCCGCGGGCGCCGGCGGCGACCGCGAGGGCGACGCCGTCGAGGTCCTCGGCGACGGTGAGCATGATGATGCGGGCGCCGGGGTCCGCCGAGAGCAGCCGGCGGACGGTTTCCACGCCGCCCAGTCCGGGCATGCGCACGTCCATCAGAATGAGGTCCGAGCGGTCCGCGCCCCAGCGGCGGAGGACTTCCTCGCCGTTGGCCGCGGTGGTCACGCGCTCGACGCCGGGCACGGTCGCGACCGCGCGGCGGAGCGCCTCTCGGGCAAGCGGGGAGTCGTCGCAGACGAGGACGGATGTCATGGCCGCCCTCCGCAGCTGATGCGCGTCACCTTGAGCCTCCAGGGCTGGTACGTATCGTCACCTGTGCGGTTGACGCTCTCGGACAAGTGCCCGATCGCTTGTTCCTTCAACCGCTCCGCACTCTCAACGATGGTCACCCGAAAGAGTTACGGGTCGGACAGCGACGATCGGCACTCTACGTGAGGAGCCGTGCGCGGAGGAGAGCGACGCACGTCATCCGTCCTTCGTTTGGAGCTATGCCCCATTCAGTCGGATTTCTTCCCTTTTTGCGGTGTCTGTGGCTAGATTCGCAATGAGTCATATTTACATCTACTGCGACAGTAGTTGTACCGTCGGGGCGAGCCCGCACGCGGGGGCGCCCGACAACAGCAGGGCCCAGAGCGGCCCCCGGTCCATCAGCCATCCACCCGCCCACCTATCCGTTTCGACACGGTTTCAAGGGGACAAGCGCAATGGCAGATTTCTCCCGGCTTCCCGGACCCAACGCCGATCTGTGGGACTGGCAACTCCTCGCGGCCTGCCGCGGAGTGGACAGCTCCCTGTTCTTCCACCCCGAGGGAGAGCGCGGCGCGGCACGGAGTGCGCGCGAGAACTCGGCGAAAGAGGTCTGCATGCGGTGCCCGGTGCGCGCTGAATGCGCGGCGCACGCACTCGCCGTACGGGAGCCCTACGGCGTATGGGGCGGCCTCACCGAGGACGAACGCGAAGAACTCATGGGGCGCGCCCGCAACCGCCTCATCACGGCATCGGCGCCGGCCGCGGCGTCGGTCACGGCACGGACGTCGGCCACGACGACCTCATCGGCCACGGCATCGAGCACGGCAGGCGCCGGGCGCACCTGAAGGAACGTTTCTTCATATCCGGTCCGACCGCCTTCCGCGACGGCTCGGCCGACCGGAACACCTCGCTTCGGGGCCGGGTGACGCACTTTCCCGGCCCCGCGGAGCCGCGCCGCACGCGGCCCGGGGGCGTGCGGCGCCGTACGCCGCGCTCCGCCGTACGGGAAGGCGCCGGGCCGGACGGCAGTAGGCCGTTTCAGGTCGGAGGGTGGCACCGTGCCGCTCCGCGCGTTCGGCGCGCCGCGCCGTTCGGGTCAGCGCTGCGGATTCCGGCTCGGGTCAGCGCGCGGCGGATTGCGGCTCGGGTCAGCGCGCGGCGGGTTGTGGCCGTCCGATCAGCGTGCTGCCGCGCGGGTCAGTTCGTCGAGCGTGGCCGCGACCGCCGGTACCTGAGCCAGGTCCGGCAGGGTGAGGGCGACGATCTCGCGCTCCACGGCCGGTTCCACGGCCACCGTCCGGGCCCCCTTGGGCCGTACGGACTCCATAGCCAGCTCCGGGAGCACGGCCACGCCCAGGCCCGCGCCGACCAGGCCGATCACCGCCGGGTAGTCGTCGGTGGCGAAGTCGATGCGCGGGGTGAAGCCCGAACCCTCGCAGACGTCCACGAGCTGCCGGCGGCAGCGTGGACAGCCCGCGATCCAGGATTCGTCGGCGAGTTCGGCGATCGCGACCGACTCCTCCGCGGCCAGCCGGTGCCCCTCCGGGACCAGGCCGACCAGGCGGTCGACGAGCAGCGGGCGTACGACCAGGTCGTCCCACTCGGTGGCGTTCACGCCGTACCGGAAGGCCAGCGCGATGTCGCAGTCGCCCTCGCGGAGCATCTCCACCGAGCGCGGCGGCTCGGCCTCCACCAGGGAGACCCGGGTGCCGGGGTGGGCCGCGCGCAGCGCGGCGAGCGCGGTCGGGACGAGAGTGGAACTGCCGCTGGGGAACGAGACGAGCCGGACCCGGCCGGCCCGCAGCCCGGCGATCGCCGCGACCTCCTCCTCCGCGGCGGTGAGCCCGGCCAGGATGCCGGCGGCGTGCCGGACCAGCGCCTCGCCGGCCTGGGTGAGCCGCATCTCGCGGCCGGTACGGACCAGCAGCGGGGTGCCCGCAGAGTTCTCCAGGGCCTTCATCTGCTGGCTCACCGCGGGCTGGGTGCAGCCCAGTTCGCGGGCGGCGGCGGAGAAGGAGCCCGTGGCGGCGACGGCGCGAAGGACTCGGAGGTGGCGGGCCTCGATCATTCTTCGAGCATAAGCGAGTCTTGGGCTCGACGGCGAATACTGCCGTGATCCTTTGAGGTGGCCCGACCTGGGGAAGCGGATCTAGGGTGCCGTCATGGAGCTTCTCAGTGTGAACGCCGGACGGGCCCGCGCCGTCGAGTACACCGACGCCGCCTCGGGCACGACCGGGATCGACAAGCGGCCCGTCGAGGGTCCGGTACGGGTGGAGTCGCCGGGGGCACGCGGCGTCGGGGGCAGCGGGGTGGCCGGGGACGCGGTGTGCGACCTGCGGTTCCACGGCGGCGAGGACCGCGCCGCGTACGCGTTCGCCCGCGAGGACCTCGACCGGTGGGAGCGGGAGCTGGGCCGGCCGCTGGCGAACGGCTCGTTCGGCGAGAACCTCACCACCCTCGGCCTGGACGTGAACGGGGCGCTGATCGGCGAGCGCTGGCAGGTCGGCGCCGATCTGGTCGTCGAGGTCACCGGCGGCCGCATCCCCTGCCGTACCTTCGCGGGCTTCGTCGAGGAGCAGGGCTGGGTACGGCGCTTCACGCAGTCGGAGGCCGGGCCCGGCGCGCTGCTGCGGGTGATCGAGCCGGGCGAGATCCGGGCCGGCGACCCGGTGCGCGTCGTGCACCGCCCCGACCACGACATCACCGTCGCGCTGCTGCACCGGGCCGTGACGACCGAGCGCACGCTGCTCCCGCACACGCTGGCGGCGGCCGCATGGATGGAGTCCGGTCTGCTGGAGGCGGCTCGGACGTACACCGCCAAGTACGGCGGCGCGTAGGGGCGGTCGCGGTGGCACTAACGTGCCGCGTATGACGACTGCATTGATTACGGGTGCGACGGCGGGCATCGGCGCCGCGTTCGCGCGCCGGCTGGCCGCCGACGGCCACGACGTGGTGCTGGTGGCGCGCGATCTCAAGCGGCTGCGGGAGCAGGCGACCGAGCTGCACGACCGGCACGGCATCGAGGCCGAGGTGCTCTCCGCCGACCTGGCGGAGGAGAAGGGCATCGCGGCCGTGGAGGCCCGGCTGTCCGACCCGAAGAACCCGGTGGACCTGCTGGTGAACAACGCCGGGTTCGGGAACAAGGGCCGGTTCCTGGAAGTGTCCATGGCCGACGAGTTGAAGATGCTCAAGGTGCACTGCGAGGCGGTGCTGCGGCTGACGTCCGCGGCCGTTCCGGGGATGCGCACGCGCGGCCGCGGCGGCGTGGTGAACGTGGCCTCGGTCGCCGCGTTCGTGCCGCGCGGCACGTACGGCGCGTCGAAGGCGTGGGTCGTGCAGTTCACCCAGGGCGCGGCCCGGGACCTCGCGGGCAGCGGGGTGCGGCTGATGGCGCTCTGCCCGGGGTTCGTGCGGACGGAGTTCCACGAGCGGGCCGGGATGGGGACGGAGAACATCCCGGGCTGGATGTGGCTGGACGCGGACAAGCTCGTGGCGTCGGCGCTGGCCGATCTGGCGCGCGGGAAATCGTTGTCCATCCCGGACCCGCGGTACAAGGCGCTGATGGGGATCGTGAAGCTGGCGCCGCGCGGCCTGCTCGGCGGGGTGTCCGCCAAGGCCGGCCGCTCGTACGGGCCGAACTGACCGGGGCCGGGCCGAGCTACCGGGGATCCGGGCCTCGGGTCTGAGCCTGGGACCTGAGCCTGGGATTCCATGCCTGGTTGGCTAGTTGTCGCCAAGTCCCTCGTACGCGCCGATGGGGGGAACCGACGTCGCCGACACGTCGTTTCCGAACCAGTGCCTTCCACCGATCGCCGGGTCGAGGGCGAGGTGGGCGGTGGGGCCGTTGTGCCAGGTCACGTGGAGGGTGCGGCCGGTGACCCGGACGTTGGCGAGGGTGATGACGGGGGCCGGGTCGGGCTCGGCGGTCAGGGACGCGAGGGCGACGAAGAGGGTCTCCGGGCCGGTGGTCGTGCCGTGCAGGGCGGCGGTGCGGCTGTCCGGACCCTGGAGGGTGACGCCGGTGGAGAGCGGGACGGTCTCGGAGTCCCGCGGGTAGCCGTGGATGGCGTGTAGTTGGGCGAGGGGGCCGCCGGGCGTGGTGGCCCAGCCGGTCTGGCGGACGGCGGTGCCGTCGGGGGCGCCGGTGACGAGATGGGCGCGGACCTCGGCGCGGCCGTGGGCGAGGGTCGCGGAGAGGACCTGGACGCCGGGGAGCGGGGTGTGGCGGGAGGCGGCCCAGCCGGGGCCGGCCCCGAGCGGGACGGCGGGGCCGCGCCGGGTGAGCCGGCCGTCGAGGAGCAGGGCGAAGTGGTTGTCGGCGGGTTCGGGCGGGGAGGTGGGGCCGGTGCGGGTGGAGTAGGCGTGGCGGGCGTAACCGGGGTCGTCCGGGCCGGGTTGGTGACTGCTCACGTGGTTGCTGCCGTGGTTGTGGAGGCGGACCAGTCCGTCGGCGGCGGTGGACTGGACGAGCAGCCCGGGCGGGGCGAGCGGGGTGACGGCGTCGGCGGTCTCGGCGGGCAGCGGTTCCTCGGGGTCGGTCCAGGCCGGGTGGGCGGCCGGGAGCAGCAGGCCGAGGAAGCCTTTGGACGCCCAGTACGGGGAGCCGGGGCCGGAGTAGCTCTGCAGGACGGGCGGGTACGGGCCGTGCCAGCCCAGCGTGAGCAGACCGCGCTCGTCGGCGGCGCCCCGGTCGAGGAAGTACCGGAGCGTGCCGGAGGCGAGCCGGCGGGTGGCGCCGGGGGTGAGCGGGGTGTGGCCGGTGAGGGCCCCCAGCCAGGGGGCGGCGGCCGCGGCGAACCGGTAGGTGAGGGAGCGGCCGAACGGAAGGGGGGCGCCGTTGGCGTCGAAGAGCCGGGTGTAGGCGTCGAGATGGGCGTGCAGGCGGGGGCCGTAGCGGTCGACGAGGGCCTTGTCGCCGGCGAGGTGGGCGTGCAGGACGGGGTAGAAGTGCAGGGCCCAGGCGTTGTAGTGGTCGAAGGCCCGGTTCTCGCCGTCGGAGTACCAGCCCTCGCCGAGGTACCACTGCTCGATCCGGTCCAGGGAGCGGTCGATCGTCGCGGCGGCGCGGTCGGTCTCGATGCCGGCGTCCTGGAGGAAGCCGGCGACGGTGAGGCCGAAGAGCCACCAGTTGTTGTCGACCGGGGACGGGTCGAGGGCGGGCAGCAGCCAGTCGACGGCGCGCTGCCTGGTGCGGTCGTCGAGGGCCTCCCAGAGCCAGGGGCGGGTCAGGCGCAGGCCGAGCGCGACGGACGCGGACTCGACGATCGCCTGGCGGACGTCGGTGGGCTGCGGCCAGGAGTCGGGGTCGGCGTCGTCACCGGGCGACTCCGTGCCGGCGGAGAGGCCGACCGCGTACCGGGCGAGGTGGCCGTGCGGGTCGTCGCCGTGGGCGCCTGCGACGCGGAGGGCGGCGAGCAGGAACGTACGGGCGTAGCCCTCCAGGCCGTCCGAGCGGATGCCGGACCAGCTGGGGCGGGGTCCTGGCAGGTCGATCAGGCCGTGCCGGGGCGAGGCGTAGGGGCGTACGGCCAGCAGGAGTTCGTCGGCCGCGGCCTCCCAGTGCGCTCGGGTCCATCCGGTGTACGGGCTGAGCTCACGGTTCTCGGGCGGCGTGGGCATGATGCTCCCTGAGGCGGACGTCGGCTCGCCCGGCATCCTCAACACGCACCCGATCGAGCGTCAAGGGAATCGGAGCGAATGATCGAAACTCCCGCCGTTCGATCATTCTGATCTAAGGTCTCCACATCCAGGGTCTCCACATCCAAGGTCTCCGAGAAGGCATCCAGGGACGAGGGACCGCCACCACCGCGAGGGGGAACCGCACGTGCGCGAGAGTGCTGCCGAACGACACGACCGACTGCTGGCCCTGGTGCGCGAGCGCGGCACGGCCCGCGTCTCCGACCTGGCCGGTCTGCTCGGGGTCTCCCCCGTCACCGCCCGCCGGGACGTCGAGGCGCTGGCCGCCAAGGGCCTGCTCGACCGGGTGCACGGCCAGGTCTCCTGGCCCCGCGGGCATGCCGCGCCGGGGGCGCCGGGCGCCGCCGAAGGCCTGGTGCTCGGGCTGCTCGCGCCCTCGGCCACGTACTACTTCGCCGAGGTGATCCGGGGCGCGCACGAGGCGGCGGCGCGGGTCGGGGCCCGGCTCATCCTGCGGATCTCGGACTACCGGCCGGACGAGGACCGGGCCCGGACGGAGGGCCTGCTGGCCGCGGGCGCGCAGGGCGTGCTGGTCGCTCCGGGCTGGCGCGGCCCGGAGGACCGCCTGGCGTACGGGGACTGGCTCGCCGAACTGCCCGTGCCCGCCGTGCTCCTGGAGCGCCGGGCCGACCCGGGCACCCCGCTCGACGGCCTGGACCGGGTGGTCTCCGACCACGGCCACGGGGTCCTGCTCGCCCTGCGCCACCTGCTCGGACTGGGGCACGGCACGCCCGTCCTGGTGGCCCGCGGGGACAGCCCGACCGCGCTCGCGGTGCGCGCCGGGTACGCCGACGCGCTGCGCACGCTGGGCCTGAAGGCCCCCGTGCCGGTGATCGACTCCGTTCCGGCCGAGGCCGATCCGGAGGGCTTCGAGCGGGCGGTGCGGGCGCTGCGCGAGGCGGTCGGGTCGGGCCTGGCCACCGCGGCCCTGGTGCACAACGACGTGGACGCGATCCAGATCGTCCAGCGCCTGGCCGAGTCGGGCGTGCGGGTCCCGGAGGACCTGGCCCTCATCGCGTACGACGACGAGGTCGCCGCGCTCGCCGACACCCCGCTGACCGCGGTCGCCCCGCCCAAGCGCCAAGTCGGCCGGCACGGTGCGGAGTTGCTGGTGGAGCGGCTGACGGAGCGAGCGGAGGGCCCGGACGAGGAGGCCGCGCGGCGGCATCTCAGTCTGTTGCCGCGGCTGCGGGTGCGGTCCTCCTGCGGAGCGACCGCATCCCCCACTGTCTGATCATTTTTCGATCAATCAATCTTTCGCTCTTGACTTCGCTCATGAACGGTTCCAGGATCGCGGCCACACCGTCCCAGCCGCCCCGCCCTCAGGAGCCGCGCCGTGAGCCGCAGTTGGAGCAGCACGTCCCGTGTCATAGCAAGCGCCGCCACCGCCCTGGCCGTCCTCACGGCCTGCGGCGGCGGCAGCGACGACGAGAACGACAACGCCGCCGCGAACAAGCCCGTGACCATCACCTTCTGGGGCTGGGCCAAGGGCTCCAAGGACGTGGTCGACGCGTTCAACGCCTCGCACACGAACATCAAGGTGACCTTCGAGGAGATCCCGTCCGGCAACGCCGGCGGCTACGCCAAGATCTCCAACGCCGTGAAGGCCGGCAACGCCCCCGACCTCGTCTCCATCGAGTACCCCTCGCTCCCCGAGTTCGTCAGCTCCGGCGCCCTGCAGGACATCGGCGACCAGTTCACCGACGAGGACCGCAAGAAGCTGCTCCCGCAGGCCGTCGAGCTCACCACCCTCGGCGGCAAGACCTGGGCCGTACCCTTCGACGCCGCCCCGCAGGCCTTCTACTACCGCAAGGACCTGTTCGCGAAGTACGGCGTCGAGGTCCCCACCACCTGGGACGCCTTCAAGGCCGCGGCGGAGAAGGTGAAGAAGGCAGACGCCAAGGCGCGCATCGCCACCTTCTTCCCGGACGACCCGACCACCTTCGAGGCCATGGCCTGGCAGGCCGGCGCCCAGTGGTTCAAGGCCGAGAGCGACACCTGGAAGATCGACACGACCGACCCGGCCACCACCAAGGTCGCCGCCTACTGGCAGGGCCTGCTCGACGCCGATCTCGTCCACAAGAACGCCTCGTTCAGCCCCGAGTGGACCGGCTCGCTCAAGAACAACACGACCGTCGGCTACCTCGGCGCGTCCTGGGGCGCGGGCGTCCTCAAGGGCACTCTGCCCGAGCAGAGCGGCAAGTGGGCCGTCGCGCCCATGCCGACCTGGGACGGCAAGCCCGCCGGCGGCATGCTCGGCGGCTCCACCTTCGCCGTGACGAAGGACAGTCGGAAGAAGGACGCCGCCGTCGAGTTCGCCGAGTGGATGTCCACCACCGAGGCGGGCGTCAAGGCCCGCATCGCCTCCGGCACCTCCAGCGCCTTCCCGGCCGCCACCGCGCTGCGCCCGGTCGCCAAGCAGGTCTTCGACGCGAGCTACTACGGCGGCCAGGACATCTACGCCCTCTTCGAGCAGTCCGGCGCCTCCATCAACCCCAACTGGGCCTGGGGCCCGACCACCGGCACCACCAACACCGCGATCAAGGACCGGTTCGGCAAGATCGCCAAGGGCGGCCCGACCGTCGCCGAGGCGATCAGGGCCGGACACGAGGCCACCGTCGCCGAGCTGAAGAAGCGCGGCCTGAAGGTCGAGGGCTAAGCCCCGGTGAAGGCCCGCACCCGCGCCGCAGCCTGCCTGCTGACCCCCTTCTTCGTCCTGTTCATCGCGGTGACGGCGATCCCGATCGGCTACGCGGTCTGGCTCAGCCTCTTCACCGAGAAGCAGTCCGGACTGGGCTTCGGCGGCACCGAGTCCGTCTTCAGCGGACTCGACAACTACACCGCGGCGCTGGGTGACCGGGCCTTCCGCGAGGGCTTCGGCGTGCTGCTCGGATACTGCCTGCTCTACATTCCGCTGCTGCTCGCCGGGGCCCTCGGCCTCGCCCTGCTGCTCGACTCCGCGCTCGCCCGCGCCCGCCGCTTCTTCCAGCTCGCGCTCTTCCTGCCGCACGCCGTCCCCGGCATCATCGCCGCGCTGATCTGGGTGTACCTGTACACCCCGCAACTCAGCCCGGTCGTACAGGCGATGGAGGCCGGCGGGATCGGCTTCGACTTCTTCTCCCCCGAGGGCGCCCTCCCCTCCGTGGTCAACATCGCGCTGTGGGAGTGGCTCGGCTACAACATGGTCATCTTCTACGCGGCGCTCCAGGCCATCGACCGCCCCGTCCTGGAGGCGGCCACGGTCGACGGGGCCGGGGCCTGGCGGATCGCCTTCGGCATCAAGATCCCGCTGATCCGCGCCTCCCTCGTCATGGTCGGGCTGTTCACCGTCATCGGCTCGCTGCAGCTGTTCACCGAACCGCTGATCCTCAACAAGGGCACCGGCTCCGCCGTCACCTCTGCCTGGACGCCCAACATGTACGCGTACACCGCGGCCTTCGACCGCAACGACTACGGGCTGGCCGCCGCCGCGTCCGTGCTCCTCGCCCTCACCGCCGCGCTGCTCTCCTTCGGCGTCACCCGCCTGACCGGAAGCCGGAAGGCCCGCCGCAAGGGCAGCCGGAAGGAGCGCACCGCATGAGCCGCCGCGGCAACCGCACCCCCAACCCCTGGCTGTCCAAGACCGCCGTCAACGGCGCCCTCCTCCTCGCCGTCGGCTACATGCTCTTCCCCCTGGCCTGGCTGGTCACCGCCGCCACCAAGGACGCGGGCGGCCTGCTCGCCGGCGACGCCTTCTCCTTCGAGGGCTTCGACCTCGCCGGGAACCTGTCCCGCCTCGCCGAACAGGGCGACGGCGTCTACTTCCGCTGGTACCTCAACAGCCTGCTGTACGCGGGCGCCGGCGCCGTCGGCTGCGCGCTGATCAGCGTCGCCGCCGGCTACGCCTTCCACGCCTACGACTTCCGGGGCAAGGAGAAGCTGTTCGGCGTCGTGCTGCTCGGGGTGCTCGTGCCCAGCACCGCGCTCGCCCTGCCGATGTACCTGCTCGCCAGCGAGGTCGGCGTCGTCAACACCCCCTGGGCCGTACTGATCCCTGTCCTCGTCAACCCGTTCGGCGTGTACCTCGCCCGCGTGTTCTGCGCCGGCTACATCCCCGACGAGGCTCTGGAGGCCGCACGGATCGACGGGGCCGGCGAGCTGCGCACCTTCTGGTCGATCGGTCTGCGCATGGTCATGCCGGGGTTCGTGACGATCTTCCTCTTCCAGTTCACCGCCATCTGGAACAACTTCTTCCTCCCCCTGGTGATGCTCTCGGACCAGAAGCTCTTCCCGCTGAGCCTCGGCCTGTACGCGTGGAACAGCAACGCCCACGCCGAACCCGACTTCTACCCCCTCGTCGTCACCGGATCCCTGCTCGCCGTCGTCCCCCTCGTCGTCGCCTTCGTCGCCCTGCAGCGCCACTGGAAGGCCGGCCTCACCGCCGGCAGCGTCAAGTGAGGAGCTTCCGTCCCACGATGCACCACACCACTGACAACCCACCGGCCGACAACCGACCGGCCGATGACAACCCACCGGCCGACACTCGACCGACCCTCCTGCTCGCCATGGCCCCCGGCGTCGCCGAACGCCTGCTCACCGACGACCGGCGTGCCCGCCTCTCCGCCCTCGCCCGCACCGACCCGCACCTCGTCGCCCACGACCTGGCCGCCCCCGGCCCGCAGGTCGCCGCCGCGCTCGCCGAGGCCGAGATCCTGCTCACCTGCTGGGGGGCGACCCCGCTCACCACCGAGGTCCTGGATCGCGCACCTCGCCTGAAGGCCGTCGTGCACGCGGCCGGCTCCGTCAAGCACCATGTCACCGAGGCCTGTTGGCAGCGCGGGCTCGCCGTCACCTCGGCGGCCGCGGCCAACGCCCTGCCCGTCGCCGAGTACACGCTCGCCGCGATCCTGCTCGCCGGGAAGCGGGCGCTGCACGCGGCACAGCGGTACGCGCAGGTCCGTGCCCCGCACGACTGGCTGGCCGAGTCCGCGGACTGGGGCAACCACCGCCGTACGGTCGGCCTGGTCGGCGCCTCCCGGATCGGCCGCCGGGTGATCGAGCTGCTGCGCCCCTTCGACTTCGAGGTCCTGCTGTACGACCCGTACGTCGCCCCCGACGAGGCGGCGGCCCTCGGCGTCGAACCCACCGACCTCGACGCCCTGTGCGCCCGCAGCTCGATCGTCTCCGTCCACGCGCCCCAACTGCCCGCCACCCAGCGGATGATCGGCCCGCGCCAGCTCGCGCTGATGCCGGACGGCGGCACGCTGATCAACACCGCACGCGGCTCCCTGGTCGACGAGGAGGCCCTGCTCCGCCACCTGACCTCCGGCCGCCTGCACGCGGTCCTCGACGTCACCGACCCCGAGGTCCCGGCGCCCGGCTCCCCGCTGTACGAGCTCCCCAACGTGCTGCTCACCCCGCACGTGGCCGGCTCCCTGGGCAACGAGCTGCATCGGATGGCGGACCAGGCGCTGGACGAGGTGGCCCGGTACGGGCGCGGCGAGCCCTTCGCGGAGGCGGTGCGGCCCGCGGACCTGACCAGGTCGGCGTAAACAGCCCTAATCGGCCTAAAATAGAACAGTTCCCACCGGTTCGGGAGGCGCCGCCATGACTTTCGTACAGATAATCGACTGCAAGACCAGCCGGGTCGACGACCTGAACCGGCTCATGGACCAGTGGGTCGAACAGACCAAGGGGAAGCGCACCGCCACCCACAGCATGGTCGGCAAGGACCGCTCGGACGCCTCTCACGTCGTGGAGATCGTCGAGTTCCCCTCGTACGACGTGGCCATGCGGAACTCGCAGCTCCCCGAGACCGACCGGATCTTCCGCGAGATGGTCGCGCTCTGTGACGAGATGCCCACCTTCACGGACCTGGACGTGGTCCGGGACGAGGCGCTGTACAAGGCCAACGCCCGCCGGCTCTTCGAGATGCTCGGGAGCGACGAGGACACGGCGCTGCTCGACGAGGTCCTGGCCGAGGGGTACCACGACCACGACCCGACCAACCCGCAGGACGTCGTCGGGATGGACGCCGTCCGGCGCGAGGTGGAGATGTGGCGCGGCGGCTTCGACTTCACGTTCGCCCTCGACGACCAGATCGCCGAGGGCGACCGGGTGTGCACCCGCTGGACCTGGAACGGCACGCACACCGGCGACTTCATGGGCATCCAGCCCACCGGCATGCAGGTCAGCATGACCGGCACGACCGTCCACCGCTGCCGCGACGACGGCAAGCTGGTGGAGGGCTGGTGGCAGTACGACCTGCTCGGCCTGATGGGCCAGCTCGGCGCGGTGGAGGCGTAGTACGTACGCGCAGAGGCCCCCGTTCCCCTGAAGGGAACGGAGGCCTCTGCGTTCAGCTACTGGCTACGGCACTCAGTGGGAGTGGCCGTGACCGTGGCCGTGGCCCGCGTCCGCCGGCTCCTCTTCCTTCTTCTCGACGACCAGGGTCTCGGTCGTGAGAAGCAGGGAGGCGATCGAGGCGGCGTTCTCCAGCGCGGAGCGCGTGACCTTCACCGGGTCGATGACGCCGGCCTTGACCAGGTCGCCGTACTCGCCGGTCGCGGCGTTGAAGCCGTTGCCCTTCTCCAGCTCCGCCACCTTCGAGGTGATGACGTAGCCCTCGAGGCCGGCGTTCTCGGCGATCCAGCGCAGCGGCTCGACGGCGGCGCGGCGGACGACCGCGACACCCGTGGCCTCGTCGCCGGACAGGCCGAGGTTGCCCTCGAGGACCTTGACGGCGTGGACCAGAGCGGAACCGCCACCGGAGACGATGCCCTCCTCGACCGCGGCGCGGGTCGCGGAGATGGCGTCCTCCAGACGGTGCTTCTTCTCCTTGAGCTCCACCTCGGTGGCGGCGCCGACCTGGATCACGCACACGCCGCCGGCCAGCTTCGCGAGGCGCTCCTGGAGCTTCTCGCGGTCCCAGTCGGAGTCCGTGGACTCGATCTCGGCCTTGATCTGGTTGACGCGGCCCTGGACGTCGGAGCTGTCGCCGCCGCCGTCGACGATGGTCGTGTCGTCCTTGGTCACGGTCACGCGGCGGGCGGAGCCCAGCACGTCCAGACCGGCCTGGTCGAGCTTGAGGCCGACCTCCTCGGCGATGACGGTGGCACCGGTGAGGGTGGCCATGTCGCCGAGCATCGCCTTGCGGCGGTCGCCGAAGCCGGGGGCCTTGACGGCCACCGCGTTGAAGGTGCCGCGGATCTTGTTCACGACCAGGGTCGACAGGGCCTCGCCCTCGACGTCCTCGGCGATGATCAGGAGCGGCTTGGAGCCACCGGCCTGGATGATCTTCTCGAGCAGCGGGAGCATGTCCTGGATCGAGGAGATCTTGCCCTGGTGGATCAGGATGTACGGGTCGTCGAGGACGGCCTCCATACGCTCCTGGTCGGTCACCATGTACGGGGACAGGTAGCCCTTGTCGAAGGCCATGCCCTCGGTGAAGTCCAGCTCCAGACCGAAGGTGTTGGACTCCTCGACGGTGATGACACCGTCCTTGCCGACCTTGTCCATCGCCTCGGCGATGAGCTCGCCGACCTGCTGGTCCTGCGCGGAGAGCGCGGCGACGGCGGCGATGTCGGACTTGTCCTCGATCGGACGGGCGGTCGCGAGCAGCTCGTCGGAGACGGCCTTGACCGCGGCGTCGATGCCCTTCTTCAGGGCGGCCGGGGAGGCGCCGGCGGCGACGTTGCGCAGACCCTCGCGGACCAGGGCCTGGGCGAGCACGGTGGCGGTGGTGGTGCCGTCACCCGCGATGTCGTTGGTCTTGGTCGCCACCTCCTTCACCAGCTGCGCGCCGAGGTTCTCGTACGGGTCGTCGAGCTCGACCTCGCGGGCGATCGTGACACCGTCGTTGGTGATGGTGGGGGCGCCGAACTTCTTGTCGATGACGACGTTGCGGCCCTTGGGGCCGATCGTCACCTTGACCGTGTCGGCAAGCTTGTTGACGCCGCGCTCAAGGGCGCGACGGGCGTCCTCGTCGAACTTCAGGATCTTCGCCATGGCAGCGATTCAGCCCTCTCGAATGTGGTGACTCGTGTGAAACGAACCGCGCCCCTGGACGCCCGGTGCGGGGTCAGGGGCGCAGCTCAAAGCATCTGGCTTCGGTGAATTACTTCTCGACGATCGCGAGCACGTCGCGAGCCGAGAGGACGAGGTACTCCTCGCCGTTGTACTTCACCTCGGTGCCGCCGTACTTGCTGTACAGCACGATGTCGCCGGTCTTGACGTCGAGCGGCAGGCGCTCGCCGTTCTCGAAGCGGCCCGGGCCCACGGCCAGGACGACGCCCTCCTGGGGCTTCTCCTTGGCCGTGTCCGGGATGACCAGGCCAGAGGCGGTGGTCTGCTCGGCGTCGAGCGGCTGGACCACGATGCGGTCCTCGAGCGGCTTGATGGCAACCTTGGAGCTGGTGGTCGTCACGATCCGACCTCCCCCTTCGGAGATCTCACGGGGTTAACTGTCTGAGGTGGCGACCAGGTGGATCCGTCGTCGCGGGTGCCGGACCTGCCCGTCGCTGTGTTGGCACTCTCACGTGGGGAGTGCCAGAGCCGAGACTATGACTGCGATTAGCACTCGGTCAAGCGGAGTGCCAATTCACGACAGCGCGGCGTGCCGTGGGAGCTCCTGCCGAGAGCGGCGCAACCTTGCGTACCGCCTTTCTGCCCAGCCGTTCGATCGGGTCCACCGCGTCCCCGGAGGCGGCGCACCCCGGCGCGACGGACAGCGCGCCGACGGCCAGCAGTCCGGCGAGCAGCCAGCGGGGCGCCGGGGCCGAGCGCGCCGGGCTCATACGTAGTCCTCCAGCTTCGCGACCGCGTAGCCCTTCTCCGTGATCGTCTTCATCACCCGCCGGATCATGTCCGGCATCGTGCCCTTCCAGTCGCGCTTGCCGCGGAAATGCGTGAGCACGATGTCGCCGGGGTGCAGATCGCGGTCCCACTCGCGCCACTCCATCCGGTCCGGGAACGCCTCGGCGGCCCACAGGGGCACAGCCTTGACGCCGCAGGACTGGGCGGCGCGCAGGGTGTCCTCGTTGTAGTTGCCGTACGGCGGGCGGAAGAGCGGCGGCCGCTTTCCGTACCGCTTCTCGATGTTGGCCTGCTGGTCGCAGATCTCGTGCTTCTGCTTGGCGTAGGAGAGGCCGGGCATGTAGCGGTGGTTCATGGTGTGGTTGTGCAGCGCGACCCCGGAGTCCTGCATCTTCTTGAAGTAGGGGTAGTCCGACTTGACGAGGTAGTCGCTCAGGAAGGCGCTGTACGGGATCTGCAGCTCGGACATCATGCGCAGCAACTCGGGGTCCTTCTCCGCGCCGTCGTCGATCGTCAGGAAGACGACCTTCTGCTTGGTCGGCACGGTGGTGAAGACCGGCGGCAGCCCCTCCCCGTCGGTCTCGAAGCCCTTACGGGTGGTGATCTTCGGCTTGACGGCGGGCGGCGGCGGCGCGGGCAGCGGGGTCTGCGCCAGGCCCCACTTCTTCGCCGCGGCGACGCGGGCGGCCTGGCTCTTGCGGACCCTCTCGACGTACGCGGCGATGGCGCCGGCCGCGCCCTGTTCACCGGCCCGCGCCCCGGCGGCGGCGGGCGGCTTGCCATGGGCCG
>NZ_DATCVQ010000643.1:0-10264 GCF_036566765.1 Streptomyces sp.
ACCAATGGTGTAGACCAGTGAGGGGAGCTTGGCCCAGACCAATAGGGCTGTCAAGGGTGTTCCAGCAGGCTCCGGGCGTCCGTGATACGACCGAGATATGCAGGGACCTTTCATTGCCCAAGCGACAGATCGGACGTACCAGTTGAGGTGGACCACCGGCTCCGGAACGGCGCGGTGGACTAGACCAACACAGGTCCCGACGGTATACAGAGGGGATCACGGAGCGTGCGGCACACCCGGTACGCTGCCGTGCCACGATGTGAGCCGTGACCGACGGGATGTCGGTCGCTTCGGCAACCGGAGCCGGGAAGGCAGACCATGAGCACCGACGTCAGCAGTGCGGAGAACGAGAACGGCGCCACGGTCCGTACCGCCCGCGTGCCCAAGTACTACCGCCTGAAGAAGCACCTGCTCGACATGACGGAGACCCAGGCGCCCGGTACGCCGGTCCCGCCCGAGCGCACGCTCGCGGCGGAGTTCGACACGTCGCGCACCACCGTGCGCCAGGCCCTCCAGGAACTGGTCGTCGAGGGCCGCCTGGAGCGCATCCAGGGCAAGGGCACCTTCGTCGCCAAGCCGAAGGTCTCGCAGGCGCTCCAACTCACCTCCTACACCGAGGACATGCGCGCCCAGGGTCTCGAACCCACCTCGCAACTGCTCGACATCGGCTACATCACCGCCGACGACCGGCTCGCCGAACTCCTCGACATCACCGCGGGCGGCCGGGTGCTGCGCATCGAGCGCCTGCGCATGGCCAACGCCGAGCCGATGGCCATCGAGACGACCCACCTCTCCGCCAAGCGCTTCCCGGCCCTGCGCAGGTCACTGGTCAAGTACACGTCCCTCTACACGGCGCTCGCCGAGGTCTACGACGTCCATCTCGCCGAGGCCGAGGAGACCATCGAGACCTCGCTGGCCACCCCGCGCGAGGCCGGGCTGCTCGGCACCGACGTGGGCCTGCCGATGCTGATGCTCTCGCGCCACTCGCTCGACGCCCAGGGCGAGCCGGTCGAATGGGTCCGCTCGGTCTACCGCGGCGACCGCTACAAGTTCGTCGCCAGGCTCAAGCGCCCCAACGGCTGACGCCCGCCCGACGGCTGGTCCTGACCGACGGCTGATCCTGACCGAGTCCCGTCCGTTATCCGGAACGGGGTTCCATGCAGCGGAACCGTCCCCTAGATTTCCTGGCCATTACACAGGTGATCACTGAGGGGACGGTTCGCCGCATGTCAGAAGTGACGCAACAAAAGCAACCAACGGTCACACCGGTCCGGGTGGTTGTGGCGCTCTGTCTCGTCGCGCCGTTCGTGGCCATGCTCTGGGTCAGCTCGTACGCCAAGGTCGAGCCGGTCTTCGCGGGCATCCCGTTCTTCTACTGGTACCAGATGGCCTGGGTCGTCATCTCGACCGCGCTCACCATGGTCGCGTACACCCTCTGGCAGCGCGACCAGCGCGCCCGCAAGGCAGGTGAGTCGAAGTGAAGGACGGCGTGAACGGCGTCGCACTCGCCGTCTTCATCTTCTTCTTCCTGGCCGTCACGGTCATGGGCTTCCTCGCCGCGCGCTGGCGCAAGGCGGAGAACGAGCACAGCCTCGACGAATGGGGCCTCGGCGGCCGCTCGTTCGGCACCTGGGTGACCTGGTTCCTGCTCGGCGGCGACCTCTACACCGCGTACACGTTCGTCGCCGTCCCGGCGGCGATCTACGCGGCGGGCGCGGCCGGCTTCTTCGCCGTGCCGTACACGATCCTCGTGTATCCGCTGATCTTCACCTTCCTGCCCCGGCTGTGGTCGGTCTCGCACAAGCACGGGTACGTCACCACCTCCGACTTCGTCCGCGGACGCTTCGGCTCCAAGGGCCTGTCACTGGCGGTCGCCGTCACCGGCATCCTCGCCACCATGCCGTACATCGCGCTCCAGCTGGTCGGCATCCAGGCCGTCCTGGACGTGATGGGCGTGGGCGGTGGCGAGAACACGCACTGGTTCGTCAAGGACCTGCCGCTGCTGATCGCCTTCGGCGTGCTCGCCGCGTACACGTACTCCTCCGGCCTGCGCGCCCCGGCGCTGATCGCCTTCGTCAAGGACACGCTGATCTACATCGTCATCGCGGTGGCGATCATCTACATCCCGATCAAGCTCGGCGGCTTCGACGAGATCTTCGCCAAGGCGGGCGAGGCGTACGCGACCGTCAACCCGGCCACCGGCAAGCCGAAGGGCGCGCTGGTGCCCGGCGAGATGGGCCAGTGGGGCTACGCGACGCTGGCGCTCGGCTCGGCGCTCGCGCTGTTCATGTACCCGCACTCGATCACCGCGACGCTCTCCTCGCGCAGCCGTGAGGTGATCCGCCGCAACACCACGATCCTGCCGCTGTACTCGCTGATGCTGGGTCTGCTGGCGCTGCTCGGCTTCATGGCGATCGCCGCCGGGGTCAAGGTGAAGAACGGCCAGCTCGCCATCCCGCAGCTGTTCGAGAACATGTTCCCGGACTGGTTCGCGGGCGTCGCCTTCGCCGCCATCGGCATCGGCGCGCTGGTCCCCGCGGCCATCATGTCGATCGCCGCGGCCAATCTCTTCACCCGCAACATCTACAAGGACTTCCTGAAGCCGGACGCGACTCCGGCCCAGGAGACCAAGGTGTCCAAGCTGGTGTCGCTCCTCGTGAAGGTCGGCGCACTGGCCTTCGTCCTGACCATGGACAAGACGGTCGCCATCAACTTCCAGCTGCTCGGCGGCATCTGGATCCTGCAGACCTTCCCGGCCCTGGTCGGCGGCCTGTTCACCCGCTGGTGCCACCGCTGGGCGCTGCTCGCCGGCTGGGCCGTCGGCATGGTGTACGGCACGGCCGCCGCGTACGGGGTGGCCAGCCCGACCCAGAAGCACTTCGGCGGCTCCTCCGCCGAGATCCCGGGCATCGGCGAGATCGGCTACATCGGTCTCACCGCGTTCGTGATCAACGTGGTCGTCACCGTCGTCCTGACCTTCGTCCTGAAGGCCGTCAAGGCTCCCGAGGGCGTCGACGAGACGTCCCCGGCGGACTACACGGCGGACGCCGGCGACGCGGGCGTGCAGACCGATCCGCAGAAGGCGGGCGCCGGTCACTGACCGTGAAATGAGGTGGGCCCGGGCAGCCGGCCCGGGCACACTGACGTCCATGGACTTCGTGATCAGAGCGGCGCTCCCCGAGGAGTACGAGCTCCTCGGGGAGATCACCGCCCAGGCCTATCTCGCGGACGGACACCTCGACTTCGGCGAGGACGACGAGTACCTGCACGTGCTGCGGGACGTCGCGGGGCGGGCCGCGGCCGCCGAGGTGCTGGTCGCCGTGGACGCCTCCGGCACGCTGCTCGGCGGGGTGACCTTCGTCCCGTCCGGCGGCCCGTGGGCCGACATCGCGCGGGCCGGCGAGGCCGAGTTCCGGGCGCTCGCGGTCGCCCACGAGGCCCGCGGCCGGGGCGTCGGCGAGGCGCTCGTGCGGGCCTGTGTGGAGCGGGCCCGGGCTGCCCCGGGCTGCGTACGGATCATGCTGTCCACCCAGGCGGGGATGGCCACCGCGCACCGGATCTACGAGCGGCTGGGCTTCGTCCGCACGCCGGAACGGGACTGGAAGCCGATCCCGGACATGGATCCGCTGCTCACCTACGGCCTGGAACTCTGAGCGGGTGCGCCGACGGCAAGTCTGCTGAGCGACACAACATGTGGGGGGTGCTCCGAGGAGCGCCCCCCACATGTATGCTCAAGCTCGCTGTCGCCGCAGGGGAATCCGGTGCGAATCCGGAACTGTCCCGCAACGGTGTGCTTCGGGTGCGTTCGCGCACCGGCCGAGTCCGAAGACCTGCCGACGGTGCGCCCGGTCCGACCGTTCCGGGCGCCGACTGACGTCCGGGCCTCGCGGAGTGGGCCGGTGGACGCGGCGCCTCCGCGCGTACGGATGCCCGCCTGCCCGCCTTCCCTCCCACCGTGGCCACGAGCGCCGAGCGAGGGAGAGCCCCCACGTGACCATCGCGCCCGCCCATCCGGCTTCGGCCGAGGCTTCCGCGGTCGAGAGCGACGGCCCCGGGACCGCACTGCTGCGGACCCTGACCGACCTCACCGCCGATCTCCCCGACACCGACCCCGGCAAGGTCGCCGCCGCCGCGCTGCGCGGCCGGCACTCCGGTTCGGACGAGGCGGAGCTGCGCGAGCTGGCCACCGAGGCCGCCGCCGGTCTGATCGCGGAGGACCCCGCGTACTCCCGGCTCGCCGCCCGGCTGCTCACCCTCACGATCGGTCAGGAGGCGGCCGGCCAGGGGGCGGTGTCGTTCTCCGCGTCCGTCGCCGTCGGCCACCGCGAGGGCCTGATCGCCGACCGCACCGCCGACTTCGTCGCCCTGCACGCCGCCCGCCTGGACGAGCTGATCGACCGGGCCGCCGACGACCGCTTCGGCTACTTCGGTCTGCGCACCCTCTACTCGCGCTACCTGCTGCGCCACCCGATCACCCGCAAGGTCGTCGAGACCCCGCAGCACTTCATGCTCCGCGTCGCCTGCGGTCTCGCCGAGGACGACAGCAGCCGGGCCGTGGACGAGGTGGCGGCGCTGTACGGGCTGATGAGCCGGCTCGACTACCTGCCCTCCTCCCCCACGCTGTTCAACTCCGGCACCCGGCACCCGCAGATGTCCTCCTGCTATCTGCTGGACTCGCCGCTGGACGAGCTGGACTCGATCTACGACCGCTACCACCAGGTCGCCCGGCTGTCGAAGCACGCCGGCGGCATCGGCCTGTCGTACTCCCGCATCCGCGCCCGCGGCTCGCTGATCCGCGGCACCAACGGGCACTCCAACGGCATCGTGCCGTTCCTGAAGACCCTCGACGCCTCCGTCGCCGCCGTGAACCAGGGCGGCCGCCGCAAGGGCGCGGCCGCGGTCTACCTGGAGACCTGGCACGCGGACATCGAGGAGTTCCTGGAGCTGCGCGACAACACCGGCGAGGACGCCCGCCGGACGCACAACCTCAACCTGGCGCACTGGATCCCGGACGAGTTCATGCGCCGGGTCAACGCGGACGCCGACTGGTCGCTGTTCTCCCCGGCGGACGTGCCGGAGCTGGTCGACCTGTGGGGCGAGGAGTTCGACGCCGCGTACCGCAAGGCCGAGGCGGCGGGCCTGGCCCGCAAGACCATGCCGGCCCGTGACCTGTACGGCCGGATGATGCGGACCCTCGCCCAGACCGGCAACGGCTGGATGACCTTCAAGGACGCCTCGAACCGCACGGCCAACCAGACCGCCGAGCCGGGCCACACCGTCCACTCCTCCAACCTCTGCACGGAGATCCTGGAGGTCACGGACGACGGCGAGACGGCCGTGTGCAACCTGGGCTCGGTCAACCTCGGCGCGTTCGTCGACACGGCGAGCGGCGACATCGACTGGGAGCGGCTCGACGCGACCGTCCGCACCGCCGTCACGTTCCTCGACCGGGTCGTCGACATCAACTTCTACCCGACCGAGCAGGCCGGCCGCTCCAACGCCCGCTGGCGGCCGGTGGGCCTGGGCGCGATGGGCCTCCAGGACGTCTTCTTCCAGCTGAAGCTGCCCTTCGACTCGGCCGAGGCGCGCGCCCTGTCCACCCGCATCGCGGAGCGGATCATGCTCGCCGCGTACGAGGCGTCCGCCGACCTCGCCGAGCGCAGCGGCCCGCTCCCCGCCTGGGAGAAGACCCGCACCGCCCGGGGCGTCCTGCACCCGGACCACTACGACGTGGCCCTGAACTGGCCCGAGCGCTGGACCGCGTTGCGCGAGCGGATCGCCGCCGTCGGCATGCGCAACAGCCTGCTGCTCGCCATCGCGCCGACCGCGACGATCGCCTCGATCGCGGGCGTGTACGAGTGCATCGAGCCGCAGGTCTCCAACCTGTTCAAGCGCGAGACGCTGTCCGGGGAGTTCCTCCAGGTCAACTCGTACCTGGTGGCCGAGCTGAAGAAGCTCGGCGTCTGGGACGCGCAGACCCGCGAGGCGCTGCGCGAGTCCAACGGCTCGGTGGCCGGCTTCACCTGGGTCCCGGCGGAGGTGCGCGAGCTGTACCGCACGGCCTGGGAGATCCCGCAGCGCGGCCTGATCGACATGGCCGCCGCGCGCACCCCGTTCCTGGACCAGTCGCAGTCCCTGAACCTGTTCCTGGAGACGCCGACGATCGGCAAGCTGTCGTCGATGTACGCGTACGCCTGGAAGCAGGGCCTGAAGACGACGTACTACCTGCGCTCCCGCCCTGCGACCCGGATCGCCCGCGCGGCCCAGGCCGCCGCCCCGATCCCCGTACAGGCGACCCCCGAAGAGGCCGTCGCCTGCTCCCTCGAAAACCCCGAGTCCTGCGAGGCCTGCCAGTAATGAGCACCGACGAACAGAAGAACCTCCTCGACCCGGGCTTCGAGCTGACCCTCCGCCCCATGCGCTACCCGGACTTCTACGAGCGCTACCGGGACGCGATCAAGAACACCTGGACCGTGGAAGAGGTCGACCTCCACTCGGACGTCGCCGACCTCGCCAAGCTCACCCCGGGCGAGCAGCACATGATCGGCCGTCTGGTCGCGTTCTTCGCGACCGGCGACTCGATCGTCGCGAACAACCTGGTGCTGACGCTGTACAAGCACATCAACTCCCCCGAGGCGCGCCTGTACCTCTCGCGCCAGCTGTTCGAGGAGGCCGTGCACGTCCAGTTCTATCTGACGCTGCTCGACACCTACCTGCCCGACCCGGAGGACCGCGCCGCCGCGTTCGCCGCCGTCGAGAACATCCCCTCCATCCGCGAGAAGGCGCAGTTCTGCTTCAAGTGGATGGACTCGGTCGAGAAGATCGACCGCCTGGAGACGCAGGCCGACCGCCGGCGCTTCCTGCTGAACCTGATCTGCTTCGCCGCCTGCATCGAGGGCCTTTTCTTCTACGGCGCGTTCGCGTACGTGTACTGGTTCCGGTCCCGCGGCCTGCTGCACGGCCTGGCGACCGGCACCAACTGGGTGTTCCGCGACGAGACGATGCACATGAACTTCGCCTTCGAGGTCGTGGACACCGTCCGCAAGGAGGAGCCGGAGCTCTTCGACGACGCGCTGCGGCAGGAGGTCGTCGACATGCTGAAGGAAGCCGTGGAGGCGGAGCTCCAGTTCGGCCGCGACCTGTGCGGCGACGGCCTGCCGGGCATGAACACCGAGTCGATGCGCGCGTACCTCCAGTGCGTCGCCGACCAGCGGCTGACGCGCCTGGGCTTCGCCCCGGTGTACGGCTCGGAGAACCCGTTCTCCTTCATGGAGCTCCAGGGCGTCCAGGAGCTGACCAACTTCTTCGAGCGCCGCCCGTCCGCCTACCAGGTGGCGGTCGAGGGCTCGGTGGACCTGGACGAGGACTTCTAGTCCCGCCGGAGAACAGCGAAGGGCCCCGCTTCGGGGGGAGCGGGGCCCTTCGATCTGTGCGTACGGCGCGAGATCAGTCGTTCGGGACGGTCTCGTAGCGCGGGGTGCCCTCTTCCATCTGGCGCAGGGCGTCCTTGCGGTCCCGCTTGGAGAGACGGTCGATGTACAGGTAGCCGTACAGGTGGTCCGTCTCGTGCTGGAGGCAGCGGGCGAAGTAGCCGGTGCCGCGCACCTTGATCGGGTTGCCCTGGGCGTCCTGGCCGTGGACCTCCGCGTAGTCCGGGCGGGCCAGCTCGGCGTAGGCGGTCGGGACGGAGAGGCAGCCCTCGTTGGACTCGTCCAGGACGCGCAGCTCGGCCGGGAGCTCCTGGAGGACCGGGTTGATCACGACACCGGTGTGCCGCACGCCCTCGTCGTCGGGGCAGTCGTAGACGAAGACCTTGAGGTCCACGCCGATCTGGTTCGCGGCCAGGCCGACGCCCTCCGCCGCCTTCTGGCTGGCGAACATGTCGTCGATCAGCGCCGCGAGCGAGTCGTCGAACTCGGTGACGTCCTTGCACTCCTTGTGCAGCACGGGGTTGCCGACGACGGTGATCGGCCGTGCCGTCCCCCGCTCGCGGTACGCGAGCTCACGCGCCTCGCAGTCCTCCGTGTCGACGACGAACCCGTCGTTCACCTGCTCGTCCGTCTGCTGCTGCGCCATGTGTGCCGTACGCCTTCCTCAGAACCCCGGTAATCGGTCCCGTACAGCCTACGGGCAATGCTCAGCAGACCTCTTCCAGATCCCGCCACTCCCGGCTGTCCGGGCTGTCCGCGACCCAGCCGTCGAGCAGCCCGCGGACCAGGCCGGCCGGGGCGGCGAGGCCGCACTCCCGCTCGGGGACCCACAGTTCGCCGGGCGAGCGGTGGCCCAGCGGGCCGGGGTGGCCGGGCTCGGAGTGGTCGTGCGGGTCGAGGTGCTCGCCCTCGCCCTCGGCGCTCGGCATCGTCGACTCCGAGCAGGCACGGCAGAGCAGCCGGACCGAGGACGACCAGTCCTCCGCGGCGAAGCCGGCGTCCGCGGCGAGCTGTTCCAGCGCGTCCCGGTCGGCCTCGGTCGCGGCCTCCAGGAGCACCACCCAGGTTGGCACGGGCGACGGCGCCCACAGCTCGATCTCGTCGAAGACCGGGTAGGAGGGACCGGCGGTCGTCGTCCGCTCCCCGTTGGGCACGCCGTCGTGCAGCACGACCTCGCCCCAGCGCCGGCCGGAGGACGGCAGCGGGATCGACAGGATCTCTATGCGGGCCGGGTCGAGCCGGCGGCCCCACACCACCTCGGCCTCGCCCTCCGGCGACAGCCGCACCGCGGCGCTGCCCAGCTCCATGCCGGCCGGCTCACCCGTGCCGGCGGAGGCCCCGGGCACCTTCAGCCCGTACGCCTGCCAGGCGCGGCGGGCCAGCGGCCAGTCCTGCAGAGCCGTGGCGGCGATGCCGACGTTCCACCAGTCGGGAGCGCCGGTCTCCTTGTCGAGCAGCGCGACCGCGCGCAGACCGGCGGCGCGGGCCTGCTCCCAGTCGTGCCGGAACTTGTGCAGCAGCGCGAGGTTGAACCAGGACTCCGAGAGCCAGGGCTCCAGATCCGCCGCGCGGGTGAGCAGCGCGCCCGCGTCCTCGTACCGTCCGTCGCCGATCAGCGTGAACGCGCGGTCGGTGGCCTGCCGCCACGAGGCGGAGGGCCGATGCCGTACCTTCCCGAAGATCCTCACGATTCCCGCCTGCCGGTCGCTTCACCCTCTTGTTCGCATCCAACCATGCCCGGTTGGACGCGCGCTCATTACCCATGGGTTACCCAGGCCGACGAGGGGCGACGCCGCCGTTCGCGAGAACCCGGGCGAGCGACTCGACGACCTCCGGGCAGTGGTCCCGGGCGGTGCCGAGCCGCAGCCGTTCCAGGGCGGCGAGCCCCCCGCCCGGGCCGTCCCCGGCGAGATCGTCGTAGGCGTTGACGGTGCGGACGATCCGGGCGGGCACCGGCTGTTCCCGGTACGGGTCGGCCTGCCGTTCCACGACGACGGCGACGGCCTCGTGGACGCCCGTCCGGCGGACCACCGCCCCGCCGAGCAGGGCGATCCGGCGCTGCTCCTCGGCGGGCAGGACGGCGGTCGCGCCGGACGGGACGGGGTCGACGAGGGAGAGCTGGCCGATGTCGTGCATCAGGGCCGCGTACTCCAGGACGGTCAGCTCGGGCCCGGACAGACCCAGCTCGCGCCCGACGGCGGCGCTGAGCGCCGCGACCCGGCGGGCATGCCCCGGCGGGGTGTATCCGGCGATCTCGGTGGCCCGGGCGAGGGAGGCGATGGCCTGGCCGTTGGTGACGCGGACGGCCGCGTACCGGCGGAAGGAGACCTGGGTGAGCAGCAGCGGCACGCAGAACACGGGCAGCGCCCACAGCCCGGCGGCGGCGACCCCGAGGGCGATCACCGCGCCGGTCGCGCAGACGGCGGAGCCGATGCCGATCAGCCCGCGCAGCTCGTCGCGCAGCAGGGGACCGTACGGGGGGTGGGCGCCGGCCCGGGCGCGCAGCAGCAGCGCGCCGAGGACGGCGTCGCACAGTGCGGTCAGCCCGAGCAGGAGCAGCAGGAACAGGGCGTGGGCGGCGCCCTGTCCGAGGTACCGGTCGAGCAGGCCCGCGTTGTAGAGGGGCTGGAAGCAGAGCGCGGCGAAGCCGACGGTGAGGATGCGCCGGGCCAGGTGGTCGAGGTCCGGTCCGCGCCCCCGGGCCAGGTGCGGCACGGCCCCGGCGAGACCCGCGGCGACGACGACGGCGACGATCTGCGGGACGCCGTGCGTGGTGTCCGTGCCCGCGCTCTCGCCCAGCAGCGCGTACGCGAGCGCCCCGGCGGCGGCGAGCG
>NZ_DATCVQ010000644.1:0-4837 GCF_036566765.1 Streptomyces sp.
TCGCAGCGACGGCGCGGGCGAGCTCCTCGGCCCAGTGCGGGCCCGGCAGCGCGTTCCACACGGCCCGTGGCGCGCCGCCCCCGGCCAGCGACTCCAGGAACGCCGGCCCCCGCTCGTACCGCGCCCAGGTGCCCGGCTCCGGCGCGGGAGGCGGCGGCAGCGGGGCGGGCGAGGGCTTGGACTCGGCGCGCGCGCTACGCGGCGGGACGGCGAGCTGCAGCACGTCCGCCAGGCTGCCCGCGTACCGGTCGGCCACCGCCCGCGCGAGCCCGAGCAGCTCCGGGCTCAGCACCGGCTCGGGCGAGACCACGTCGGCGAGCGCGGCCAGCGGCCCGCTGTAGTCGGACGCGGCGAGCCGCTCGACGAGGAAACCGTCGATCAGCCGGCCGCCCTCCCGACGGCCGCCCCTGACCTGGTGCGACCCGGCCCCGAAGCGCACCCGGACCCGGACGCCGGGCTGCGCGGCCTCGTCGAGCTCCTCGGGGACCGCGTAGTCGAAGAACCGGTCGAGATGGAGCACGCCCTTGTTCACCACGACCCGGGCCACCGGCAGCTCCTTGGCCAGGGCCGCATCGCGCCAGGTACGCGGCTTGGCGCGCGGCGCCTTCGCCTTGCGCACGGTCTCCCGGATGAGCGCGAGCTGCTCCGGCGGCTCGCCGGCCGCCGGGCCGCCTTCGGGGATCTCGTTCTCGCTGCTCACATGGCATTCCTACCAAACGACGCCGACAACGCCGACGGCCCCGGACCGAGAGGTCCGGGGCCGTACGGGAACGGCGGTGCGGGCGTCAGACGCCGGCGGCCTTGCGCAGCGCCTCGACGCGGTCGGTGCGCTCCCACGTGAAGTCGGGCAGCTCGCGGCCGAAGTGGCCGTAGGCGGCCGTCTGGGCGTAGATCGGGCGCAGCAGGTCGAGGTCGCGGATGATCGCGGCCGGGCGGAGGTCGAAGACCTCGCCGATCGCGGACTCGATCTTCTCCGTGTCGACGGTGTTGGTGCCGAAGGTCTCGACGAAGAGACCGACCGGCTCCGCCTTGCCGATCGCGTACGCGACCTGGACCTCGCAGCGCGAGGCGAGGCCGGCGGCCACGACGTTCTTGGCGACCCAGCGCATGGCGTAGGCGGCCGAGCGGTCGACCTTGGACGGGTCCTTGCCGGAGAAGGCGCCGCCGCCGTGGCGGGCCATGCCGCCGTAGGTGTCGATGATGATCTTGCGGCCGGTGAGGCCGGCGTCGCCCATCGGGCCGCCGATCTCGAAGCGGCCGGTCGGGTTCACCAGGAGGCGGTAGCCGTCGGTGTCCAGCTTGATGCCGTCCTCGACGAGCTGCTTGAGCACGTGCTCGACGACGAACTCGCGGATGTCGGGCGCGAGCAGCGACTCGAGGTCGATGTCGGAGGCGTGCTGCGAGGAGACCACGACCGTGTCGAGGCGGACGGCCTTGTCGCCGTCGTACTCGATGGTGACCTGGGTCTTGCCGTCGGGGCGCAGGTACGGGATGGTCCCGTTCTTGCGGACCTCGGTCAGCCGGCGGGAGAGCCGGTGCGCGAGGTGGATCGGGAGCGGCATGAGCTCGGGGGTCTCGTCCGACGCGTAGCCGAACATCAGGCCCTGGTCGCCGGCGCCCTGCTTGTCCAGCTCGTCCTCGTCGCCCTCGACGCGCTTCTCGTACGCCGTGTCGACGCCCTGCGCGATGTCCGGGGACTGCGACCCGATGGAGACCGAGACGCCGCAGGAGGCGCCGTCGAAGCCCTTCTTCGAGGAGTCGTACCCGATCTCGAGGATCTTGTTGCGCACCAGGGTGGGGATGTCCGCCCAGGCCTTGGTGGTGACCTCGCCGGCCACGTGCACGAGACCGGTGGTGATCAGGGTCTCCACGGCGACACGGGAGGTGGGGTCCTCCCGGAGCAGCGCGTCGAGAATGGTGTCGCTGATCTGGTCAGCGATCTTGTCGGGGTGACCCTCGGTCACTGACTCCGAGGTGAAGAGACGACGGGACACAACGCTCCCTGTGGTTGCAGCGGCTGCTGGCTGATCATTTACGGAACAGCAGGGGGCTGCGCCCCGCGTCGTTCCGAGAACAGTTTATCGGGCCCTCTCGGGCGTTGGGCCAGGTGTCTCGCAACGTGGGAGACGGATCACCCGGGAGTACGTCACCTCCCGTACGGCGAATGGCCCCCATCCACGCCCGAAAGGCCCGGTTCCACGCGGTTTCGTCCATGCGTGGGAGTGGATGGGAAATTCCTCCCTATGCTACGCGGTCCCGGCGCGCAGTCGCGGCGCGACCAGGTCCCAGACCGTCTCGGCGAGCGCCTCCTTCGGACCGTACGGCACGGGCGTCTCGGCCCCGTCGGCGGCGAGGATCACGGCCTCGTTCTCCTCCGCGCCGAAGGTCTTGCGCTCCCCCACCTCGTTCACCACGAGCAGGTCGCAGCCCTTGCGACGGAGCTTCTCGCGGCCGTGGGCGAGCACGTCGTCGGTCTCGGCGGCGAAGCCGACGACCACCTGGCCGGGCAGGGCGCGCTCGGCGGAGATCTCCGCGAGGATGTCCGGGTTCCGGACCAGCTCGACCGTGGGCGCGCCGTCGTCGCCCTGCTTCTTGATCTTGCCGGGCGCATAGACGGCCGGGCGGAAGTCGGCGACGGCCGCCGCCATGACCACCGCGTCGGCGTCCGCCGCGGCCTTGAGCACGGCCTCGCGCAGTTGGACGGCGGTGCCGACGTGCACGACGTCGACGCCGGCCGGGTCGGGGATGCCGGTGTTGGCCTCGATCAGGGTGACCCGCGCGCCGCGCGCGGCGGCGGCCCGGGCCAGGGCGTAGCCCTGCTTCCCGGAGGACCGGTTGCCCAGGTAGCGGACGGGGTCGAGCGGTTCGCGGGTGCCGCCGGCGCTCACCACCACATGGCGGCCCACGAGGTCGGGCGCGGTGGCCCCGCGCGCGAGGACCCTGCGGCAGACCTCGAAGATCTCGGCGGCGTCGGGCAGCCGGCCCTTGCCTGTGTCGACGCCGGTGAGGCGGCCGACGGCGGGCTCGATGACGATCGCGCCGCGGCGGCGCAGGGTGGCCACGTTCTCCTGGGTGGCCGGGTGCTCCCACATCTCGGTGTGCATCGCGGGCGCGAAGACGACCGGACAGCGGGCGGTCAGCAGGGTGTTGGTGAGCAGGTCGTCGGCGAGGCCGTGCGCGGCCTTGGCCAGCATGTCGGCGGTGGCGGGGGCGACGACGACGAGGTCGGCGGCCTGGCCGATGCGGACGTGCGGGACCTCGTGGACGGACTCCCACACCTCGGTGGAGACGGGGTTGCCGGAGAGCGCGGACCAGGTGGCCGCGCCGACGAAGTGCAGCGCCGCGTCGGTCGGGACGACGCGCACGTCGTGGCCGGACTCCGTGAGCCGCCGCAGCAGCTCACAGGCCTTGTACGCGGCGATGCCGCCGCTGACCCCGAGAACGACCTTCGGCTTTGCCACCACTGCTGCTCCCCGAGCTCGGCTGCGTACGACTGGCGGATGCGTACGACTCCATGAGACACCACAGGCCCGGCGGTCGTGCCGCCGGGCCTGAAGTGACAAGCGTTACGTGCTTACTGAGCCGGGCCCTCGATGGCCTCGGAGGTCAGCAGACCCGCGTTGATCTCGCGCAGGGCGATCGAGAGCGGCTTCTCATGGACGTGGGTGTCCACCAGCGGACCGACGTACTCCAGCAGGCCCTCGCCGAGCTGGGAGTAGTACGCGTTGATCTGCCGCGCGCGCTTGGCCGCGTAGATCACGAGGCTGTACTTCGAGTCCGTGGCCTCGAGCAGCTCGTCGATCGGCGGGTTGATGATGCCCTCGGGCGCGGTGATGGAAGAGGACACGCTCTACCTTCCGAAAGGGGGAAAAAGATCAGACAACTGCCATCAAGGCTAGCAGCTCACGTGCTACGTCCTCGACGGAGGTGTTGACGAGGGTGGTGTCGAACTCGGTTTCGGCGGCCAGCTCGACCTTGGCGGCCTCGAGCCGGCGCTCGATCACCTCGGGCGACTCGGTGCCGCGGCCGGTGAGGCGGCGGACCAGTTCGTCCCAGCTCGGCGGGGCCAGGAAGACCAACTGGGAGTCCGGCAGGGACTCCTTGACCTGTCGGGCGCCCTGGAGGTCGATCTCGAGGAGGACCGGCTCGCCGGCCTCCAGGCGGTCCAGGACCGCCCGCCGGGGCGTGCCGTAGCGGTTGCCCGCGAACTCGGCCCACTCGAGAAGCTCGCCGTTGGCGACCAGCTTGTCGAACTCGTCGTCCGAGACGAAGAAGTACTGGACGCCGTGCTTCTCGCCGGGACGCGGCTTTCGTGTCGTGGCCGACACCGAGAGCCAGACCTCGGGGTGGACCTTGCGCATATGAGCGACGACCGTGCTCTTGCCGACCCCGGAGGGGCCGGAGAGCACGGTCAGCCGCGGACGTACCTCTGCTGCCATGCAGCGATTATTCCAGCTTTGCGGGTGTGCCCAGGACGATGTCCCGGACTCAGGCGCCGGCGCCGCCGAACTCGCGCTCCAGGGAGGCGATCTGGTTGGAGCCGAGACCGCGCACACGACGGCTCTCGGAGATGCCGAGCCTCTCCATGATCTGCTTGGCGCGGACCTTGCCCACGCCCGGCAGGGACTCAAGAAGCGCGGAGACCTTCATCTTGCCGATGACGTCGTTCTCCTGGCCCTGCTTGATGACCTCGTGCAGGGAGGCGCCGGAGTGCTTGAGTCGATTCTTGACCTCGGCCCGCTCCCGGCGAGCCGCGGCGGCCTTTTCGAGCGCGGCTGCGCGCTGTTCAGGGGTAAGGGGCGGAAGAGCCACGCCTACGTCACCTCGGATGTCGAAC
>NZ_DATCVQ010000645.1:0-5581 GCF_036566765.1 Streptomyces sp.
AGAGCAGGTCGCCCTCGGCGGTCAGCGGCATCCCGTCGAGCTCCATCGAGCGGCCCTCGCCGACGGCGACCACGGCCCCATCGGCGCGCAGCGCCTCGGCCGCCTCGGCGCCCGGGCCCTCCAGACCGACGCCGGCGGCCAGGGCTTCAAGCCACTCGGTCTCGGTGCCGGGCGCGGCGGGCAGCAGCGTGCCGCCGGCCTTTGTCAGGCCGCGCGTCGCGAACGCCGCCAGGCCGTACGTCTTCTGGCCCTTCTTGCGCCACGCCTTGCGCAGCCGCAGGAAGACCCCGGGGGCCTCCTCCTCCGCCTCCAGGCCGGCAAGGAGCACGGCGGGAGCGGCTTCGAGCGAGGTGTACGTGACGCCCGTGCCGTCCAGGTCCCGTCCCCGCCCGGCGACCGCGGAGGCCAGGAAGTCGGCCTCCTCGCTGGAGTGGACGCGGGCCCGGAAGTCGACGTCGTTGGTGTCGAGGGCGACCCTGGCGAACTTGGCGTACGCGTACGCGTCCTCGACCGTCAGCCTGCCGCCGGCCAGGACGCCGGTGCGCCCCCGGACCAGGCCGCGGGCCGCCGCCTCCAGGGCCTCCGGCCAGGACGCGGACTCCAGCTCACCGGTCTCGGGGTTGCGCACCAGGGGGCTCGTGAGCCGGTCGCGCTGCTGCGCGTACCGGAACGCGAACCGCCCCTTGTCGCAGATCCACTCCTCGTTGACCTCCGGGTCGTCGGCGGCGAGCTTCCGCATGACCTTGCCGCGTCGGTGGTCGGTGCGGGTGGCGCAGCCGCCGGCGCAGTGCTCGCAGACGCTCGGCGAGGAGACCAGGTCGAACGGCCGGGAGCGGAACCGGTACGCCGCCGAGGTCAGCGCGCCGACCGGGCAGATCTGGATGGTGTTGCCGGAGAAGTACGACTGGAACGGGTCGCCCTCGCCGGTGCCGACCTGCTGGAGCGCGCCGCGCTCGATCAGCTCGATCATCGGGTCGCCGGCGATCTGGTTGGAGAAGCGGGTGCAGCGCGCGCAGAGCACACACCGCTCGCGGTCGAGCAGCACCTGCGTGGAGATCGGCACCGGCTTCTCGTACGTCCGCTTCTTCCCCTCGAAGCGGGACTCGGACTGGCCGTGCGACATCGCCTGGTTCTGCAGCGGGCACTCGCCGCCCTTGTCGCAGACCGGGCAGTCCAGCGGGTGGTTGATGAGCAGCAGCTCCATCACGCCGTGCTGGGCCTTCTCGGCGACCGGCGAGGTCAGCTGCGACTTGACGACCATGCCGTCGGTGCAGGTGATCGTGCAGGACGCCATCGGCTTGCGCTGGCCCTCGACCTCGACGATGCACTGGCGGCAGGCGCCGGCCGGGTCGAGGAGCGGGTGGTCGCAGAAGCGCGGGATCTCGATGCCGAGCTCCTCGGCGGCGCGGATGACCAGGGTCCCCTTGGGGACGGAGATCTCCATGCCGTCGATGGTCAGCGAGACGAGGTCCTCCGGCGGTACCGCCGCGGAGCCGCCGCCGGCCGGGCCGGCCGTGGTGACCGTCATGCCGTCACCTCCTTGTGGTTGTCCGCCCAGGCGGTCGACTTGGCCGGGTCGAAGGGGCAGCCCCGGCCGGTGATGTGCTGCTCGTACTCCTCGCGGAAGTACTTCAGCGAGGAGAAGATCGGAGAGGCGGCGCCGTCGCCGAGCGCGCAGAACGACTTGCCGTTGATGTTGTCGGCGATGTCGTTCAGCTTGTCGAGGTCGGACATCACGCCCTTGCCGGCCTCGATGTCGCGCAGCAACTGGACCAGCCAGTACGTGCCCTCACGGCAGGGCGTGCACTTGCCGCAGGACTCGTGCGCGTAGAACTCGGTCCACCGGGTGACGGCCCGCACCACGCAGGTGGTCTCGTCGAAGCACTGCAGCGCCTTGGTGCCGAGCATCGAGCCGGCCGCGCCGACGCCCTCGTAATCGAGCGGGACGTCGAGGTGCTCGTCGGTGAACATCGGGGTCGAGGAGCCGCCCGGGGTCCAGAACTTGAGCCGGTGGCCGGGCCGCATCCCGCCGCTCATGTCGAGCAGCTGGCGCAGCGTGATGCCGAGCGGGGCCTCGTACTGGCCGGGCGAGGCGACATGGCCGCTGAGCGAGTAGAGCGTGAAGCCGGGCGACTTCTCGCTGCCCATGGACCTGAACCAGTCCTTGCCCTTGTTCAGGATCGCGGGAACCGAGGCGATGGACTCGACGTTGTTCACGACAGTGGGGCAGGCGTACAGACCGGCGACCGCGGGGAAGGGGGGTCGCAGCCGGGGCTGGCCGCGGCGCCCTTCGAGCGAGTCGAGGAGCGCGGTCTCCTCACCGCAGATGTACGCGCCGGCGCCGGCGTGCACGATGAGTTCGAGGTCAAGTCCGCTGCCGAGGATGTTCGTGCCGAGGTAGCCGGCCTCGTACGCCTCGCGGACCGCCTCGTGGAGCCTCCGGAGGACGGGCACGACCTCGCCCCGCAGATAGATGAAGGCGTGGTTCGAGCGGATCGCGTGGCAGGCGATCACGATGCCCTCGATGAGCGAGTGCGGGTTGGCGAAGAGCAGCGGGATGTCCTTGCAGGTGCCCGGCTCGGACTCGTCGGCGTTGACGACGAGGTAGTGCGGCTTGCCGTCGCCCTGCGGGATGAACTGCCACTTCATCCCGGTGGGGAAGCCGGCGCCGCCGCGGCCGCGCAGACCGGATTCCTTGACGTAGGCGATGACGTCGTCGGGCGACATCGCGAGGGCCTTCCGCAGGCCCGCGTACCCCTCGTGCCTCTCGTACGTCTCCAGGGTCCAGGAGTCGGGCTGGTCCCAGAACGCCGAAAGGACGGGCGCGAGAAGCTTCTCGGGGCTGCTGTTGTTGAGCTCGGCTGCCAAGGTCATCACTCCCCCTCCCCACTGGCTGCTTCGCCACGCGGGTGGACGATCTTGTGGTGCGGGGTTTCGCCCTTGGCCAGGCGCAGCCCGACGAGCGAGGCGGGGCCGGCGCCGCCGGTGGCCTCGACGGCGCCCTCGCGCTCGTCGGGGAAGCCGGCCAGGATGCGCGCGGTCTCCTTGAAGGTGCACAGCGGCGCGCCGCGGGTGGGCTCGACGGTCCGGCCGGCCCGCAGGTCGTCCACCATCTTCTTGGCGGACGCGGGAGTCTGGTTGTCGAAGAACTCCCAGTTGACCATCACGACGGGCGCGAAGTCGCAGGCCGCGTTGCACTCGATGTGCTCAAGGGTGATCTTGCCGTCCTCGGTCGTCTCGTCGTTGCCGACGCCGAGGTGCTCCTTGAGCTCCTCGAAGATGGCGTCGCCGCCCATGACCGCGCACAGCGTGTTGGTGCAGACCCCGACCTGGTAGTCGCCCGAGGGCTTGCGCCGGTACATCGTGTAGAAGGTGGCGACGGCGGTGACCTCGGCGGTGGTCAGTTCCAGCATGTCGGCGCAGAACTGCATGCCGGTGCGCGTGACATGGCCCTCCTCCGACTGCACGAGGTGCAGCAGCGGCAGGAGCGCGGAGCGGGACCCCGGGTAGCGGGCGATGATCTCCTTCGCGTCCGCCTCCAGCCGGGCCCGGACCTCGGCCGGGTAGGCGGGGGCGGGGAGCTGGGGCATGCCGAGATTCGTCGACGAAGCGTTCTCGGTCATCGGTCGACGCCTCCCATCACGGGGTCGATGGACGCGACGGCGACGATGACGTCGGCGACCTGGCCGCCTTCGCACATCGCGGCCATGGCCTGGAGGTTGGTGAAGGACGGGTCGCGGAAGTGGACCCGATAGGGGCGGGTGCCGCCGTCGGAGACGACGTGGACGCCCAGCTCCCCCTTGGGGGACTCGACGGCCGCGTACGCCTGGCCGGCCGGGACCCGGAAGCCCTCGGTCACCAGCTTGAAGTGGTGGATCAGGGCCTCCATGGAGGTGCCCATGATCTTCTTGATGTGGTCGAGGGAGTTGCCGAGCCCGTCGGGACCCAGGGCGAGCTGGGCGGGCCAGGCGATCTTCTTGTCGGCGACCATGACCGGGCCGGGCTGCAGCCGGTCCAGGCACTGCTCGACGATCCTGAGCGACTGGCGCATCTCCTCGAGCCGGATGAGGAAGCGGCCGTAGGAGTCGCAGGTGTCGGCGGTCGGGATGTCGAACTCGTAGGTGTCGTAGCCGCAGTACGGCTGTGACTTGCGCAGGTCGTGCGGCAGGCCGGTGGAGCGCAGGATCGGGCCGGTGGCACCGAGGGCCATGCAGCCCGCCAGGTCGAGGTAGCCGACGTCCTGCATACGGGCCTTGAAGATGGGGTTCCCGGTGGCGAGCTTGTCGTACTCCGGGAGGTTCTTCTTCATCTTCTTCACGAACTCGCGGATGTGGTCCACCGCGCCGGGCGGCAGGTCCTGCGCGAGTCCGCCCGGGCGGATGAACGCGTGGTTCATCCGAAGGCCCGTGATGAGCTCGTAGATGTCGAGAATCATTTCACGATCACGGAATCCGTAGATCATGATCGTGGTGGCGCCGAGTTCCATGCCGCCGGTGGCGATGCACACCAGGTGCGAGGAGAGCCGGTTCAGCTCCATCAGGAGCACCCGGATGATCTCGGCCCGCTCGGTGATCTGGTCCTCGATGCCGAGGAGCTTCTCGACGGCGAGACAGTAGGCGGTCTCGTTGAAGAAGGACGTCAGGTAGTCCATGCGCGTCACGAACGTGGTGCCCTGCGTCCACGTGCGGAACTCGAGGTTCTTCTCGATGCCGGTGTGGAGGTAGCCGATGCCGCAGCGGGCCTCGGTGACCGTCTCGCCGTCGATCTCCAGGATCAGGCGGAGCACTCCGTGGGTGGAGGGGTGCTGGGGGCCCATGTTGACGACGATGCGCTCGTCGTCGGCGCGGGCCGCGGACTGGACGACCTCGTCCCAGTCGCCACCGGTGACCGTGTAAACGGTGCCCTCGGTGGTCTCACGCGAAGTTGCGTGCTGCGTGCTCATGAGTACGACCTCCGCTGGTCCGGAGCCGGGATCTGGGCGCCCTTGTACTCGACGGGGATGCCGCCGAGGGGGTAGTCCTTGCGCTGCGGGTGGCCCTGCCAGTCGTCCGGCATCATGATCCGCGTCAGAGCCGGGTGACCGTCGAAGACGATCCCGAAGAAGTCGTAGGTCTCGCGCTCGTGCCAGTCGTTGGTCGGATACACGGAGACCAGGGACGGGATGTGCGGGTCGGCGTCCGGAGCGCTGACCTCCAGGCGGATCAGCCGGTTGTGGGTGATCGAGCGCAGGTGGTAGACGGCGTGCAGCTCGCGGCCCTTGTCGTGGAGGTAGTGGACGCCACTGACTCCGGTGCAGAGCTCGAAGCGCAGGGCCGGGTCGTCGCGCAGGGTGCGGGCGACGCGGAGCAGGTGCTCGCGCTCGATGTGGAAGGTGATCTCGTCGCGGTCGACGACCGTCTTCTCGATCGCGTTGCCGGGGAGCAGTCCCTGCTCCTCCAGGGCGCCTTCCAACTCGTCGGCGACCTCGTCGAACCATCCGCCGTAGGGGCGGGCCGCCGGTCCCGGGAGGCGGACCGAGCGGACCAGGCCGCCGTAGCCGGAGGTGTCGCCGCCGTTGTTGGCGCCGAACATGCCGCGCTGG
>NZ_DATCVQ010000646.1:0-3385 GCF_036566765.1 Streptomyces sp.
CGGCGGCCGGCGCAGGGGCCGGGGCCGTCGGAGGCGCGGTGAACTCCGGGGTGGTCGGAGCCGGGGCGGCGGGAGCCGGCTTGGGCTCGGCCGCGGGCTTCGGAGCCGGAGCCGGACGCGGGCCGGGGGCCGGCGCCGCGGAGGGCTTCTCAGCTGCTGCGGGCTTGGGCGCCGGGGTGGGCGCGCCAGGCTTGGGTGCAGCCGGACGTGCCGCCTGCGCCGGGGAGGGCGCGGCGGGCTTGGGGGACGGCGCTGCCTTGCGGGGCGCGCCGGGCTTCGCTGCGGCCTTGCCGGCGGAGCCGGGACCCTGCAGCGCATCAGTCAACTTGCGCACAACCGGCGCCTCGATCGTCGAGGACGCCGAACGGACGAATTCACCGAGTTCTTGGAGCTTGGCCATGACGACCTTGCTCTCGACGCCGAACTCCTTGGCGAGTTCGTATACCCGGACCTTAGCCACTTCGCTCCTTTTAGGTCCGGTTACCGCCGGACCGTCGCTACTTCATGGGCGTACTCATCGCGTACTCATCGAGTGCTCATCGCAATCTCGACCTACTTCCAACTCGCGAGGTACCTGACCGCACGGGGGTTGCCGTGCCGTACTTCTTACTGGTTGAACCGCTCTGCCAGTTCCGCCGTGTCCAGCGGGCCCGGGACCTTGAAGGCCCTCGGAAACGCCCGACGGCGGACCGCCAGGTCGAGACAGACCGAGGCGGGGTGCAGATACGCACCCCGGCCGGGCAGCGTACCGCGATGATCGGGGACGCATACGCCCTCGACCGCCACGATGCGCAGCAGATCGCTCTTGGCCGCTCGCTCCCGGCATCCCACACAGGTTCGTTCAGGGCACACAGGCTCTTGCGTCCGGCCAGACACGATTAAGTCTACCTCCCCGTACCGACCTCACCCGTTTGGGGCAAAAATCGAACGGTCGTTTGTCGTGATCTCGTCGTGGCACAACGTCACCACGGCGTGATCTGTTCCTGCGGCACAGGGCCGCGGCCCGCCCTACTCGGCGGGCTGCTGCTCCGTGTCGGGACGGATGTCGATGCGCCAGCCGGTCAGGCGGGCGGCCAGGCGGGCGTTCTGGCCCTCCTTGCCGATCGCCAGCGACAGCTGGTAGTCGGGCACGGTCACCCGGGCGGACCGGGCGGCCAGGTCGACGATCTCGACCTTGGAGACCCGGGCCGGGGACAGCGCGTTGGCCACCATCTCCGCCGGGTCGTCGGACCAGTCGACGATGTCGATCTTCTCGCCGAGCAGCTCGGCCATGACATTGCGCACCCGGCTGCCCATCGGGCCGATGCAGGCGCCCTTGGCGTTCAGGCCCGAACGGGTGGCCCGAACGGCGATCTTGGTGCGATGGCCGGCCTCGCGGGCGATCGCCGAGATCTCGACGGAGCCGTCCGCGATCTCCGGCACCTCCAGGGCGAAGAGCTTCTTCACCAGATTGGGGTGGGTGCGCGAAAGGGTGACCGACGGACCGCGCACGCCCTTCGCCACGCGGACGACGTAGGTACGCAGCCGCAGACCGTGCGTGTAGTCCTCGCCCGGCACCTGCTCCTGCACCGGAAGGATGGCTTCCAGCTTGTCGTCCAGCTTGACGAGGACGTTCTTCGGGTCCTTGCCCTGCTGCACCTGGCCGGCCACGATGTCGCCCTCGCGGCGGGCGTACTCGCCGAAGGTGACGTCGTTCTCGGCGTCCCGCAGCCGCTGCTGAATGACCTGGCGGGCGGTGCTGGCCGCGATCCGGCCGAAGTCCGACGGGGTGTCGTCGAAGTCCTTCGGCTCCTGCCCCTCCTCCAGCTCGGCGGGGTCTTCCTTCGCCCACACCGTCACATGACCGGTCTGCCGGTTCAGTTCGACCCGGGCGTGCCGACGGGCGGAGGGGGTGCGGTGGTAGGCGATGAGGAGGGCCGACTCGATCGCCTCGACCAGCATCTCGAAGGAGATCTCCTTCTCCTGCGCCAAGCCCTTCAGAAGCTTCACGTCGATGTCCACGGCTACGCCTCCTCTTCCTTCTTGTCCTTGCGGTTGAACTCGATCTCCACGCGCGCCTTGGCGACGTCGGCGAACTCGACCCGGCGGGCGGTGGGCTTGCGCCCCTTCACGCCCGGCACCTCGAGGTCGAGGCCGTCGTCGTCCACGGTGAGGATCCGGGCGACCAGCTCCCCGCCCTCGTGCAGCTGCAGCTTGACCAGTCGGCCGGTGGCGCGCACGTAGTGGCGGTGCTCGGTCAGGGGGCGGTCGGCGCCGGGGGAGGTGACTTCGAGGTTGTACTCGCCCTCGCCCATCACGTCCGTCTCGTCGAGCGTCGTCGAGATGGCGCGGCTCAGCTCCGCGCAGGCGTCCAGATCCACGCCCTCGTCGGAGTCGACGATGATCCTCAGCATTCCGCGGCGGCCGGCCCGGGACAGCTCGATGTCTTCGAGTTCCAGGTCCTTCGCGAGGACGAGCGGCTCCACGAGCTCGCGCAGCCTGTCGCTCTGGGTGGTGCTCATCCGGGTGACTCCTCGGCCGCGTGTGCTGTTGTGGGATCGTCGCGTGTCAGACCAAAGGGTATCCGGTCCCGAGGGGTGTTGCCGTCCACCGACGCCGTGGCCGCGGGTACGCTCGCCTGCGGTGATCTTCGACCGGCAGGACACCGCCCAGGACCGAGGGAGAGACGCGTGGGGCGCACGGGGACGATCGGCAGGCGTGCGCTCCTGGCCGCGGGAGCGGCGACGCTCGCGGCCTGCTCCGCCCCGGCCGCCGGCGGGCCGAAGGCTCCCTCGGCGGCCGAACGTGCGGCGCGGGCCGAACTGGCGCTGCGGCGCGGGGCGGTGGCCTCCAGTGCCGGCCTGCTGGAACGCTACGACGCGACGCTCGCGGCGCACCCCGCCCTCGCGACCCGGCTGACGCCGCTGCGGACTTCCGTGGCGTCGCATGTGAAGGCGCTCGGGGAGGGCCTGCCGGAGGCCGGGGCGAATAACTCCGGCAAGGCGGCGGCGAAGCAGGCCGATCAGGGGGCCGAATCGGCGCAGAAGCCCTCGGCCGCTTCGTCCGCCCGGGTGAGCGCACCGGTCGCCGCGGATCCGGCGACAGCGGTACGGAACCTGGCGACGGCGGCCCGACGCACCTCCGACGCCCACGCGGCGGCGCTCCTGGACGCGCCGCCCGAGTACGCCCGACTGCTCGCCTCCGTCGCGGCGGCCGCCGCGGCCCACGCGTACCTGCTGACCGCCCCCGACCCGGCAAGGAGCACCCGATGAGCGCACTCGACGCCGCCCAGGCGGCGCTGGCCGCGGAGCACGCCGCGGTGTACGGGTACGGGGTCGTCGGCGGCCGGATCGGCTCGCCGCGGCGCGCCGAGGCGACGGCCGCGTACGACGCGCACCGCGCCCGG
>NZ_DATCVQ010000647.1:0-7296 GCF_036566765.1 Streptomyces sp.
GCGTATTGGGGGAGGAGGGACGGGTTGGCGGGGGTGGAGGATTCTGAGGCGGCGAAGGCTTCGTAGGAGGGGACCGTCGCGGGGACGATGCCCAGGTTGGGGGTGCCGGCGGCCTGGAGTTCGCGGAGGGAGGCTTCGATGTCCGTCAGGTGGGCGACGTAGGTGGGGTATTCCGCTTCCAGTTCCGGGTACGAGGCGACGAGTTCGTCCAGTTCCGTCTCCGGCCAGTGCAGGACCGCCACCGGGAACGGGCGGGACAGCGCCGTGCGGTACGAGCCCAGTTCGCTGCGGAGGCGGGTGATCTCCGCCTGGAGCTCCGCCGGGTCGTCCGAGCCGAGCGACCACAGGCGCTTCGGGTCGTGCAGTTCGTCCAGGGGGACCGCGCCCGTGTGCAGGGCGTCTGCGCGGTGGTCCCACGCGTCGTGTTCGAGGGCCAGCATCCTCCGCACCCGGTGGCGGGAGATCAGGAGGGATTGGGTGGCGTAGTCCTCGTCCTCTCCGTCCCGGCCCGCCAGCAGCTCTGCCGCCTGCGTGAACATGGCCTCCGACGCCTCCAGCTCGTCGTGGGCCTCCAGCGTCTCCGCTGCGATCTCCCACGGGGCCGCATCCTGCGGGGGCGTCGCCCTGAGCCCGTCGATGATCGCCCTTGCCTCCGCCTCGTGGCCGTACTCCCACAGGTTCGCGGCCTTCAGAGCCCTGATCAGGGCCGGGTTCTGCGGTGCGGACGTCAGCAACGTGTCGTACAGGTCCGTCGCGCGGGCTCGGTCGCCCGCCAGCTCCAGATGGGCCGCGGCCCTCATGAGCAGCGGCTCGTGGTCCTCGGGGAACGTCGCCGCGGTCCGCAGCAGACGCTCGGCTTCGGTCGTGTGGTCGGCAGGCGTGTCGGGGCGCATGGTGAACACCGTACTGCTGTACGCCAGTCGGGGGCGGGGCCCCGCGCGGTCTGGTGAGTTGACCACGTGCGCCTTATCGTGCGCCCGTGCAGCCGCATCGGAGTCGGAGTCCCATACGCGTCGTCGTGCAGCGTGCGCCGCGTACCCGAACCGCCCATGCCCTCTGGCTCGCCGCCGAGCTCACCGTCACCCTCGGGCTCGTCGTCCTGCTTCTCGTCGTTCACCAGCTCTGGTGGACCAATCAGCAGGCTCGCGCCGGTGCGCGGCAGCAGGTTCGGGTGTTGGAGGCGGAGTTCTCCCAGCCCCAGTTCCCATCTCAGGTCCCGTCCCCGTCCCCGCCCCCGTCCGGTTCGGCTCCAGGGGCCGCTTCCGCCGGTCCCGGAGGGCAAGATCCCTCGTCCTCCCGGCCCCCCGCCGCCTCCGCCTACGCCGTCCTCCGCATCCCCGCCCTCTCCCTCTCCGTCCCCGTCGCCTCCGGCGTCTCCAAGCGGTCCGTGCTCGACAAGGGGTACGTCGGGCACTACCTCCGCACCGCGCCGCCCGGGCAGCCGGGGAACTTCGCGCTCGCCGGGCATCGCAACACCCACGGCGAGCCCTTCCGGTATATCAACCGGCTCCGCACGGGCGACGAGATCCGGGTACGGACCAAGGAGCGCGAGTACGTGTACGTCGTCGACCAGGTCCTCGCGCGTACCTCGCCCCGCGACACCGGCGTCATCGCGCCCGTACCCCGCAGCCTCGTCCACCCCTCCGCCGGGTACGACGCCCCCGGCTCGTACCTCACCCTCACCACCTGCACCCCCGAGTTCAGTTCTGCCTATCGGCTTGTCGTCTGGGCTAAGCTCAAGTCGTAACGGCGTTCGAAGGTTCGAGGGGGTGAGTATGGGCGGGAAGCTGCGGGTCAGTCCCTTTGCTCTGCTCCTCTTCGTGCTCGCCGTCGCCCAGGCCCTCCTCGTCGACGGGTCCGCGCTCTCCGCCGTGGCCGTCGTCGTCGCGGCCGCCGCCGTCGGCGCTCTGGCCGCCGCCCGGCTCGCCCCGGCCGTTCCGCCCACTCGGGTACGGACCGCCATCCGCGACCGCGAGCAACGCACCGCCTTCCTGCCGCAACGCGACCCCGACGCCTCGGGCCGTCGCCGGCCCCGAGCCCCCGGCCGTCTCCCGACGGCCGCGTAGCGGGCACGGCACGCACCACTCTTTCCGTCGCCCTCACGCGGTTCCGTCCTGCCGATTTCTTCTTTTCTTCCGGCACGACGAGACCCTCGGAGGGCTCCCATGTCCGTTTTCTCTTCGGTTTTCTCCTTCTTCGCCTCCCTGCTCGAACCGCTCTTCGCGACCTCCGCCACCGCCGCCGCGATCGTGCTCTTCACCGCCCTCGTACGGCTCGCCCTCCACCCCCTCGCGCGCGCCGCCGCCCGCGGTCAGAAGGCCCGCGTGCGGCTCGCCCCGGAGATGGCCGAGCTGCGCACCCGGCACGCCAAGGACCCCCAGCGGCTGCAGAAGGAGGTCATGGCGCTGCACACGCGCGAGCAGGTCTCGCCGCTCGCCGGCTGCCTGCCGAGCCTGCTGCAGCTGCCCGCCTTCTTTCTGCTGTTTCATCTCTTCTCGGGCAGTCAGATGGCCGGACACCGTCTCCTTGCCGCGCCGCTCGGCGGGCACTGGGGCGATGCGCTCGCGCACGGCGGCGTCCTCGGGGGGCCCGGGCTCGTGTACGTCGTGCTGTTCGCCTTCGTCGCCGCCGTCGCCACGTTCACGTACCGGCGCGCCAAGCGGGACGCCGCCGTCACGGGCGGCAGCGCCGGGCTGCCCGCCGCCCTCGCCGGCGTCCTTCCGCTGCTCTCGTACGGGACCCTGATCACCGTCGCCGTCGTGCCGCTCGCGGCCGCGCTCTACGTCGTGACCAGCACGTTCTGGACCGCGGTCGAGCGCGCGTACCTGTACCGCGACGCCAAGGCGGCTACCGCTCGGTAATGGTCCAGGTAGTGAACGGGGGCTTGCAGGGGGATCCGAATTCTCGGAGGATCGAACAATCCTCCGATGGCCGCACTCCATCGGCCGGGGCTCACCACGGCCCGACCCCGGGCCACCTCGACCACAGGGAGAAGACCATGAAGCTGCTGCGCGTCGGACCGCCGGGCGCCGAGCGACCCGCGCTGCTCGACCAGGACGGCACCCTTCGGGACCTGTCCGCCCTGGTGAGCGACATCGACGGAGGGCTGCTCGCCGACGAGTCCGCGCTCGACCGCATCCGGGCCGCGGCCGGCGCGGGCGTGCTGCCCGCGCTCGACGCCACCGGGCTGCGGATCGGCGCGCCGGTCGGCCGCATCGGCAAGGTCGTCTGCATCGGCCTGAACTACCACGACCACGCCGCCGAGACCGGCGCCGCGACCCCGGCCGAGCCGGTCGTCTTCCTCAAAGCGGCGGACACCGTCGTCGGCCCGGACGACACCGTGCTCGTACCGCGCCGCTCGGTGAAAACCGACTGGGAGGTCGAGCTGGCGGTCGTCATCGGCCGCACGGCCCGCTACGTGGAGACGGACGAGGAGGCGCTCGCGCACGTCGCCGGGTACGCCGTCGCCCACGACGTCTCGGAGCGCGAGTTCCAGATCGAGCGCGGCGGGACCTGGGACAAGGGCAAGAACTGCGAGACCTTCAACCCGCTCGGCCCGTGGCTCGTCACGGCCGACGAGGTGCCGGACCCGCAGGCGCTGTCGCTCAAGCTCTGGGTCAACGGCGAGCTCAAGCAGGACGGCTCCACCGCCGACCAGATCTTCAAGGTCGCGGAGGTCGTCCGGTACGTCAGCCAGTTCATGACCCTGTACCCCGGTGACGTCATCAACACCGGCACCCCGGCCGGCGTGGCCATGGGGCAGCCGGAGCCGAAGCCGTACCTGCGGGCCGGTGACGTGGTGGAGCTCGAGGTTCAGGGGCTGGGGCGGCAGCGACAGGAGCTCAAGGGCGCGTAGCGGGCTGGGTGGGTGCGGGGGTTGCGGGGGCGGCCGGGTTCCTGACCCGCGGCCCAGCTCGGCCCCCGCGCCCCTCTCCTCACCCCGCGCCCCTCTCCTCACCCCAGCCGGACCGTCACACCCTCCCGCGCCGACCTCCGCGCCGCCTCCAGTACGTCCAGGGCCGCGGCCGCCTCCTGCGCCGGGACCGGGTTCGGGCCCTCGTCGCGCAGGGCCGCCGCGATCGCCGCGTAGTACGCCGGGTAGTCGCCCGGCAGTGACTCGACAGGTTCCCCGCCGCCCGTCAGCGGGGACTCGCCGGCCCCCAGCCTGCCCCACAGCGCCTCCGGCTCCTCGCCCCACGACCCGCCGGGGCGCCGGCCCTCGCGGAGCGCCGCCTCCTGCGGGTCGAGGCCGTACTTCACGTAGCCGGCGCGTTCGCCCAGGACCCGGAAGCGGGGGCCGAGCTGGGCCGCGGTGGCGCTCACGTACAGGTGGGAGCGGACGCCGTTCGCGTGGGTGAGCGCGATGAACGTGTCGTCGTCGGCCGCCGCGCCCGCCCGGCGGACGTCCGACTCCGCGTACACCTGGACCGCCGGGCCGAACAGCACCAGCGCCTGGTCGACGACATGGCTGCCGAGGTCGTACAGCAGGCCGCCGATCTCCTCCGGCGCGCCCGACTCGCGCCAGCCGCCCTTGGGGCGCGGCCGCCACCGCTCGAAGCGGGACTCGAAGCGCTGGACGTCGCCGAGCGCGCCGTCCGCGAGGAGTGCGCTCAGCGTGCGGAAGTCGTTGTCCCAGCGGCGGTTCTGGAAGACGGAGAGCAGCAGTCCGCGCCCCTCGGCGAGGGCGGCCAGGGCGCGCGCCTCGGCGGCCGTGCCGGCGATCGGCTTGTCGACGACGACCGGGAGGCCGGCGTTCAGGGCGGCGGTGGCGAGCGGCACGTGCGTCTTGTTCGGGGACGCGACGACGATGAGGTCGAGTTCGTCCGCCCGCGCCCACAGCTCGTCCGCCGAGGCGGCGATCCGTACGTCGGGGTACTCGGCGAGCGCCTGCGCCCGGCGCTCCGCGTCGCCGGTGACGACGGTGTCGAGGACGAGGCCGTCGGTGGCGGTGATCAGCGGGGCGTGGAAGACGGAGCCGGCGAGGCCGTAGCCGACGAGTCCGACGCGGAGGGGGGTGCGGGGCGTACGCGGCGTGCCAGTCATGGGTCTCACTTAAGCAACGCTGTTGCCTAAGTGCAAGCGCGGGCGACAATGGGCGGGTGAACATGACCCGTACCGGCGCGAACCAGCCCGCCCTGCGCAGCCACAACGCGGCCCTCGTGCTGGACCTGCTGCGTACGGCGGGGGAGGACGGGATCAGCCGTCCCGAGCTCGCCGAGCGCACCGGGCTCACCCCGCAGGCCGTCAGCAAGATCACCGCCCGGCTGCGGGCGGAGGGACTGGCCGCGGACGCGGGCCGGCGCGCCTCGACCGGCGGCAAGCCGGCGACCGCGCTCCGGCTGGTCCCGGAGGCCGCCCATGCCGTCGGCGTGCACCTCGACCGGGACGAACTCACCGCGGTCCTTGTCGACTTGAGGGGCGAGGCGGTTGCGGTGCGGCGGGCGGCGCTGGATCTGGGGGCGGCGGCGGAGACGGTGCTGGGGGTTATTGAGGGGGAGGTTCGGGGGTTGGTGGCCGGTGCCGACCTTGGGGCCGGTGCCGGTGCCGAGATTGGGGCCGGTGCCAGTGCCGAGATCGAGGCCGGTGTTCGTTCCGAGTCCAGTGCGCGGCCGGGGGCGCGTACTCGGCCCTCCCCCGCGCCCCTCGGCGTCGGCGTCGCCATGCCCGGGCCGCTCGATCACGTCGCCGGGGTGCCGCACCGAGTGACCGGGCACCCGCAGTGGGACGGGTTCCCGCTCCGGGACGAGCTGGCGCGGCGGCTCGGCGGGGTCGTCGTCCTCGACAAGGACACCAACGCCGCGGCCCTCGGGCTCGCGCTGCGGGCGGGGGCGCCGGAGTCGTTCGCGTACCTCCATCTCGGTACGGGGCTCGGCGCGGCGCTCGTCCTCGGCGGCGGGCTGTACCGCGGCGCGCGCACCGGGGCGGGGGAGTTCGGGCACCAGACGATCCAGCTCGACGGGCCCCCGTGCGGCTGCGGCGGGCGCGGCTGTCTGGAGGTCATGTGTCTGGGGGCCGTCGCGCGCGGGGACGTGCGGGAGGCGGCGCGGGTGCTCGGGGCGGGGGCGGCCAACCTCGTCGCGCTGCTCGACATCGACCGGGTGCTGCTCGGCGGGCGGGTCGTCGACGCCGCGCCCGAGGCGTTCGCGGACGGGGTCGGCGAGGTGCTTGCCGCGCTCGCGCACCGGACCGGCGCGGCCGCGCCCGTACCGGTCGCGGTGGCGGGTGGGGCGCGGGCGGTTGCGGAGGGGGCGGCGCAGTTGGTGCTCGCGCCGTTGTTCGGGAAGGAGGGGCGGGCCGACGGGCAGTCAGCCGAGGCCGGGGCCGAGGCCGGCCCAGGGCCGGGGCCGGATGGTCGATCAGTCCGACAATAGGCTGATCAGGCGGATTCTCCGGAGCGTACGGGGGGCGCCGCCGCGTCGCTTCACGGCGTGCCCGCCCCCGCGTGGCAGCGTCGCGGACGTCCCGTACGCCCGCGAGCAGCAAAGGCACCAGGCTCATGCGACAGGTCTCCATGCGCTTGCGCACCGTCCTCGTGCGCGGAGTGACCGCCGCCACGACCGGAACCGCCGTCCTGCTGGGCACCGGCCCCGGCCCGGCTGCAGCCGCGCCGACGGCCGTCGAGGAGCCGGGGCCGGGGTCAGGCTCGGGAGCGGGCTCCGGCTCGGGGGCGGGGGCCGGTGGGGAGCGGCGGGATCAGCCGCCGAGCTGCGGCAACGTGTCCGACGCGGACTTCCCGATCGACACCCGGATCCACGGCGGGCCCTCGGGCTACCGGCCCGGCGACGGCTTCAGCACCTGGAGCGTCGACCTCACGAACACCACGCGCGAGGCGTGCGACAGCATCCATCCGGTGCTCGCGCTCACCGACCGGGACCGGGTGCTGCGGCCGGCCCAGATCCGGTTCGACTTCTACGACGCGGCGGCGCGGCGGTGGCGGCCGGTGGAGTTCGAGGAGACGGAGGAGGACGAGAACGTCGGCGTGTTCGACGACGGCTTCCCCGGCTTCGCCGTCCCGGCGGGGCGGACGCTGACCATTCCCGTCCGGCTCGCGTTCCGCGCGGGCACCGCGCCGAACGAGGTCGTCGCGAACGCGGCGATCGTGCAGCGGCGGGGGGACGACGGGGACTGGGTGGGGGAGTCGGACGACTACCGCCTCACCATCGGCGCGGCGGTCGCGGGCGAGACGGTGAAGCCGCGCGAGGGCGACGACGGGGTGACCGGGAACGGGGTGACGCCGGTCGTCCCGCCCGCCCCGGAGCTCGCTCAGACGGGCGCGGCGCGGCGGGTCGCGGGACG
>NZ_DATCVQ010000648.1:0-15041 GCF_036566765.1 Streptomyces sp.
CGTGCATATAGAGGTGCCCCGGCCGGACCCGGCCGGGGCACTCTTCCGTGCGCGAGGCGCCCGCTACTTCGACAAGTTCGGCTGGCCGCCCTGGAGCGGGGTGGCCGCGGCCGACTGGGGGGACGTGGCCGAGGAGAAGGCTGACGGGGCCGACATGGCGGCCGTCGGGTCCGGCTTGGACTCCTCCGGCTGGGGCGGGATGCCGCCGACGATGCGGATGCCGGCCTCGTCCAGGGCGCGCTTGATGCGCCAGCGGATTTCGCGTTCCACGCCGAGCGCCTTGCCGGGCATCGTCTTCGCGGATACGCGGATCGTCATGGAGTCGAGGAGGACCTCGGTGAGGCCGAGCGTCTCCACCGGGCCCCACAGGCGCTCGTTCCAGGGCTCGTCCTTGGCCATGCCGTCCGCGACCTCGTTGATGATCGCGTTGATCCGGTCCAGGTCCTCCGTCGGGCGGACCGTCACGTCCACGCCCGCCGTCGCCCAGCCCTGGCTCAGGTTGCCGATCCGCTTGATCTCGCCGTTGCGGACGTACCAGATCTCACCGTTGTCGCCGCGCAGCTTCGTGACCCGCAGGCCGACCTCGACGACCTCGCCGGACGCCACGCCCGCGTCGACCGAGTCGCCGACGCCGTACTGGTCCTCGAGGATCATGAACACGCCGGACAGGAAGTCCGTCACCAGGTTCCGCGCGCCGAAGCCGATCGCCACGCCCGCGACACCGGCCGAGGCCAGCAGCGGCGCCAGGTCGATGTCGAACGCGCCGAGGACCATCAGTCCGGCCGTGCCCAGGATCAGGAACGACGCCACCGACTTCAGCACCGAGCCGATCGCCTCGGAGCGCTGCCGTCGCCGCTCCGCGTTGACCAGCAGCCCGCCGAGGGCCGTGCCCTCCACCGCCTGGGCCGAGCGGTTCATCCGCTCTATCAGCTTCGTCAGGGCTCGCCGGATGGCCATCCGCAGCAGGAACGCGACCACGAGGATCAGCAGGATCCGCAGGCCCGTGTTCAACCAGGTGGCCCAGTTCTGCTCCACCCACCCCGCCGCGTTGCTCGCCTTCTGCGCGGCCTCGTCGAGGGTGACGGCGCCGGCCTTCGGGTCGGACACGTGAGACCTCCATGCATCGTGTACAGACCTTCCACACTAACGGGGCATCGGGCGTGACCCCGCTGACCTGTTAGAGGGAGAGACCGACCTCACCCGCGAAGAGCAGGAATGTGGTCGAGAACACGTCGGCACACCCTCAGCCCGTTACCCTCACGTGGTGGCGCTCCGACCAGGCATGAGGAGAGACTGAGAGCAGATCGTCCCGGCGCGAGCCACGCGCCGCCGGCGTATTAGGAGGCATCCGTGCCACATGTCCTGGTCCTCAACGCGTCGTACGAGCCCCTCGGCGTCGTACCGCTCCGCCGCGCGCTCGTCCTCGTCCTCGAGAACAAGGCACTCTGCCTCGAGGAGTCCGGCGCCTTCCTGCACAGCGAGACCCGCGTCGTCCCCGCACCGAGTGTGGTCAGACTGAAGCGGTTCGTGCGGGTCCCCTACCGGGGGCCCGTTCCCTTGACCCGCAGAGCCCTCTTCGCCCGCGACGGCGGGCGTTGCATGTACTGCGGTGGCGTCGCAACCAGCGTCGACCACGTCATTCCCCGCAGTCGGGGCGGGACGCACGCCTGGGACAACGTGGTGGCCGCCTGCCGCCGCTGCAACCATGTCAAGGCCGACCGGCACCTGCGCGAGCTGGGCTGGCGGCTCCGCCACCAACCCGCGCCGCCGTCCGGACTGGCCTGGCGGATCATCGGCACGGGTCACCGCGACCCACGCTGGCTGCCGTACCTCCAGCCGTACGGCGCGGACGACGCGATGGCCCGGATCGACGCCGTGTCCCCACCCCGCGAGGGGGTGGCGAGCACGGCAGCGAGTCCGGGCCTTTGACGTTCCGGGCCTTTGACGTAGGGGCGGGAGCACCGCAGAGCACGACACCGGATGCCTCGACCGGACACTTCAGGGGCGCCGCCCGCGCGGCGCCCCTGCCGCCCGCCCGTGCCCCTGCCGCTCGCCCGTGCGCGGGCCCGTGCCCCCGCCCGCGTCCCCGCCCGTCACTCCTCCGGTCGATCCCCCGCGCCCTCGTCCGCCGGGGCCTCCGGCTGCGTGGCCGCGTCCCCCGGGACCGGATCCGCCGGGGTCTCCACCGCGTACGTCTCCACCGACCACAGCGAGTACCCGTACTCCGTCGCCCGCGCATCGCCCTGCACCCGCAGGAAGCGCGTGTCCGTCGCGTCCATGCGGACCGACTCGCGGCCGCCGCGGCCGTCGCGGACCGTCGCCGCGGTGCGCCAGGTACGGCCGTCGGCGGAGACCTGGACGCGGTAGCGGGTCGCGTACGCGTCCTGCCAGGTCAGCACCACGCGTCCTATCCGGGCCGGCTGGGGCAGCTCCAGCTGCCACCAGGCACCGTCCTCCGCTGGGGAGGACCAGCGGGTCGCCGGGTCGCCGTCCAGCGCGAGCGCGGCCGGGAAGTCGGGCGTCTCGTCGCCCGACGAGGAGGCCGTCGCCGTACGGGCCAGGTCCGGGCCGCCGGTGCGCGGGAAGGCGCGGACGGTCAGTATCCGCTCCTCGCCCGCGAAGGACACCGGCACCCGGTACGTACCGGATGGCGTGTCCGCGGCCACCGAGACCTCGAGCGGCACCGTCGCCCCGGCGCCTCGCGGCACCCGGATCTGCTTGGGCAGCCGCACCGAGACGCCCTTCGGCGGCGTGGCGGTCAGCGCGCCGCGCACCTCGTCCGGGCGCTGCGCCACCAGCTTCACCTGGATCCGCTGCGCCGGGCCGCCGATCTCCGCGTCCGTCTCCGTCCGGGCCAGCTCCAGCTCCGCGCGCGGCGCGTCGGAGAACCACGGCACCAGGGAGCGGACCCCGGGGGCCCGGCCGCCGGTCCACACGACCCGCACCGCCTGCGCGCGCAGCCCCTTCATGTCGGTCTGCGTCCACCCGGTCGGCGACACCGGGCCCAGCTCCCGCCAGCCCTCGCCCGGCAGGTACGCCTGCACCCGCGCGGCGTCGCCCGCGCCCGGCTCCGTCATCAGGGTCAGCGACTCCAGCGGCCGGGGCCGGTCGAGCCGCACGGTGTACGCGTCGGTCTCCGGCGCGGCCGTGCGCGCCCGGTCCGCGCCCGTCCAGGCCGCCGACTCCTTGACGGCCCGCGTGAGGAACGGGTCGAGCACGCCCTTGCCGACCGTCGCCCGGGTCTTCGCGAGCCCGCCGCGCAGCGGCTCCAGGCGGAGCTGCGCCTGCCAGGCCGCCGCGCCGTCGCCGCGGGCCTGAGCCTGGAGCATGTCGACGGCCGTCTCGCCCGCGAGCCCGTACCGCGACAGCTGCTCCAGCCAGGGCCGCACCTCGTCGTCGAGCAGCCCGTCCGCCGTGCCGCTCAGCCGCTCGGGGGCCTCGCGCATCACCGTGAACGCGGCCCGCAGCTCGCGCGTCGCGCGCTCCCGGGTCGCCGGGTCCGCGGCCGTGCGGTCCCGCCAGTACGCCGCCATCAGCGGCTTGAGGTACGCGGACTCCGCGTCCGGGTCGAGCAGCGAGGAGGCGCCGTTGCCGGCCAGCGCGTGCAGCGCCTCGCGGGCCTTCGGGTCCGTGCCCGCGAGGTCGTCGACGGCGGCCCGCCAGGACTCCTGGGCGCGGTAGCCCTTGGGGTTCCAGGCGTAGTCGGCGGCGGTGAACAGCGGGATCCGGGACGCGGCCGGCTGCTCCATCGCGTTGGCCAGAAAGGCAGCGGACCCGGCGGCGACGGCCGGTTCGCGGCCGGTGTGCGGGCCGAGGAAGAGCCGGTCCTGGGCGTAGTCGTTGACCGGGTAGTTGTCCATGGTGACCAGCGGATGCCGGAACGCGTCCCGGGCCCCGGCCAGTTCCCGCCCGGAGATGGTGCGGGGCACCACGCCGACGCCCGTCCAGGCGACCTGCACCCGGTCGTCCAACTTCGCGGCGAGCGCCTTGCGGTACGCGGTGGCGCCGTCCTGGTAGTACTCGGTCGGCATCAGCGTCAACGGCTCGGCGTCCGGGTGCCGTTCGGCGAGGTGCCGGGCCACCGCGCCGGCGACCTGAGCGTGTGCGGCCGCGGCCGCCTCGGGGCCGCGACCGAAGGCGTCCGCGTCCCGGTCGCAGTGCCATTCGCTGTAGCTGACGTCCTGGAACTGCAGCTGGAAGGCGCGCACCCCGAGCGCCCACATCGCGTCGATCTTGCGCGTGAGCGCCTTCACGTCGTCGCCGGACGCCAGGCACATGGACTGCGCGGGGGCGACGGCCCAGGCCAGGGTCACGTGGTTGGCGCGGGCCCGCTCGGCCAGCTCGCGGAACGCGGCCCGCTCGGCGGCCGGGTACGGGTCGCGCCACAGGGTCTGCCGGTACGCGTCGTCGCCGGGGGCGTACAGGTAGCGGTTCTGCTTCGTCCGGCCGAGGAAGTCGATCTGGGCGAGCCGCTGTTCGCGGCTCCAGGGCCGGCCGTAGAAGCCCTCGGTCATGCCGCGGACGGCCGAGCCCGGCCAGTCGCGGACCAGCACGCCGGGGATCTCGCGGCCGCCGCCCGTGGGGGTCCCCCCGGACGAAGTCTGGGGGAGTTCGACGATCAGCTGGCGCAGCGTCTGCACGGCGTGGAACAGGCCGTCCGGGCCGACGCCGTCGAGGGCGACGGTGTCCCGGCCCCCGACACGGCCGGCCGCAAGGCGGTAGCCGCCCCGGGGCAGATCGGTGCGCTCGGGGGCGCGCAGCGCCCGCAGCGCGCCCGCCGCGTCCGATGCCCCGTCACCGGCCGGGCCGGCCAGCCGGATCACCGGGCCGCGGCCGGGCAGCGCGGTGTACACCGTGGTCACCCCGGCCGTCCGCAGCAGCTCCCGCAGCGCCGCCACGGCGTACGGGTCGGCGTCGGCGTCCGCGAGCACGGTCGCCTCGGCCCCGAGGGCCACCGGCGTACCGGACGCGGTGAGCGACTGGGGGCGCGGCCAGACCGGGGGGACGGGGGCGCGCTGCTCGTCGGGGGTGGTGACGGGGGAGACCGGGGTCGCCTGCGCGGGGCCGGAGAGGCCGCCGCCGAGGAGCCCGCCGATCACGGCGGCCGCGACCGCCGTCGCCGTCCGTCTGCCCCGTCCCAGGTGCACGTCCGTCTCCCCTCGACGCAACTCTCTCCGGGTGTCGCATCCGCCGCCTTGTGACCCACCCGTGGGTCACGAGCGGGTTACGAGCCCACCACCCGGCCGCCGAAGGTGTCAATGCGGGTGGCCGATCTGTCGTTTTTGCCCGGCGGGGTGGCGCCCGTACGCCGCGTTCCGCGGGTAGAACGGAGGGTGACCGGCGTCACGCGGCAGGTCTGCGGCGACGCCTGCTGGGTAGGGCTGTTGTGTTCTGACCCTGTTGTGTTCCGACCCTTTCGTGCTCCGACCCCGAGCCGCCGTCCAGACGAACGGGAGGCCCCCGTGGCCGCGTCCGCCCAGCCGCAGCCCTCCGCCCAGCAGCGCACGTCGATCCCCGCCCCGCGCGACCCCCGGCCGTCCGGCCCCGAGCCGCTCACCAGCGAGCCCCCGCTCGCCGGCGCCGCCCCCCTGACCAGCGAGCCGCCGCTGACCGACGCGGCCCCCCTGACCAGCGAACCCACCGCCCACGGCAGCGCGGGCGGTACGGAGTCCCCAGGAGCGTAGAAGTGACCCTGGCCCGCCTCGCCGAACTCCACGGCGTCGCCACCGAGTACGAGCCCTCCGAGGGCGTCGTCGTCCGCGTCCCCGACGCGACCGTGGTGGCCGTCCTGCGCGCCCTGGACGTCGACGCGTCCACGCCGGACGCCGTCGCCGCCGCTCTCGCCGCGGCGCAGCGGGGGGCCGGGGAGCGGCTGCTCCCGGCCACGCTGGTCCTCTGGCGCGGCGCGCCGGTCCCCGCAGCCTTCGCGGAGCTGCCGCCGGGGACGGAACTGCGGCTCACCGCGGAGGACGGCGCGCCCCTCGACTGGGACCCCGACGGGCCGGACGAACCGCCGCTCGGCGTCCACCGGATCGACGCGCACGCCCCCGACGGCCGCCGCTCCCACGGCACGCTCGTCGTCGCGCCGGAGCGGCTCCCGCAGCCGCCGGAGCGGGTCCACGGGCTGCTGGTCCAGCTGTACTCGGTGCTCTCCGCGCGCTCCTGGGGCATGGGCGACCTCGGCGACCTGCAGGAGCTGGCCGCCTGGGCGGGCCGGACCCACGGGGCCGGGTTCGTCCAGGTCAACCCGCTGCACGCGACGGTGCCCGGAGCGCCCGTCGACCCGTCCCCGTACCGGCCGTCCTCGCGCCGCTTCCCCGACCCGGTCCATCTGCGGATCGAGGAGATCCCCGAGTTCGCGTACGTCGGCCCCGAGTACCGGGCCGAGCTCGACGCCGTCCTCCAGGAGGCGGCCGAGCTGCGCGAACGGGTCCTGAACAAAGGCGCGTTGATCGACCGGGACGCGGTGTGGGCGGCCAAGCGGCGGGCCCTGGAGCTCGTGGCGACCGTCCCGCTCGGGCCCGGCCGGCGCGCCGACTACTGCGACTTCCTCGCCGAGCACGGCCGCGCCCTGGAGGACCACGCCACGTACTGCGCGCTCGCCGAGCGGCACGGCCACCACTGGCGCGACTGGCCCGCGGAGCTGCGCGACCCCCGGTCCGCCGGGGCGGTGGTGCGGGCGGACGACGAGCTGCCCGCCCTGGTCGACTTCCACTGCCGGCTCGCCTGGCTGACGGACCGGCAGCTCGCCGCCGCCTCGACGGCCGCCCGGGAGGCCGGGATGTCCGTCGGCGTGGTGCACGACCTCGCCGTCGGCGTGCACCCGGACGGCTCGGACGCCTGGGCGCAGCAGGACGCCTTCGCCGCCGCCATGTCGGTGGGCGCCCCGCCCGACGCGTTCAACGCGCGCGGCCAGGACTGGGGCCTGCCGCCGTGGCGGCCGGACGCCCTGGCCGCCTCCGGCCACGCCCCCTACCGCGGACTGCTCCGGGGGATGCTGCGGCACGCCGGAGCGCTGCGCATCGACCACGTGATGGGCCTGTTCCGGCTCTGGTGGGTGCCGGAGGGCCTGGAGCCCACCGAGGGGACGTACGTCCGGTACGACGCCGAGGCGATGCTCGCCCTGCTCGTCCTGGAGGCCCACCGCGCGGGCGCGGTCGTCGTCGGCGAGGACCTGGGGACGGTCGAGCCGGGGGTGCGCGAGGCGCTGGAGCGGCGCGGCGTGCTCGGCACGTCCGTGCTCTGGTTCGAGCGGGACTGGGCGGGCGACGGCCGCCCGCTGGCCCCGGAGCGCTGGCGCTCCGGCTGCGTGGCCACCGCCACCACGCACGACCTGCCGTCCACCGCCGCCCGCCTGACGGGCGAGCACGTGGTGCTGCGGCACCGGCTCGGGCTGCTCGCCGGGGACCTGGGCCGCGAGCGGGCCGCCGACCGCGCGGAGGTCGCCGAGTGGCTCCGGTACCTGGACCGACTCGACCTGCTGCCCGAGGGCGCCGGCGACGAGGAGGCGGAAGTGCGGGCGGTGCACCGGTTCCTGCTGCGCACCCCGGCCCGGATGGTCGGGGTCTGGCTGCCGGACGCGGTGGGGGACCGGCGGCCGCAGAACCTGCCGGGCACCTGGGACCAGTACCCGAACTGGCGGCTGCCCGTCGCGGACCCGTCGGGCCGCCCGATGACCTTGGAGGAACTGGCCGCCTCGCCCCGGCTGCACCGGCTCCTGGGCCTGTTCGGCGGGGCGCCGGGGGCGGCGGGAGCCCGTACGGCACCCCCGGGCGCGCGGTCCGACTAGGGGTTCGCTACGTTTGCACCGTGGACAAGAAGAACGCCCTGCGCGCCGGCGCCGTGACGGCCGGTACGACGCTGATGATGCTGCTCATGTCGTCCCCCGCGCTCGCGCTGACCCGCGACGACGGTGACGACCCGGCTCCCAAGCTGAGTGTCGTCGAGACCCTCGGCCTGTTCGTGGCCGCGCCGATCGTGCTGTTCCTGGTGATCGTCGGTCTGGTGATGGTGCTCGACAAGTCGAAGAAGCAGGCGTAACCACCCGCTGAGTCTTCCGAGGGCGCCGTACGGTCCGTCAGGGACGGTACGGCGCTCTCGCATGCGTGCGTACGGGCGGCAGGGTCCAGGGTTCAGACCGTCGTGGCCAGGAGCTTGCGCAGCAGCTGCGCCAGCTGCTCCGCCTCCTCCTGCGTGAGCGCCGAGTCCAGGGCCGCCGCCTGCTGGGCGAGACCGGCCCCCACGGCCTGGTCCACCAGCTCCCGGCCGCGCTCGCTGAGCGTCACCCGCAGCCCGCGCCGGTCGTTCGGGTCGGGACTGCGACTGAGAAGCCCGGCCTTCTCCAGCCGGTCGAGCCGGCCGGTCATGCCCCCCGTGGTGATCATGAGGGTGGCCGAGAGCTCGCGCGGCGACAGTGTGTACGGCTCGCCCGAGCGGCGCAGCGTCGCCAGCACGTCGAACTCGCCGAGGCCCATGCCGTAGGGCGCGTACGCCTTGTCCACCCTGCCGCGCATGGCTGCGGCCAGCCGGTAGATCCGCCCGAAGACGGCCATCGGCAGTGTCTCCAGGTCGGGCCGGACGGCCCCCCACTGGTCGGTGATGGCGTCGACGGCGTCGTGAGAAGAGCCGGGGCCGGGGGTGTTGTGGTCCATGGCGCCAGTTTTCCTTCCTGTCGAGTCGATGGCAAGCAAGTCACTTGCGTGAAAGTAGCTTAGTGGTAAGTTAATTACCGCCAAGCTGTTCGGCGCTCACCGCGCCGCATCGGTCGCATCCGTCCACGCAGGGGGATCCGTCATGTCCCGCAAGGCCGCCGTCGTCGCACTCACCGCGCTCGCCCCGATCTCCTGGGGCTCCACCTACTTCGTCACCACCGAGTTCCTGCCGCCCGACCGGCCGCTGTTCACCGGACTGATGCGCGCCCTGCCCGCCGGACTGCTGCTCCTGGCGCTCACCCGGAAGCTCCCGGCGGGGGCCTGGTGGGGGAAGGCGGCCGCGCTCGGCGCGCTCAACATCGGCGCCTTCTTCCCGCTGCTCTTCCTCGCCGCCTACCGGCTGCCCGGAGGTGTGGCGGCGGTCGTCGGCTCGGTCGGCCCGCTGTTCGTCGTCGGCCTCGCCGCTCTCTTCCTCGGCGACCGGCCCACGGTGAAGTCCCTGCTCACCGCGATCACAGCGGCCTTCGGCGTCAGTCTCGTGGTCCTCAAGGCCGGCGCGGCCCTGGATGCCGTCGGCGTGATCGCCGGTCTGCTCTCCGCCCTGTCGATGTCCGCCGGCACCGTCCTCACCAAGCGCTGGGGTCGCCCCGAGGGCGTCGGCGCGCTGGCCCTGACCGGCTGGCAGCTCACCGCGGGCGGCCTGATCATCCTGCCGATCGCCTTCCTGATCGAGGGCGCCCCGCCCGCCATGAACGCGACCAACCTGGCCGGCTACGCCTACCTCGCCTTCGGCAACACCGCCGTCTCGTACTTCCTCTGGTTCCGCGGCATCGAGCGGATGAGCGCCTCCTCCGCCACCCTGCTCGGCCCGCTCTCGCCGATCACCGCGGCGGTCATCGGCTGGGCTGCGCTCGGCCAGGCCCTCGGTCCGGTGCAGCTGGCCGGCATGGTGATCGCCTTCGGCGCGACGCTGGTGGGCCAGATGGGCCCGCGGACGCCGAAGAAGACCGAACCGTTCACTTCTCCTGAAGAGACTCCTCAGGAAGTTTCGATGGACCTGAAGGGTGGAGGGGTGCGACGGTAGCCGGCATGAGCCTGATCGCCGCACGCCACTCGACCACCGACACTCCGAGGCCGGCGCCCCTCAAGGGCGCCGGCCTCGGAGTTCTTCTCGCTCTGCTCGCCACCGTCGTCTGGTCCGGGAGCTTCGTCGTGGCCCGGGCCCTGCACGACTCCGTCCCGCCCGTCCAACACGCCTTCTGGCGCTGGATCGTCGCCCTCGTCGCCGTCGCCCCGTTCGCCGCCCGCGAGACCTGGCGGCAGCGGGCGCTGATCCGGCGGCACCTCGGCTTCCTCACGCTCGCCTCACTGCTCGGCATCACCGTCTACAACACCCTGGTCAACCAGGCCGGCACCGCGACCACCGCGGCCAACATGGGCATGATCATGGCCGCCTCGCCGGTCCTGATGGCCGTCTACGAGCGGGTCGGCGGCGCCCGGCTCGGCGCCCGCCGCATCGCCGGCATGGCCGTCGCCTGCGCCGGCGTCCTGCTGCTCGTCGGCCGCGGCTCGTTCACCGCGGACTTCGCCGCCGGCGACCTGTGGGTCATGGCGGCGGCCGTCTCCTTCGCCTCGTACAGCGCCCTGCTCAAGCGCCGCCCGGCCGAACTCGGCGGCCTGGTCTTCCTCTTCACCACCTTCGTGCTCGGCACCCTGATGCTCGCCCCGGCCTTCGCCGTCAGCGTCGCCGTCCAGGGCGGCTTCGAGGCCACCGCCGGCACCGTCGGCCCGCTGGTCTACGTCGGCGTCGTCTCCTCCGCCGTCGCCTTCTTCGCCTGGAACAAGGCCATCGCCCTGATCGGCGCGGCCCGCGCCGGAGTCGTCTACTACCTCCAGCCGGTCTGCGTGGCCCTGCTCTCGTACGCCCTGCTCGGCGAGGACCTCGGCCTGCTCGGCGCGGCCTGCATGGCGCTCATCCTCGGCGGCGTGGCGCTGGCCTCGGCCCGGGGCCGGTGACCGCGCCGGGTAGGTTGCGCCCCATGACCGAGTGGGACATCAAGAAACTCCAGATCCTGCGGACCCTCCGCGATCGCGGCACCGTCACCGCGACCGCGGAGGCGCTGCGCATGACCCCCTCGGCCGTCTCGCAGCAGCTCACCAACCTCGCCAAGCAACTGCGCGTGCCGCTCCTGGAGGCACAGGGGCGGCGGGTGCGGCTCACCGACGCCGCGCACCTGGTGCTGCGGCACGCCGAGTCCGTCTTCGCCCAACTGGAGCGCGCCGACGCCGAACTCGCCGGCTATCTGCGCGGCGAGGCCGGGGAGGTGCGGGTCGCCGCCTTCTCCACCGCCGTGCCCGCGCTCGTCGTGCCCGCTGTGCAGCAGCTGCGGGCCGACCACCCCGGACTCGGCGTACGGGTGCGGGAGGCCGAGGCGGGAGAGGCGTACGAACTCCTGGGCGCCGGCGACGTCGACCTGGCCCTCTCGCTCGCCGCGCACGCGCCGCCCGAGCGCGACCCCAAGTTCAGCCGTGTCCCGCTGCTCGCCGACCCGCTGGACGTCGCCCTGCCCGCCGGGCACCCGCTCGCCGACGCCCCCGGGCTGCGGCTCGCCGACCTGTCCGCCGAGCCCTGGATCTTCGGCGGCTCCGGGCCCTGGTCGGAGATCACCACCGCCGCCTGCGAGGCGGCCGGCTTCGTGCCCGAGCAGGCGCACAGCGCCGCCGGCTGGACCGCGATCCTCGCCATGGTCGAGGCCGGGATGGGCGTCGCCCTGGTGCCCCGGATGGCGTCCGCGGAGCGCCGCGCCGGCGTCGTCATGCGGGTGCTCGCCGCCGACCAGCCGCGCCGCCACGTGGTCGCGGCGGTCCGGCGCGGGGCGGAGGAGGGACCGGCCCTGGCCAAGGTGCTCGGCGCGCTGCGCCAGGCCGCCGTGCGCCGGGAGACCGTTCAGCAGAACTGAAAAGGACCGTCGAAAACATTCGATGGACCGGTGGGGTCCGGGGGCGGCACAGTCGTCGCATGACCTTCGACGACGAGAACGCGAACCAGGACCCGCACGCCAACGACGCCGCCCCCTACTCGGGCGGCGACCCGTACGCCGACTACCGCTCCGGTGACTTCCCGTTCACCGAGCTGGTCGACCTGGCCGACCGCCGTCTCGGCGCCGGCGTCGTCGCCGCCAACGACGAGTTCTTCGCCGAGCGCGAGAACCTCCTCGTCCGCGAGCGGGCCGTCTTCGATCCGGAGCACTTCGGGCACAAGGGCAAGATCATGGACGGCTGGGAGACCCGCCGGCGCCGCGGTGTCGACGCCGAGAACGTCTTCCCCGCCCCCGAGGACCACGACTGGGCGATCGTCCGCCTCGGCGCCCCCGGCGTCATCCGCGGCATCATCGTCGACACCGCCCACTTCCGCGGCAACTACCCGCAGCGGGTCAGCATCCAGGCCGCCTCGGTGGAGGGCTCGCCCAGCCCCGAGCAGCTGCTCGCCGACGACGTGAAGTGGGAGGAGCTCGTCCCGCCGACCCCCGTGCGCGGCCACGCCGCCAACGGCTTCGAGATCGACGTCGAGCGCCGGTTCACCCATGTACGCGTCTGCCAGCACCCCGACGGCGGCATCGCCCGGCTGCGGGTGCACGGCGAGGTCGTGCCCGACCCCGAGTGGCTGGAGCTGCTCGGCACGCTCGACCTGATCTCCGTCCTCAACGGCGGTGTGTACGAGGACGCGTCGGACAAGTTCTACTCCTCGCCGACCCAGATCATCCTGCCCGGCACCTCCCGCAAGATGGACGACGGCTGGGAGAACCGCCGCCGCCGGGTCCGCGACACCAACGACTGGGTGCGCTTCCGGCTCGCCGCCCAGGGCGCCGTACGCGCCGTCGAGATCGACACCGCCTACCTCAAGGGCAACTCGGCGGGCTGGATCGCGCTGCAGGGCCGCAACGGCGGGACCGAAGAAGACGCAGAGTGGTTCGAGATCATCCCGCGGACCAAGCTGCAGCCCGACACCCTGCACCGCTTCAAGCTCCCCGCGCAGGCCGTCGTCACCCACGTCCGCCTCGACGCCTTCCCCGACGGCGGCGTGGCCCGGATGCGGCTGCACGGCGCGCTCACCGAGCAGGGCACGGCCGACCTGCGCGGCCGCTTCGAGCGGCTGAACGGCTGAACGGCTGATCGGCCGAAGGGCTGATCCACCTACTCCGCCCGGCGGCGCGGCGCGCACGAACGCCCGCGCCGCCGGGCGGTCTCAACGGGGCGCGACGACGGGTCCCGGACACGCACGAAGGGGCGCCTCCACGGGGGAGCGCCCCTTCGTCATGTCGCAGGAGCCGGTGCCAGGACCTGTCCTAGTGCGCCGCGGCCCGGTCCGCCGCCTGCGCCTTCAGCGCCCGCTCGATCCCCGCGCGCGACTCGGTCACCATGCGGCGCAGCGCCGGAGCCGGGTCGTTCGCCGCGATCCACGCGTCCGTCGCGTCCAGGGTCGCCTGCGAGACCTGCAGCGAGGGGTACAGGCCCACCACGATCTGCTGGACGATCTCGTGGCTGCGGGTCTCCGCGATGCCCTTGATCGAGGCGAAGTACTTCGCCGTGAACGGGGCGAGCAGCTCACGCTGGTCGGTCTGCACGAAGCCCGCGATGACCGCCTCCTGCACGGCGTTCGCCAGCTTGTCGTCCTCGACCACCGAGGCCCAGGCCTCGGCCTTCGCCGCCTGCGTCGGACGCCCGGCGCGCGCGGTCGCCGCGTGCCGCTCGCCGGCCGCCGTGCGGTCCCGCTCCAGCTCCGCCGCGATCTCCGGCTCGTCGAACCGGCCGGTCGCCGCGAGCCGCTGCACGAACGCCCAGCGCAGCTCGGTGTCCACGACCAGGCCCTCGACGACCTCGCTGCCGTCGAGGAGTCCCGCGAGCAGGTTCAGCTCCGCGTCCGTGCGCGCCGTCTCGGCGAACGCCCGCGCCCAGGCCAGCTGGTGGTCGCCGCCCGGCGCGGCCGCCCGCAGCTGCTGCTGCGCGGCCTGGGTCCAGCGGGCCAGACCGGTGGGCCGCCAGGCCGGGTCCGCGTACAGCTCGATCGCCAGCTTCGCCTGGCGCTGCAGCGACTGCACCACGCCGATGTCGGACTCCTTGGCGATGCCGGAGAGCACCAGCTCCAGGTAGTCCCGGGTGGCCAGCTCGCCGTCGCGGGTCATGTCCCAGGCCGAGGCCCAGCACAGCGCGCGCGGCAGCGACTCGGTGAAGTCGCCCAGGTGCGCGGTGACGTTCTTCAGCGACACCTCGTCCAGGCGGACCTTCGCGTACGACAGGTCGTCGTCGTTGAGCAGCACGACCGCCGGCCGGGTCCGGCCGATGAGCTCCGGCACCTCGGTCAGCCCGGCGGCCGCGATGTCCAGCTCCACCCGCTCGGTGCGGACCAGCTTGCCGGCCTGGAGGTCGTACAGGCCGATCGCGATCCGGTGCGGACGCAGCACCGCCTCGCCCTTGGCGCCGGCCGGCAGCGCCGGGGCCTCCTGCCGGACGGCGAACGCGGTGATCGCGCCGTTCTCGTCGGTCTCGATCTCCGGGCGCAGGATGTTGATGCCGGCCGTCTCCAGCCACGCCTTCGACCAGGCCTTCAGGTCACGGCCGGAGGTCTCCTCCAGCGCGCCGAGGAGGTCGGTCAGCCGGGTGTTGCCGAAGGCGTGCGCCTTGAAGTACGCCTGCACGCCCTTGAAGAACTCGTCCTGGCCGACGTACGCCACCAGCTGCTTCAGGACCGAGGCGCCCTTGGCGTACGTGATCCCGTCGAAGTTGACGAGCACGTCCTCCAGGTCGTTGATCTCGGCCATGATCGGGTGGGTGGACGGCAGCTGGTCCTGCCGGTACGCCCAGGTCTTCTCCGAGTTGGCGAAGGTGGTCCAGGCGTTGGGCCAGCGGGTGCCGGGCACGGAGGCCTGGCAGGCGACCGAGGTGAAGGTGGCGAACGACTCGTTCAGCCACAGGTCGTTCCACCACTCCATGGTGACCAGGTCGCCGAACCACATGTGGGCCAGCTCGTGCAGGATGGTCTCGGCACGCGTCTCGTACGCCGCGTCCGTCACCTTGGAGCGGAAGACGTACTGGTCACGGATGGTGACCGCGCCCGCGTTCTCCATCGCGCCGGCGTTGAACTCCGGCACGAAGAGCTGGTCGTACTTGGCGAAGGGGTAGGGGAAGTCGAACTTCTCCTCGAACCAGTCGAAGCCCTGCCGGGTGACCGCGAAGATGGCGTCGGCGTCGAGGAACTCCGTCAGCGACGGGCGGCAGTACAGGCCCAGCGGTACGCTGCGGCCGCCCTCGCCCTCCCAGGTGCTGTGCACGGCGTGGTACGGGCCGGCGATCAGCGCGGTGATGTAGGTGGAGATGCGCGGGGTGGGCGCG
>NZ_DATCVQ010000649.1:0-16346 GCF_036566765.1 Streptomyces sp.
GGCGGCGCAGAGCGCCCTGCAGACGGCGGCCGGGGTGTTCGAGCGGGCGGGCGCGACGCCGTGGCTGGCGCTCGCCGCGGAGACCCCGTCGGCCCGAACGCCCGCGGAGCCGGCCCCGGCGGGCGAGGTGACGCTCGCCTCGCTCACCGAGGCGGAGCAGCGGCTCGCGCTGCTGGTCGGCCAGGGGGCGAGCAATCAGGAGGCGGCGGCCAAGCTGTTCCTGAGCGTCAAGACGGTGGAGGCCCGGCTGACCCGGATCTACCAGAAGCTGGACGTGCGCTCGCGCGCCCAGCTTGCGACGGCGCTGGGCGCGGGCCGCGGACTCGCGGCGCCCTGAACCTCGCGGGACTCAGATCGTGAACGGGCGCTGGCTCAGGAACACCGGCGTCGGGGCGCCCGTCGTGTAGAGGTTCGGGCTCTGGGTTGCCGGCATCCGGCGTTGGACGGCCCGGTGGAAGGAGCGGTACCCGCCGCGGTACGCGCCGTCGCCCCAGACCTGGAGCAGCGTCTCGGTGAACGCGCCGTTCACCGGGCCGTCGGCGGCGAGCTGGTTGTCCTGGCAGGCGGAGATCAGCACCGCAGCGGGTTCCGGCGCCTTCCCGGCGCCGTTCTTGAGCGAGCGCTGCAGCTCCTCGAAGAAGCCCCGGTCGCGGGCGTAGATCTCGTCCTGCTTGTAGACGGGCATGAGCCGCGACGCGCCCACGACGAGCGCGGGGTCGCGGGTGCGGAACTGGGCCTCCATGGCGTCGGGGCTGAGGATGTCGCGTACCTCGATGCCGCTGCCGCTGTGGCAGCAGTCGAGCAGGGCGACGATGCGTACGCCCGGCGAGAGCCGCCGGAACTCCTCGTGGAGTTCGTCGTCGAGGTACTGCCGGTCGTACAGGACGAGGGTCTCGTCGAGCGCGTCGGGTTCCTCGTCCGGGCCGGCGAGGTCGGGGACCTGGCCGCCGTGGCCGGAGTACGTGAACAGGAGGATGTCTCCGGCGGTGAGCTTGTCGCCCGCCTGGCGCAGCGCCGTGGTGACGTTCTCGACGGTGCCGTCTTCGGTGAGCAGGGTGGTGTCGGCGAAGCCGGCCGCGCGGGCCAGCCGTGCCATGTCGGCGGCGTCGTTCTCGCAGGCCACGAGTGCGCCGTCCCAGCCGTCGTACTGCTCGGGATCGACCTTGTTGAGGCCGATGTGGAGGGAGAGACCGGCAGCCATGGGATGCCTCCCGAGGAGGGTGAGGGCGGCGCCGGCCTGGGCTCACGCGGGGCGGCTGATCGAGTGGCCTGCGGCCGGGCGCCGAGCGCCAGCCGCGATACGCGGTAACACCATCGTATGAAGAGTTCCGACGGCTCGCCGTCCGGAGGGCAGGCGGACCCCGCGGCCGGGCGGCGCGGTGACGGCCGGGGCGACCCGCTGTCCGACCGCACCGGCTACGACGAGGCGTTCCTCGGCCCGGTGGTCCCGCTGCCGCTCCCCGTGCGGCCCGGCATCGAGACGGTCAGCCTGCGCTACACCCACTTCACCGTGGCGCTGCGGCCCGACCGGCGGCTGGCCGCCGCGACCGCCGTGTGCGTCGACGGCCACGGGTCGCTGGAGGACGTGGCCCACGGCGACGTCTGGGAGTTCGATCCGCGGGCGCCCGAGGAGCAGCAGGCCGGCGACGAGATCTACCGGAACAACAGCCTGGACCGGGGCCATCTGGTGCGCCCGCCGGACCCGGCGTGGGGGCCGTCCGACGACGCGCACCGCGCCGCGGCCGACACCTTCCACTTCACCAACGCCGCCCCGCAGGCCGACGTGTTCAACCAGGGCAGGAAGATCTGGCAGGGCCTGGAGAACCACCTCCTCGACCACACGGCCGTGTTCGACCGCCGCCTCGTCGTGCTCGCCGGCCCGGTGCTCCAGGACTCCGACCCGCCCTACCGCGGCATCCAGGTCCCGCTGCGGTTCTGGAAGGTCGTCACGTTCATGCAGGACGGGGCGCTGGCCGCGATCGCGTTCGTGCTCGACCAGAGCCCCGACCTCAGCCGCGACGCCGACCGCGCGCTCGTCGGTGCGAAGGCCGGCGCGCCGCCGCCGCTGGGCCCGTTCCGGACGTACCAGGTGCCGGTGTCGGACGTCGCCGAGATCACCGAGCTGGAGTTCGGCCCGCTGCCGGACGTCGACCTGATGCCGGTGCCGCGCGCGCCGGAGGAGCGCTGGCGGCGGCTGGAGTCGTACGAGGACATCGTCATCGAGCCCTGAGCGGGGCCGCCGGCGCGCGGCGAGCTGCGTTCCGGGTCGCGTTGCGGCCCCTCCCACCCGGTGAAAGCATGGGAGGGACGACACGTCGGGCAGGTGCGGTATGCCGCTCACCAATACGGAATGGGACCTGGTCACTTCGTGGGTGCGGGACCATCTCCTCGACACCCCCGATCCCCGGGCCCGACTGACCACTTTCGGGTTCCCCGCCGGGTTCGTCGGCGAACTCCCGCTCACCCAGGACAACGGCGGCAACGCGACCGCGCTGGTCCGGGCGGCGCGTCAGGACATCGCGCAGCAGCGCCGGCTCCTCGACGCGCTGGCCGGCCTCGACGCGCTGCGCGCCCCCGACCGGGACGCGGAGATACGGGGCCTGCTGGCCGGGCTGCGGCAGGACGAGGCCGAACACACCGCGGCTCAGGACCCGTTCGAGGCGCTGGTGATCCGCAACGGCACAGAGGTGTTCCTCGGCCGGGCCGGACTGCGGGCCAGGCTACGGGAGTTCGTCGCCGACCCGGAGAAGACCGTCCTGGTCGTGGACGGCGAACCGCACAGCGGGCGCTCGTACACGTACGGCTTCATCCGGCACCTGGGCCAGCATCTGGGCTTCCGGCCGGTGCGGGTGACCCTGTCCCGCTCCTCCACGGCCCACAAGGTCCTGGAACGGCTCGACGAGATCCTCACGGAACCCGGCGCGGCGCCGGACCCGCTGTGGGAACGGGCGGAGTGGAACGACCCGGTGGCGGCGATCGACGATGCCGTGCACACCGTGGTCCGCAAGGCCACGGACGAGCGGGAGCAGTACTGGCTGGTCCTCGACGAGTGCGACAAGCTCGACCCCGACTCCGACGTCTGGGACTGCATCGGCAAGCTGGCGCTCGCCGTCTACGAGAGCACTCCCCTGCGGCCGCACGCGGTGCCCCGGCTCGTCCTGCTCGGCTACTCGGCCCAGGCCCGTCAACTCCCGTACGAGATCAGGAAGAACGAGGTCCGCGACACGGCCCGGGCCGTCGGCGAGGACGAGGTACGGGACTTCTTCACCCGGCTCCTGGCAGCCGACGCGCCAGGGGCCGACGTGGACGGCGTCGTCGCCGCCGTGCTGGAAGCGGCCCGGACGGGCAACGGCGAGAGCTTCATGCGCCGGGTCTGCACGGCCGCGGAGACGGCCGTCCGGCTGTACCGCACGCTCGGCCGGGTCCCGGAGCTGCCCGCCCTGCTGCGCACGGAGCTGGCGGCGGAACGGACCGCGGCGGCGGTGCCGGTGCCCGACCTGCGCCTGGAGTACCGGAGGGCGGCCTGTCTGCTCGGCGAGTTCGACCCCGAGCAGCTGCGCCTGCCCGACGGGTCCGCCGCCGGGCCGACCGCGGCCCTCGTACTGGTCGAGGACTGCACCGCGCAGGCGCTGCCGGGCCGCGAACTGTGGGCCCTCAAGCGGGAGGTGCGGGAGGCGACGCTGCGGGGCCTCGACGGCCCGGAGACCGCCCGCAGCCATCTCGCCGCGAACATCGGACAGTTCCCGGACACCGCCTCCCCCGAGCGGGTGGCGCTCGACTACCTGTCCGGCGTGCCGCCGCAGCTGGCCACGCAGAGCGTCGACGAACTCACCGACACGCTGCAGGCGGTGGCCTGGCTGTCGCAGGTGCCCGGCGTCCCCCGGCTCCCGGACCCCGCGGACCTGCACCGCCTCCTCCAGTGGGCCCGGCTGCTCCAGCCGATGCAACGGCTCGTGCCCGGCCACGCCTTCCACGGGCGGTCCCACGAGCTGAAGCTGCTGCGGGACTACATCGCGCTGCCGCCGGAACCGGCCGAGCCGCCCGTCGTGGTGCACGGCATCGGCGGCGTGGGCAAGAGCACCCTGCTCGCGAAGTTCCTGCTCGACGCGCTGGACGAGGCCCCGTTCCCGTTCGCCTTCATCGACTTCGGCCGGCCCACGCTCTCCGTCCACGAACCGGCCACCGTGATCGGCGAGGCGGCCCGCCAGCTCTCCGTCCAGTATCCGGCACACCGTGACGCGTTCGAGGCGCTGGCCGCCGAGTGCGAGGCCGTGGCCGCCGAACAGCGCGGCGAGCGCGGCCAGATGGACCAGTTGTACCGGCCGTCGGCGACCCGGGCCTCGTCCGCGCGCGAGTACTCCCGGGAGTTCCACACCCGGGCCGCCGAGCACGACGCGGAGCTCGCGGACAAGGTCGCCCGGCTGGTCGCCGAGGCCGCCGCGCCGGCCGCCGGCGGGCCGCCGCCGCCGCTCGTCGTCGTGACGGACTCCTTCGAGGAGGCCCAGTACCGCGGCTCCCCGATCCTCGGCCGCATGTGGGTGATCTGGGGCGCGCTGCGCAAGGCGTACCCGCGGCTGCGGTTCGTCGTGTCGGGCCGCGCGCCGGTAGGACACCCGGCGAGCGTGCTCGAACCGGTCGCCGTGCCGCTGGGCGACCTGGACCGGCAGGCCGCGGTGGCCGTGCTGACCTCCCTCGGCGTGCCGGGCGGGGAGGCGGACGAACTGTACGAGCTGGTCGGCGGCCACCCGCTCAGCCTGCGGCTCGCGCAGCGCGCGGCCGAACACTACGGATCCGTCGCCGCGTTGAGCGAGGACGTCGGCAGCGTGCCCACCCGGCGACGCCAGCGGGACCGGGCGGTGGAGCAGGAGCTCATCCAGGGCACCCTGTACGAGCGCATCCTGCACCACGTCGCCGCGCCGGACCTGCGCCGGCTGGTCCTGGCCGGACTCGCGCTGCGGAAGATCACCCCCGAACTGCTGCGCGAGGTGCTCGCGGAACCCGCCGGAGTACCCGTCGGCTCGGACCGGCAGGCCCGCGATCTGATCGGCCTGCTCGGCCGGCTGGACCTGATGGAGGACGCCGGGCCCGGCGCCGTACGGCACCGCGCCGACCTGCGGCGCATCCTGCTCCGCCTCTCGGACAGCGCCCGCACCGACCTCATGCGCGCCGTCGGGCAGCGGGCCGTCGCGTACTTCTCCGCCCAGGAGGGCCCGGAGGCGCGCGCCGAGGAGATCTACCACCGGCTGCGCCTGAACGAGGATCCGCGCGCGGTGGAGCGGCGCTGGACGCCCGCGGTCAAGGGCTTCCTCGCGGGCGCGGAGCGGGACCTGTCCGGCCGCTCCGCCGCGTTCCTGCTCGGCGTCCACGACGGGCACGCCCCGGACCGGATCCTCGCCGAGGCGGACCAGGAGGACTGGGAGCGGCTCGTCGCCCGGGAGGTGGAGGACCTGCTGGCGCTGAACTACCTCGACGCGGCGCGGGCCAGGCTCACCGAGCGGCAGCCGTGGACGCCGGGCAGTCGGCTGTACCCGCTGCTCGTCGAGACGCTGGCGCGGGCCGGCCGGCGGGCGGACGCGCGGGACACGGCCGAGCGTGCGGTGGACGGGGCGCGCGCGGCGCAGCGCCCGGAGACCCAGCTGGAGCTGCTGCGGCTCGCGGCGCGGCTCGCGGAGGACGCGCAGGACCACGTCACGGCCGACAACGACCTGCGGGAGGCGGAGGCCGTGGCCCGCGGACTCGGCCTGGAATTCGAGGAGACGGGGGCTCTCATCGCCCGGATCCGGCTGGCGGCCGCGGCGAAGTGGAACGCCGCGCCGCTGATCGGCCGGCTCGCGCGCTGGCTACGGGGCCTGTCCGACGAGCGGCTGGCCGAGCACCCCGGGCTCGCCCGCCAGGCGGCCACCGAGGTCGCCGGGCAGGACCCGGCGCTGCTCGGCCGGGTGCTGCGCGTCGTCGGCCTGCCCCGCGTCGACGACGCCGCCCTGTACGCCCTCGCGGAGCGCCTTGAGCACGTCATGGCCGCCCGGCCCGAGCTGCACGCCGCGCTGCTGCGGGCGCTGGACGCGGCCGGTGTGGCCACCGAGTCGGCCTCGGGCCAGTACCCGGTGATGCGGGACGCGCTGACCGACGTACGAGGGCGCGACGCCCTCGACGAACTGGCCGGGCAGCTGCTCACGCTGCACGACCCGGCGGGCGACCTGCTGGCCGGGGTCACGGCCGTCATGGGCGCCGGGGCGTCGTTCTACGGCCCCGAGACCGAGTCCGCCACCGGGTCGTGGGGGCGGCTGCCGCAGGTGCTGTCCGACGCGACCGTCGGCGGGCCCGCGGTCGAACCGTTCCTGCCGCCGGAGGAACTGGAGCGGGTCGTCGAGGCCGCCGAGCGGGCGGGCCTGGACGACGACCGGCACCGGGACGCGCTGCTCTCCGGGTTCCATTCGCTGTACGCGCGGGCCCTGTTGGAGACGGGCGCGTCGCTGCGCGGGATGCTGGCGAAGATGAACGACGACGGCCGGCTGGTCAACGGGTCGGTCCCGCTGCAGATCTGGCTGCGCAACGCCGTCTCCGCGACCTGCTCGCCCGGCCCGCTCGCCGTGCTCCAGGAGGCCCTGGACGAGGTGGCCCGCAGCGCGGGCGGCGAGCCGGACATCATGGCCGACCTGCCCGACCTCGCCGAGGGCGGGGAGACGAAGGAACGGATCATCCTCCGGGACGACACCGTCCCCTTCGGCTTCCTGCACGGCGGGCACCGGGCGGGCGAGGCGGTCGCGCTGATCAAGGTGCGCCCGTACCGGGCCGGCGAGCTGATGCCCGCCAACTCGCCGCATGCGGGCACCGGTTGGCTGATCACACCGGAGCTCCTGCTCACCAACCACCATGTGATCGTGGCCCGGGAGCGCCGCCGGGGCGAGCCGCGCCCGGTGGTGGCCCCGGAGGACCTCGAACTCCAGGCCACGCACGCCGTGTGCCACTTCGACTTCGAGGACGGCGTCCAGGCCTCCGCCGTCGAGGTCGCCGAGCTCGTCGCCTGCGACGAGAAGCTCGACTTCGCGGTGCTGCGGCTGACCGAGCCGCTCACCCGCCCCCCGCTGCGGATCTCCCCGACGCCGCTGACGGTGCTCCGGACCGACCCGCCGGTGGCGGTCAACATCATCCAGCACCCCTCCGGCGAGCGGAAACGGGTCGCGCTGCGCAACAACATCGTCTCCGAGGGCGGCGAGCCGGACCTGCGGTACTACACCGACACCCGCGAGGGCTCCTCCGGTTCGCCGGTCCTCACCGACGACTGGAAGGTCGTCGCGCTGCACCGCGGCAGCCACCACGTGAAGGACGTCGACTTCCAGGGCAAGAGCACCGCCTTCGTGAACGTCGGCACGCAGATCAGCAGCATCCTCGGCTGTCTCCGGGCGCAGGCGCCCGAGGCGCACACGGAGATCATGCGCTTCCAGGCCGGTCTGAGCGCGGCCTCCGAGGGAGGTGAGTAGCGGGCGGCCCGGGAGTGGGCGGCCGCGGAGGAGGCGTACAGGCGGCCCGGCGCGCCGGGCCCGAGACGCGGAGGTGGCACCGGATGCGCAACGGCTCACCGGTCGCGACCGGCCCCGAGCAGGTCTTCGGCGACCTGCGCGCGGTGGCCGAACGAGTGCGGAAGAACCTGGAGGCGGAGATCTCCGAGTCGGCCGAGGAACTGCCCGGCGGCGCGGCCCCGGCGGCCGAGATCTCGAACTTCGCCCACGAGGAGCGGGCCAGGGTCCTGGAGGCCGGGGTCACCGGCCTGGAGAAGCTGGCCGCCGGGCGGGCGGACGAGGTCGAGGACGACGAGTACTTCGGGGTGGAGGCGATCGTCCTCCTCGAAGGCCGCCCGGCGATCCTCGTCCAGGGCCAGGACTTCGCCCCGCAGGAGGGCGAGTGGTCGCTGCTCGACGCGCACCGGGCCGGGATCCAGGAGTCGATCGCCCGGGTCGGCCGGGTCGAGGTACGCGGCCATCCACGGCTCGACTGGGTCGGCACGGCGTTCCTGGTCGGCCCCGACACGGTGTTGACGAACCGTCATGTAGCGGTGGAATTCGCCAGGACGGACGGCGTGGGCTGGACGTTCCAGCAGGGCATGTCGGCCCAGCTCGACCCCGGCGAGGAGCTGCCGCTCGCCCCCGCCGACGCCCGGATCGACCTGCTCACGTACGAGATCAGGGAGGTCGTCGGGGTCCACCCGGACGTCGACCTGGCAGTGCTGCGAGTCGCCCCGCCGAACGACGGCAGCCCCCTGCCCACCCCGCTGGCCGTGGCCGCCGACGCCCCCGCCGACGTGCCGGGCCACACCGTGTACGTGGTCGGCTACCCGGCCTGGGACGGGCGGCGCAACGAGCCCGAGTCGATGCGGCGGATCTTCATGGACGTGTACAACGTGAAGCGCCTCCAGCCGGGCCTGGCCACCCGGTTCACCCCCGGCGAGCTGGTGATGGGCCACGACTGCTCCACCCTCGGCGGCAACAGCGGCTCCCCCGTCTTCGGCCTCCCCGACCACCGCGTCCTGGCCCTCCACTACGGCGGCCGCTACCGCACCGGCAACGTCTCGGTCCCGCTGTGGGAGATGGTCGACGACCCGCTGCTCGCGCGGGCGGGGGTCAACTGGGTCTGAACCGGGGCCAGGCCGCTTCCTGCGGGGAACGCGGTCAGTCCACGGCCGCGCGGACGGCGTCGGCGAGGTCCTGCGCCGAGGTGTCGTCCGCGCCCGCCGTGAGGAGGCTGCAGGTGAAGGCGAAGGAGAGTCCGCGACGGGGGTCGGCGAAGGCGATGCTGCCGCCGCTGCCGTTGTGCCCGAACGCGGTGGGCTCGCCGCCCATCGGGGCCGCGTCGAGGAAGTACCCGAGACCCTTGGTGACCGGATTGCCCAGGATCCGGTCAGGCTCCCGGGTCTGGATCTCGTACAGCAGCGGCAGCCGTTCGGCCGGCACAAGGCGGACCCCGTCGACCTCGCCGAGCAGGGCGGCGTACATCCGGGCCGCGGCGCGTGCGGTCATGGTCACGGCGGCGGGAAGGTCGGCGCGCAGGAAGCCGGGCCGGTTCGCGAGGCGGGCGGTCGGCCACACATCGGCGTTGGGGATCGCCTGGAAGAACGGAGCGGCGGACGGGATCCGGCCGAGCGCCTCCTCCCAGCCGCCCGGCACCAGCGGGACCACGCGCCCCAGGTGCTCCTCGGGAACCCCGTAGAAGAGAGAGTCCGCGACACCGAGCGGCTCGGTGACGTACGTGCGCAGCGCCTCGGAGACGGTCAGCCCGGTGACGCGGCGTACGGTCTCGCCGAGCACCCATCCGAAGGTCCAGCCGTGATAGCCGGTGGCGCTGCCCGGCTCCCAGAGCGGCTCCTGGCCGGCGACCAGGGCCGCCATCCCGTCCCAGTCGAACAGCTCCTCCGGCGTGATGGCCGGGGGGAGGTGCGGCACGCCCGTCCGGTGGGTCAGCGCGTCGCGGACGGTGGCCCGGTGCTTGCCATGGACGGCGAACTCCGGCCAGTAGTGGGCCAGCGGGGTGTCGTAGTCGAGCATCCCCCGCTCGGCGAGGACGTGGACGAGGGTCGACGTGACGCCCTTGCCGGTGGAGTAACTGGGCAAGAGCGAGCCGGAGTCCACCGCCTCGCCCGCGTAGGCGTCCACGATGAGTTCGCCCTGCAAGTACGCGGCCACCTGCACGCCCGATTCCCGGCCGGACTCGACCAGGTCCCGGAGTATGTTCTCGACCTGTGCCTGGATGTCTGCCATCTGGGTTCCCCTTTGCCCGCCTGATAGCCTGAGCACTGCTCAAGTTGAACAGTGCTCAAGCTAACCTGAGCACTGTTCAAGCGTCAAGGCGCACACAGGATTCGGAGAGGCGGGCCCGTGCCGGTACGACGAGCGGACGTCATCGACGCCGCGATGGAACTGCTCGACGAGGGCGGTCTCGACCAGCTCTCCACCCGCCGGATCGCCGAGCGTCTCGGGGTGCGCGTGGGGGCCATCTACTGGCACGTGAAGGACAAGGACGAACTGCTCGCCGAACTCGCCGACCGGATCGTCGGCTCCTGCCTCGACGAGATCCCCGGACCCGACCAGGCGGCCCCAGGCCCGGCGGCACTGGCCGAGCGGCTCACTGCCGCCGCCCACGCCGTGCGGCGCGCACTACTGGCCCACCCCGACGGGGCTGCGCTGGTCGCCGGCCACGCGGTCCCCGGCCCGCACTCCCTGGTCCTGGCCGACCGGCTGATCGGCCTCACGCGAGCCGCGGGCCTGCCTCTCCCACTCGCCGCGCACGCGGGTGACACCCTGCTGAGCTACGTCACGGGCTTCGTCCTGCAGGAACAACGCCGCCGCGCGCTCACCGAGGACCCGCAGACACCGGCGCCGGACCTCGACTTGGAGGGACTTCCTCACCTGGCGGCCGCTCTGGAAGAGGGCCTGCCCGACGACGAGACGACCTTCGCCGTCGGCGCCGGGCTCATCGCCGCGGCCGTGGCGGGCCAGGTGAGGTGACGGAGCGGGATCCGGGCGGTGATCCCGCCGTTGACGGCCTGGGGCATGTCCGACCCTGATCCGCCGGACAGGCCCTAGTCGCGGCGGGTCGACACGGCGTGTGCGAGGGCCGTGGACGCGGCGAGCAGTACGGCCGCGAGGGCGAGCAGGCCGAGGACGCCCGGGATCAGCGCGGCCGAGTCGGACGAGGTGGCCATCAGGCGCAACATCCGGTTGACGGGCGGCAGTCCGGGCACGAACAGCGTCGTCATGACGAGCGCGAGGGCGGCCACGAGGGCGTACCCCTGGCGCCGGAACACCGGGCGCGCGCAGAGCACGCCGATTGCGGCGCCCGTCAGGGCGGTGGTCAGCTGGGCGATCGCGCCGAGGGCGAGATCGGCGGGCCCGGGTTCGTACGAGCCGACCCACAGCGGGAAGAGCAGGCCGAGGACGCTCAGCCCCAGGCAGCTGAGCAGCACGGTCGCGACCGAGCCGAGGAGCACCCGGAGCCCGTGCCCGGCGCTCACAGCGAGGACGGCCCGCTGGGACGGCTCGTCCAGGCTGAACAGGGCGACGGTCAGCCAGGTGGACGCGACGAACAGCGCGCCGGCGGAGGAGGCGTACGCGGGTGGCAGCGGGCCGCTGCCGCTGACCGTCAGGACGGCCATGAGGCCGGTGAAGAGCAACAGCGGGGCGAGGTAGCGCTGGCTGTGCAGGGCGAGCGCGAAGGTGTAGCGGACGAGGGCGATCACGCGCGGCCTCCGCGGATACGGGAGTCGGCCGCGCCTGCGTCCGACGCCGGGTCGCGGGTCAGGGACGCCACCGACCAGCCGTGGTCCAGGGCGGTTCGCAGGAGGGCGTCGGCGTGGGCGCGCTCGACTCGGACGCGGGTGCCGAGACCGGCTCCTTCCTCGGCGGTGGAGTGGACACCCGGGAGCGTCGGCCAGTCCAGCGGGTCGGGAGTCCGGCCGTCGTCCGGGTGGGTGAGGACCGCCTCGGTCAGCGCGAGACGCGCGGGCCGCGGCGCTGCGGGGCGTACGCGGCCGGCCTCGACCGCGTACGTACGGGAGGCGTGCGCCCGGGTCACCGCCTCGCGGTGGTCGGTGAAGACCACCGCGCCGCCGGCGTCGGCGACCTCGGTCATGATCTCGGCGAGGACGCCGTGGGCGGAGGCGTCGAGCCCCGACCAGGGCTCGTCGAGCACCAGCAGCCCCGGGGGCACGAGCAGCGCCTGGGCGAGCGCGACCTTCTGGGCGTTGCCCTTGGACAGGGTGCGCAGCTGCGCGTCCGCGCCGCCGACCAGGGCGAGCCGGTCGAGCAGCCGTGCGGCGCGGGCCTCGGCCTCGGCCGTGCGCAGGCCCCTGATGCGGCCCATGTGCGTCAGGTACGCGCGGGCCGACAGCCGGCCCTCGGGCGCGAAGCGGTCGGGCACGTAGCCGACGACGGCCGGGCGGCCGGTGACCGTGCCGCCGGTCGGGCGGCTCACTCCGGCGAGGATCCGCAGGAGGGTCGACTTGCCGGAGCCGTTGCCGCCGGTGAACGCCACCGTCGCGCCGGGCGCGAGGTCCGCGTGGACGTCGCGGAGCACCCAGCCCCGCCGCCCGTACCGTTTGCTCACCGCGTCCAGCCGCACGCCCGCTCCCCACCCCGACCCAGCCTGAACCGCCCAGCGTACGCGGCGCAGTTCAGGCCAGGTCGGTCCAGCGGGCGGCGAGCAGCAGGGCGATGTCGTCGGGCCGGTCGGTGGCCTGCCGGGCCTCGCGGATCAGGTCGTCGGCGGTCTCGGTGAGCGGGGCGAGGCCGTGCTCGGCGAGGGAGGCGCGTAGCCGCTCGATGCCCTCGTCGATGTCCGTGCCGGGGATCTCGATGAGGCCGTCGGTGAACAGCGCGAGCACCGCCCCCGGTTCGAGCCGCAGCTCGGCGACGGGGTACACGGCGTCGCCGGCGACGCCGAGGACGACCCCGCCGGGCAGGTCGAGGACCTCGGTCGGCCCGTCCGGGTGGCGCAGCAGCGGCTGCGGGTGCCCCGCCCGTACGGCCAGGGCCACGCCGGTCTCCGGGTCGAGGAGGATGTAGCAGAGGCTCGCGAACTGTCCGGGGTCCATGTCGATCAGGAGCCGGTTGGTGCCCCGGACCACGTCCTGCGGCGCGTGCCCGCCGATCGCGAACGCCCGTACCGCGCTGCGGAGTTGGCCCATGGTCGCGGCGGCCGCCACGCCGTGTCCCTGGACGTCGCCGATGACCAGGGCGAGCCGGCCGCCGCCGGTCTCGATCACGTCGTACCAGTCGCCGCCGATGTCCATGCCCTGCGTTCCGGCCAGGTAGCGGCCCACCGTGTCGACCTTGTCGCGGACCGGCAGCCGGTTCGGCAGCAGGGCGTCCTGCAGGCCGCGGGCGAGGGCGGCCTCGGTGTCGTAGCGCTGGGCGCGCTCCAGGGCCTGGGCGATCAGCCCGGCGAGGGCGGTGAGGACGGTGCGCTCCTCGGGGCTGAAGCCGCGCGGCTGGTCGAAGCCGAGGATGCAGGAGCCGACCGGCCGGCCGGAGGCGATGAGCGGCAGGAACGCCCGTGCTCCGGTGTGCGCGTCGAGCGAGATGTCCGGGTAGGCGTGGGCGAGTTGCTGCATCGACTCGAAGAAGATCGGGCGGCCGGAGGTGAGCGTCTCGACGCCCGGCAGCCGGGCGTCGAGCCCGACCCCGTCGAAGCCATCCAGGAAGCCCTTCGGGAACCCGGTCTCCCAGGCGAGGTAGAGGTGACGATCGCTCAGCAGGTAGATCGCGAGCTGGCGGCCGCCGAAGGCCGGCAGCAGCTCCTCGGTGACGACGGCGGACACTTGACGGGCCGTCACCGCCTCGGAGAGGGCGATCGCCAGGGCGACCGGCCGGTACAGCGAGGCCGCCCGGTCCGCGGGCGAGCCGATCCCGGGGCCGGGGCTGGTGACCGATCCGGGCCGGTAGTCCGGCTGTTCGCCCTCGACGAGGACGATCGTCACGCCGTCGTGGCCGGGGTAGAGCGAGACCGACAGCCACTCGTCCGCGGCCGGGCTGGCCAGGAAGTGCACGGACTCGTCGGAGATCAGCGCCGCCCGCAGGCTCTCCTCGTGCGCGGGGTTCCCGAACCACGGCACGGCGTCCCGCAGCAGCCGGCCGACCAGCCGGGCGCGGGGCAGCCGCAGCAGGTCCTCGGTGTGCCGGTTGGCGTACGTGATCCGGCCGAGGCGGTCGATGGCGACGACGGCCCGCGGGACCCGCTCGGTGGCGTCGGAGCCGACCGGTACGGTGCCCAGGTCGACCAGGAAGCCCGTCATGCGGGTGCCCGCGCTGTCGGGCGGGTCGGCGCGGGCGGCCACCTCAAGGAGGTGCGAGCGGCCGTCGGGGCCGAGCAGCCGCATCCGCCGCGCGGCGATGGCCCCGGACTCGGCGGCCTGGCGGGCCAGCGCCCACAGCCCGTACGCGTCCTCGGGGGCGAGGCGCTCCGCCAGGGCCTCGACGGTGCCGGGGAAGGTGCCGGGGACGATGCCGAGGATCGCGCAGAGGCCCTCGTCGGCGGCGACGGCCCCGGTGGTCAGGTCCCAGTCGAAGTAGCCGACCCGGAGCGGCGGGGTGGTCACGGACGGCAGCTGGACGCACACCGGCTCGGTGTCCCAGAGGACCGGCCGGCCCTCGGCGACGAGCTCGGCGAGTTCCGCGCCGAGCCGCAGCCCCGCCTCCGTCATCCGGCGGCGATCGGCCGCGTCGACCGGGATCCCGGGGGTGGCGGGGCGCAGCACCACGAGCACGCCGAACTGCTCGCGGTCGTGCACCACGGGCGCGTACAGCGAGCCGAAGGGGAACGGGAGGCTGGCCACGAGCTGCGGGAACTGCCGCATGGCCTCCTCGGCGTCCGCCAGGTACACGGGCTGCCCGGAGCGGTGCACCTCGGCCACCGGGAAGGGCCGGTTCACGTGCATCCGCCACCAGGGCCGGAACAGCGGCCCGGGCAGCCCGGCGAGCAGCGCCAGGCGCAGCAGGCCCGGGGTGCCGGAGCGCAGGTAGACACCGCCCGCGGAGCCGCCGACGGACTCGACGGCCTGCACCGTCGCACCCGCGAGCGCCATGGGCAGCCCGTGCGGGACGAGTCCGTCGGCGTGCGCGCTCCCGGGGGCCGTCCCTAGTCGGTCCGAGGTGATCTCGACCGTGGGGACGGGCCCGGCCGCGCCGGACCTGGTCACACAGCCAGGATGCTCCCGGGCGGTGGGGCGGCGCATCTCGGACGGGGGCGGGCCGCTTCGGGCCGAGCGCGCGTGCTGGGCACGGTACGGGCGGGGGTTGGCGTAATCTCCTCCCTCGGCCCGCGCCGGGTCCCTACCATGTTGACCGTCGCACAGGGCAGTTGAGGGGGATGAGTTCGATGTCGTCGCAGCTCGTACAGCTGGAGATGCCGGACGGCCGGTTCATCTGGGCCACCGTGGCCGAGGACGACGGGCCGAGCGACTCCGGGCTCGGCGACCGGTTCGCGGAGAAGCTGCACGGCTTCCACGAGTCCCTGCAGGTCGTGGCCACGAACGTGCGCGACGCGGTGGCGACGGCCCGCCCGGACGAGGTGAGCGTGGAGTTCGGCCTGGAGCTGGCGGCCGGCGAGAGCGGCGTCGTGGCAGCGCTGGTGGGCGGCAGCGGCAAGGCGGCCTTCAAGGTGACGCTGACCTGGAACGGCTCGGCGCAGTCGGCCGCACCGACCCCGACCCTGCCCTCGCCCTCCTCGGCGCAGAACTGAACGCGCACCGTCGCCGGACGTCACCATGAGCGACCCCACCCGCACGGCGCCATGAGCAGACAGCACCCGCTGTCCCGGCTCCAGGCCCATCTGGAGGCCTGCCGTGTCCTCGTCACAGGCGTGACGCGGGGCACCGGCTTCTTCGTCGCGCCCGGGTACGTGGTGACCTGCGCGCATGTCGCGGGAGCGGAGCCGGGGGCGCGCGTGCCGGTGCTCTGGTGCGGCACGGAGTACGAGGGCGTGCTCCGGGCGGCCTCGGCCCCGGCCCGGGGCGACGGGCTGTGGCCGTACCCGGATCTGGCGATCGTGGAGCTGCCCGAGCCGCCGGCCCGGCATCCCTGCGTGTGGCTGGACGCCGACACCCTGCCGCCGGCCTCGGGCGCGGCGCTGACGGCGGTCGGCTTCTCGAACGTGTACGAGCGACACGCCCCGGCTGAGCGGACGACGCTCCTCACCGCCGGCGGCCGGCAGTCCTTCCAGGGCGGCCCCATGGTCGAGCTGACCGGCGGCGAGGTGAACCACGGGCTGTCCGGCGGGCCGGTGCTCAGCCACCGCTCCGGCGGCGTCTGCGCCGTCGTCAAGGCGACCCGGAAGCGGGACACGGACATGGGCGGCCTCGGCACGCCGGTCGGCGCGCTGCGGCTGCTCGACCCCGAGGTGTACCGGGCACTGATGCGGGCGCACGACCGCTTCCATGCCGCCGACGAGCGCTGGGCGTCGCTCTCCGACAAGGTCGCGGCGGCCTGCGCGGCCGACGCCGAGGACGTCCCGCAGCTCACCTCCGCGTCGGCCCGGCGGCTGCTGGGGGCGCTGGCCGAACTGCCGGCGCGCGCGGAGCCCGGCCGGCACACGGCGGCCTACGTCGCCGCGTCCCCCGAGGGCATGCCCCCGCCGCCCGGCCCGCCGCAGCTGGACCACCGCGACGTGTTCACGGACCTGGCCGCGCTGGTGCCACCGGATCCGGGCGTGCTGCCGTACGAGCTGGCCTTCGCCGCGGACCGGGCGCGCGAGGCGGCGCGGGACGGGGAAGACGGCAACGGCTGGGCCGGCGCGGCGCTGCTGCTGCGGGACCGCGTCCTGACGGCGGCGGGCGACCGGCTCGGGGAGGAGGCGCGGCG
>NZ_DATCVQ010000650.1:0-21197 GCF_036566765.1 Streptomyces sp.
GCCGTCTACCTCTCCGCCAACCGCGCCGCCCTCGCCCCCGAGGGGCTGCCCGGGATCTATACCCGGACAGCCCATGGGGGGCTGATCATCGATCTGACCCACGGCGGGACGCAGGACCCGGGTATCGAGACCATCCTCGACGTCAATCGGAAGCTGCGCGCCGCCGGGGCGCTGGAGCCGCTGGCCACGCCCTACCAGCGGGACAAGTGGTGAGGCGCCCCGGGCACCCCAGCCCCCTCACCACTTCACCGGCAGCGCCCGCAGGCCGCTGAAGAACTCCTTGTCGCGCCAATGGAGTTCGTGCTCCGCGACCGCCAGGCGCAGCCCCGGAAGCCGGTTCGTGACGCGTTCCAGAGTCACCTGGAGTTCCAGGCGGGCCAGGTGGGCGCCCAGGCAGTAGTGGATGCCGTGGCCGAAGCTGATGTGGGGGGTGCCGGGGCGGTCCAGGCGGAGGCGGTGGGGGTGGGGGAAGGCGTCCGGGTCGTGGTTGGCGGCGGCCTGGGAGACGACCACCGGGTCGCCGGCCTGGATCAGGATGCCGCCCAGTTCCACGTCTTCCAGGGCGTAGCGGGGGAGCGTCAGGCCGTTCAGGAGCGGGACGTAGCGGAGTAGTTCTTCCACCGCCCTCGGGATGCGGGACTGGTCCTCCCTCAGCGCCTTGAAGAGTTCCGGGCCGTTCCCCTCCCCCGGGATCAGCAGGACGGCGAAGAAGTTGGCGATCTGGTTCGTCGTCGTCACGAAGCCGCCGATCAGCAGCTCGTTCAGCAGGCCCGTCAGTTCCTCCTCGTCCGGGACCCCCTCCGCCAGCGTCGTCAGCAGATCCTCCGCCGGAGTCCGCCTGCGCTCCTCCACCCAGGCGTGCATGCGCGCGAAGAAGTCCGCCGCCTGCTTGTGCAGCGTCTCCGGGGTCACCGTGCCCGAGCAGACCGTGTCCGCCCAGGCCCGGACCGCCGGGCGGTCCTCCTCGGGGACGCCGACCAGCTCGCAGATCAGGGCCATCGGCAGCGGGAACGCCAGGGCCTCCACCAGGTCCGTCGGCGGGCCCGTCTCCTCCATCCGGTCCAGCAGGTCGTCGGCCACCGCTCGCACATGGTCGCGCAGGCGCTCGATGCGGCGGGCGGTGAACTCCTTGGCCAGCAGCGCCCGCAGCCGCGTGTGGTCGGGGGCGTCGAGCGCGATCAGGCCCCCTCCGGCCCGCGGCATCGGGCCGATCCTCGGCTGGTCGCGCCGTACCGCCTCGGCCAGGCTGAAGCGGGCGTCCGACAGGACCGCGCGGACGTCCTCGTAGCGGGTGGCCAGCCAGGCCTCGTCGCCGTACGGGAGGCGGACCCTGACCGGCGGGCGGTCGCGCAGCCGCCGGTAGCCGTCGGGCAGGCCGAGGCCCTGCGTCGTCCAGAAGGGGTAGGACAGGGGTTCCGTCGTCGGCGTGGGCGAAGCCTTCGGTTCGGTCACGTCTGGTGTGCCTTTCTGTTCCCTCATACGTACGGGCCTACCGCGATGTCCACATGCGTCGGCGGCGGTGCGCTCGTGTCGATCTCGGCCCTGAAGTCGAGGCCGTCGTCACGGCAGATGAACTGCATGACCTGTCGGCCCGCCGCGGCCGCCCGGATCAGTCCGCCGGTCGTGGCCCACACGCCGGAGAGGTAGAAGTTCTCCAGGCCGGGCAGCACGGGGCCGTTCTTCTTGACCAGTTCCTCCATCGCCTCGCCGCTCTCGACGAAGGGCTGCCAGCCGAGGAACGTGCCCTCGTAGCTGCCGGTGTAGCGGATCTGGGTGAGGGGGGTGGCCACGTCCTTCACCGACACCGACGCCTTCAGGCCGGGGTGCAGCTCCTCCAGGAAGTCCACCACCGTGTCCCGGACCGCGCGTTTGGCCAGGGTGTACGCCTTGCCGCGCTTCACCGGCAGCGTGTGCAGCTCCGCGCCCCGGCGCGGCCGGCTGAGCCGCTCCGGGCCCTCGGCGAGGTCCCGCCAGGGCGCGGTGTCGGAGTAGTACGTGGCGTAGACGACGGACGTGTCGCTCGGCGACATCTCCGGATAGTGGCGGCTGCGGAACTGGATGTTCAGGCTGGGGTGCATGAGGCCGGTGAGCCGGGACGCCGTCGCCTCGTCGAGCAGGTGCGTCGTCGTCGGGACGGCGTCGGGGTACGGGCGGCGCAGCCCCAGGAAGACGCTGACGTAGCCGGGGAAGACCATGCCGGGCCGGTGCAGCGTCTCCCGGTACAGCGTGGCGTACTCGCCTTCCAGGTAGCGGCCGTCGAGCAGCTTCAGGAGCGTCTCCGGGCCGTCGCACGCGGAGACGACGATGTCGGCGTAGTGCTCCCGCCCGTCGGAGAGCCGGATCCCGACCGCCCGGTCGTCCTTGACGAGGATCTCCTCGACCCGCGCGTTGTACGTGACCTCGCCGCCGAGCCGCAGATAGCGCTGCTCGATGGAGCGGGCCAGGCCCAGCGAGCCTCCCTCGGGCACGCCGGCCGACCGGAGGTGCTGCGCGGCCATCTGGAAGTAGAACGGCAGCACGGGGAAGTTGGGCTGCTTCTCGTACAGGATGTAGTTGAACGCCTCCCGCAGCAGCGGGTCCTTGAAGCGGGTGGAGTACTCCGTCATCAGCACCGACATCGAGGTGCGGAAGAGATTGAAGTACGGGACGAACCCGGCCAGCATCCCCCAGCGTTCGCGCCGGGACATCAGCCCCACCGGCTTGAGGAACGGGTACGCGGGCAGGACGGCGATGAACTTGCGCAGGCCCGCGCAGAACGACCGGATCTGGCGGGAGTCGGCCGGGGAGAGATCGAGGAGGTGGGCTTCCAGGCGGTCGGGGTCGCAGTAGAAGTGGACGACGCGGCCGTCGGTGCCGCGGACGGTGTTGAAGACGTCGAAGTGGCGCATCTCCTTGCCCTGCAGGGCCCCGAGTTCGAGCCAGATCCGGTGCATCTCGTTGCCGGGGCCGTTGCCGAGGAGCCAGCTGATGCAGGCGTCGAAGGTGAAGCCGCCCCGGTCCCATCCGGTGCAGCAGCCGCCGGGGATCTCGTGCATCTCGAAGACCTGGGTGCGGTAGCCGTTCATCTGGGCGTACGCGCCGGTGGACAGGCCGCCGAGGCCGCCACCGATGACGATCATCGTCTTTCTGCGCACGGCACGTGCCACGGCCGTCACCTCACCCTCCGCGCTTCGAGCTGCGGCAGCCGGCCGAGCTTCCCCGGGTGCCAGGGCTCGGTCCCGCCGCTCTCCCAGGCCCGGAACTCCAGGCCGAGGTCCCGGCACAGGTACTGGGTGACGAACCGGCCGCTCGCGGCGGCCCGGATCAGACTGCCTCCGCCGAACCACTGGCCCGCGAGCGAGAAGCCGGCGAGCCCCGGCAGCCGCATCCGGTCCTTGTTGATCAGGCCGGTGATCACGTCGTCGGCGGGGGTGAAGGACTTCCAGCCGAGGATGCTGCCGCCCCGCACGCCCGTGTACCGCTCCGTCGTCGTCGGCGACGCCACGTCGACGACCTCGATCGCCTGCCCGATGCCCGGGTGGTGTCGCTCCAGGAAGCCCCGGACGAAGTCCGCGACCTCCTGCTTTCGCGCCCAGTACGCCTTGCGGTCGGTGCGCCGCAGCTCCTTCCAGGACGCGTAGTCGCTGAAGTACGTGCAGTGCACGACGGACTTGCCCGGCGGGGCGAAGCCGTCGGAGTAGCGCGAGCGCATCTGCACGACGAGGCTGTTCTGCAGGCAGCCGGGCAGCGCCTTGGCGTCCGCCTCGGAAAGCAGGTACGTGGTGCTGTGCCGGGCGGCCGGGTCGAGCTCGTCCTTCAGCCCGACGAAGGCGGAGACCACGCCCGGGTAGAGCAGGTCCGGCTGCTCGGCCATGTCCGTGAAGAGCTTCTCCGTCTTCGGGCTGGAGTACCGGCCGCCCAGGAGCCCCTGCAGCGTCGTCGCGCCGTCGCAGGCCGAGACGACGTGGTCGGCGTAGTGCCGCTCCCCGCCGCGCAGCTCCACGCCGATCGCGCGGTCGTTCTCCACCAGGACCCGCTCCACCCGGGCCCGGTAGTCGACGCGCCCGCCGAGCCCCAGGTACCGCTCCTCCACCGAGCGGGCCAGACCGAGTGAACCGCCCTGCGGGAAGCCCGCGTTGAGGTGGTACGCGCTGGCCATGTTGAACAGGTACGGCAGCAGCGGGAAGACCTCGTGGTCCTGGAAGAAGATGAACGGGAACGCGCGGCGCAGCAGGGGGTCCTGGAACCGCGCGCAGAACGTCTCCATCCGCGTCACCGCCGTCCGCCACAGCAGGACGAAGGAGGGCAGGACGGTGCGCAGCATCGCCAGCTTCTCGCGCGGGCTCTGCAGCGGCGGCGGGGTGAGGAACGGGTACAGGTTGATGCCGATGAAGCGCCGCAGGTCGCGGCAGAACGCGCGGATCGGGCGGGCGTCGGCCGGGGAGAGTTCGAGGAGGTGGGCTTCGAGGCGGTCGGGGTCGTTGTAGAAGGTGACGGAGCGGCCGGTCTCGTCGGTGACGGTGTTGAACATCTCGAAGTTCGCGACCGTCTTGCCGTCCAGCGCGCCGAGCTCCCGCCACAGCCGGGCGGCGTCGTTGTTCCGGCCGGTGCCGGTGAGCCACTCGATGCAGTAGTCGAAGACGTAGTCCTGTCGGGACCAGGCGGTGCAGCAGCCGCCGGGCAGCACGTGCCGCTCGAAGATCCGGGTCTCCGCGCCGCTCATCTGCGCGTAGCAGCCGGTGGACAGGCCGCCGATGCCCGCGCCGATGACGATCACCCGGGGCGGCTCGCCGGGAGCGCGGGAGGTCCGCCGCTCCCATACGGGTCGTGGTTCACGTACGGGTTGTGGTTCACGTACGGGTCGTGGTTCACGTACGGCTCGTGGTTCACGTACGGGGCGTTGCTCACGCCCGGGCTGGTGCTCACGCGACATCCGACTCGCCCTCCTCGCCGCCGCCCAGGAACGCGACGCCCTCGCGCGCCGCCGCCGCGATGTCGTCGCCGAGCGCGGCCCGGGCGAGCGCGGCGTTCCGCTCGGCCGGCTTCTCGTCGAGCATCTCGGCGTGGAGCCCGCTGCCGCGCACCAGCCGGGTGCCGGTGGTGGAGGCGGCGTGCCAGCTGCCGCGCTGCCCGGCCGCGTACAGCCCGGCCTTCGCCTCGTCGGAGATCACCGTCACCGCCGCGTCCACCGTGCCGTGGTTCGGTGTGCGGCCGCAGTACTCCAGGTAGTCCCTGGCCTGCCCCAGGGTCTGCTCGGTGACGGTCTCGGAGCGGGTGTGGCGGCGCAGGTGGTCGCGCAGCTCGTGCTCGAAGGCCTCGATGTGCTCGGCGGCGAGCCCGTACGTCTCGGTGATCCGGTACGAGTCCATGATCACGACGTGCGGGACGCGCCGCCCGCGCCGTTCGAGCTCCTTCGCGACCTCGAAGGCGAGGTTGCCGCCGAGCGAGTAGCCGAGGAGGAGGCACGGGCCCTCGGGCCGGAGCGACTCGACGAGGTCGGCGTAGCGGTTGGCCTTGTCGCCGTCGACGTGGTTGAAGGCGTGCAGCTCGTACTCGGGCAGGTGGGCGGCGAAGTTCCGGTACACCAGGCCGTGGCCGCCGGCCGGCGGGAAGCAGAACAGCGGGGCGCCGCGGCCCGCGTTGAAGGTCAGATGGGACAGGGCGCCGTCGACCTTGCCGGTGACGATGTCCTCGACGGTGCGGGCCATGCCGTGCAGCGTGGTCACCTTGAACAGCAGGCCGACCGGGATCGCGATGCCGAACTCCTTCTGCAGGTGGTGGATCAGCTCGATGAGGGTGATGGAGCTGCCGCCGGCGGTGAAGAAGTCGCTGCGCAGACCCACCTGTTCGAGACCGAGGACGGCCTTCCAGTGGGCGGCGACCCGCTCCTCGTAGAGCGTGACGGGCGGTTCGTGCTCGTCGTCCGCGACGGCCTCGGCGGTCGGCGCGGGCAGGGCGGCCGGGTCGACCTTGCCGTTCGGGGTGAGCGGGAGGGCGTCGAGGACGGTCAGGTGGGTCGGGATGAGGTACGTGGGGAGCTGGGCGGCCAGGCGACGGCGCAGGGCCCGCGGGTCGAGGTCGGCGTCGGCATCGGCGTCGGGGGCGGGATCGGAGGCGGAGGCGGGGTCGGAGTCCGTGCCCGCCGCGCGGACGACGTAGCCGCAGAGCGCCGGCTCTCCGCCGGTGTCGGTGCGGACGGTGACGTACGCGTCGGCGACGCCGGGCACGGAAGCGAGCAGGGACTCGATCTCGCCGGGCTCGATGCGGTGGCCGCGCAGCTTGATCTGGGCGTCGGCGCGGCCGAGGAGGTGGATGCGGCCCCGGTCGTCGCGGCGCGCGAGGTCGCCGGTGCGGTAGAGCCGCTCGGGCAGGGCGTCGGGGCCGTCGTCCAGGGTGAGGTCGACGAAGCGGGCCGCGGTCTGCTCCGGGTCGCCCGCGTAGTCGACGGCGAGGCCCGCGCCGCCGGCCCACAGTTCGCCGACGACGCCGGGCGGCACGGGGCGGCGGTGCGTGTCGAGGACGTGCAGGACGCAGTTGGGCAGCGGTACGCCGATGGGGACGGTCCCGTTCGGGTCGAGGCCGTCGACCGAGCCCTCGAAGCAGGCGCTGTCGACGGTCGCCTCGGTCAGGCCGTACGAGTTGACCACCCGGGTGTCCGGCCCGGCCAGGCGGCGCAGCCGCTCGTACTCGGCGACCTTCCACGTGTCGGAGCCGACGATCAGCAGGCGCATGAAGTCGAGCCGGAGCCCGCCCGACTCGCAGTGCCGCGTCAGGGCGCGGGCGACGGCGGGCACGAACTCGGCGCTGTCGACGTTCTCGGCGGTCATCGCCTCGTACAGCCGCGCCGAGTTGAGCAGCAGCTCCCGGTCGGCGAGGACGAGCCGGCCGCCGGAGCACAGGGCGCGGACGAGGTCCCCGGTGAACACGTCGAAGGAGACCGCGGCCATCTGCAGGTGGACCCCCGGCTCGACGTCGAGCCCGTACGCGACCCGCCAGGCCCCGTACAGGGCGGCGAGGGAGCGGTGCGAGACCCGGACGGCCTTGGGGCGACCGGTGGAGCCGGAGGTGTGGATCACGTAGGCGAGGGCGTCGGGGGCGGGGTCGTGGTCGGGGTCGTGGTCGGGGTCGTGGTCGTGGGTGGGAAGTCCGTCGGCTGAAGCGTCCTCGTCGAGGCGCACGTCCGTCACGAACTCCGCGTCCAGGTCCGCCAGTTTCTGCTCGCCCTCCTCGTCGGTGACGACGAGCCCCGCCCCCGCGTTGCCGACCATGTACGCCAGCCGCTCCGCCGGGTGGTCCGGGTCCAGTGGCAGATACGCGGCGCCCGCGCGCCACACCGCCAGCAGCGCGACGATCAGCTCCGGCGACTTCGGCAGGCAGACCGCGACGACGTCGCCGCCGCGCGTCCCGCCCGCCCGCAGCCGGGCCGCGAGCGCCGCCGAGGCCCGGTCCAGCTCCCCGTACGTCACATGCCGGGCCGGGCTCCCCGGCACCGTGACCGCGACGGCGTCCGGGGTGCGGGCCGCCGCCTCGGCGAACAGGCGGTGCGCCGGGAGGTCCTGGGCGACGACCGGGCCGCGCGCGGCCGGGCCGTGCAGGATCGCGCGCCGCTCGTCCGCGCCCAGCATGTCGAGCGCGGCCACGGCACGGTCACCGGGGGCGCGGGTGAGGGCGTCGAGCAGCGCCGAGTAGTGCGCGGCGAGCCGCCGCACCGTCCCGGCCCGGAACAGGTCGGTGTTGTACTTCAGGACGCAGTGGAAGCGGCGCTCGGACTCGTCCTCGTACGCCGACAGCGTGAGGTCGAACTGCCCTTCCTCCTCGGGGAGTTCGATGTAGTCGAGGTGGTAGCCGTACTGCTGCGAGGACACCTTGTGGGCGAGCAGGATGAACATCGCCTGGAAGACCGCGGAGCGGCTCGGGTCGTGCGGCAGGCCCAGCTTCTCGACGAGGAGCACGAACGGGTACTCCTGGTGGTCGAGCCCGCCGAGCACGGTCCGCCGGACCTGGGCGAGCAGCTCGGCGACGGTCGGGTCGCCGGACAGGTCGGCGTGCAGCGGCAGCGGGTTGACGAAGTACCCGTACACGGAGGCGAGTTCCTCGCCGGTGCGGCCGGTCACCGGGCTGCCGACGACCAGGTCGTCCTGCCCGGAGTGCCGGTGGAGCAGCAGGTAGTACGCGGTCAGCAGCACCATGTAGACCGTGACGTCGTGCTCCCGGGCCAGGGCGTGCACCCGGGCGCTCAGCTCCTCGTCGAGGACGAAGAACTCCGACGCGCCGTTGTGGGTCTGCACGGCCGGCCGGGGCGCGTCGGCGGGCAGGGCGAGCGCCGGGATCTCGGCGGGCAGCGCGCCGCGCCAGTACTCCAGCATGCGGTCGGCCTCGGGCGAGGCCAGGAAGCGGTTCTGCCGGTTGAGGAAGTCGAGGTACCGGGCGGGCACCGCGGGCAGCTCGACGGCGCGGCCCGCGCGCATCCCCTCGTACAGGGCGAGCAGTTCCTCGATGAAGGTGAAGGTGGAGATCGCGTCCGAGACGATGTGGTGGACGGCCTTCATGAGCACCCAGCGGTCCGGCCCGCGCCGGAACAGCCGGAACCGCATCAGCGGGTCCCGGGCCAGGTCGTACGGCTTGCGGTACTCCGCGACGATCAGCTCGCGGATCTCGTCCCACTCCAGGCCCTCGACGTCGAAGACCCCGAAGTCCGGCTCCAGGACGTCGGAGATCCGCTGGACCGGCCGGCCGTCCTCCAGGACGACGTTGGCGCGCAGCACGGGATGCCGGGCGACGAGGATGCGGACGGCGGCGGCCATCAGCTCGGGCTCCAGGACCGTGCGCACCTCGACCGCGCCGCCGATGTTGTACGCGAAGCCGTCCGGGTTGAGCTGCTTGAGGAACCACAGCGCCTTCTGGTTCTGCGTCAGCGGGTGACGGTTCGGGTCCTCGTGGATCTCGACCGTCGCCTCGGCCGCCGGGCCCGCCGGGCCGTCCGCGCGGGCCGCGAGGGCGGCGGTGGCCTCGTGCAGCTGGGCGATCAGCTCCCGTACGGGCGCGCCGCTGAGCAGCGCCACGACGGGCAGCGCGACACCCGTGCCGGCCTGGACGCGGGCCCGCAGCTCCATGGCGAGCAGCGAGTCGAGGCCGAGCGCGCCGAGCCCGGTGTCGGGGTCGATCCGCTCCTCGGCGACCCGCAGCACGGCTGCGGCGGGGGCGGTGAAACGGGCGGCGGCGAGCCGGGCGCGCTCCTCCTCGTCCGCGGCGGCGCGGAACCGTGCGAGGTACGCGGCGGGCTCGTCGGCCCCGTCGGCGTCGCCGTTCCCGCCGGCCGCGGCGGTGCGGGCGGCCTCGGCGGCGAGGTCGGCGACGAGCGGGGGCGCGGTCGGGTACCAGGCGAGGAAGGCCTTCCAGTCGCTGATCGTGGCGATCAGCAGCTGGGCGCGGTCCTGGCCGAGGACCCGCTCCAGGACGGCCGTGCCGGCGGCCGGGGAGAGCGAGGTCATGCCGCGGACCGTGCGGTAGTGCTCGACCAGGCTCAGCTCCTCGATCATGCCGGTCGCCCAGGGGCCCCAGTCGAGGCTGAGCGCGGGCAGGCCGCGGGCCCGGCGGTGGTGCGCCAGCGCGTCGAGAAACGCGTTGCCCGCCGCGTAGTTGGTCTGGCCGGCGGTGGTGAGCAGGGAGGCGACGGACGCGAAGAGCACGAAGTGGTCGAGGGGTTCGTCGCGCAGGTGGTGGTGGAGCAGCCAGGCGCCGGCGGCCTTCGGCGCGAAGACGGCGTCGAAGGCGGCGCGGTCCATGTCGCGGACGGGGGTGTCCCGTACATGCCCGGCGAGGTGGAAGACGCCGCGCACCGGCGGGGCGTCCTGGGCCCGGTGGGCGGCCAGCCAGTCGGCGAGCGCCTGCTCGTCGGCGATGTCGAGGGCGGCGTGCACGGCGTGCGCGCCGAGGGCCTCCAGCTCCTTGACGAACCGGGCGCCGGAGCTCGCCGGCGCGTCCGGGTCGAGGGCGCGCCAGGTGGCACGGTCGGGCAGTCCGGTACGGCCGACCAGGATGAGGTGGCGGGCGCCGCGCCGGACCAGGGACCGGCACAGCAGCCGCCCGAGCGCCCCGAACGCACCGGTGACCAGGTACGCGCCATCCGCGCGGAGCCGGGGCGGCAGCGGCCGGGTGAGCCCCTCGGGGCGGGTGAGGCGGCTGACGAGCCGCCGCCCGCCGCGCAAGGCGACCTCGTCCTGCGGCCTGTCGCCGGGGGCGAGGATCTCGCGCAGCAGCTCAGCGGCCTCGGCGTCCGGCGCCCGGCGCACGGGATCGAGGTCGATCAGCTTGCCGGGGTGCCCGGTCAACTCCTGGTGCCGCAGCACACGCCCGACCCCCCACACCGGCGCACCGAGCGGCTCGACCGGCTCACCGGGCTCCACCGCCTGCGCGCCACGGGTGACGAGATGCAGGGCCGTGGGCTGCCCTGGGTCGTCCTGCAGCACCCGGGCGAGGGCGACGACGGAGTACGCGCCCAGCGCGGCGTGGGCGTCGAGGTGGTCACGGGAGGTGGAGTCGAGGGCGGGCAGGTCGAGATTCCACAGATGGACGATGCCGTCGAGGTGGGGGTGGGCTGCGGCAAGGTCGCCGAGCAGCCGACGCAGGTGCTCGGCGTCCCCCGGGACGACCTGGGACCCAGGCCCGTCAGCGTCGAAGACGTATCTGTCCCCAGGCCGCACGAGGTGGCAGAACCCGCCGCGCGCGCTCACCCGCTCGGCGAGGGCATCCGCCACTCCCCCGGACTCGTCGGCGAAGAGCAGCCAGCCTCCGGGGGTGGGAGGGAGGAACCCGCCGGGCGCGGGGACACGCTCGGCGAGAGCGTCCGCCGCATCCGTGGGCTCGTCGTCCGGACTCGGCTGCTCGACGTCGTCGTACGGGGCCTCCCTCCACGTGAGTTCGGCCAGCCAGCCGTCGATGGTGGCGAGGCTCGCGGCGGCCTCGGCCTGTTCTACGTCGGCGGCGTGGAAGCCTCGGATGTGGCCGGCTGGGGCGCCGGATTCCGTGCGGAGGACGACGTCGCCGATGAGTTCGTCGTCCGTGCGGCGGGTGATGGTGGCGTGGGCCCATAGGGGCTGGTCGCCGACCGGGACGGTTCGTACCTCGTCGACGGAGAGGGGCAGCAGGATGCCGGTGTCCGGCGCGTCGGGGAGGCCGGCCACCAAGAGGGCCTGGAAGCAGGCGTCCAGGAGGGCAGGGTGCAGCTGGTGGGCGGACGCGCCGTCGCCCAGGGCCTCCGGCGGGCGGATCAGGGCCGCGGCCTCGCCATCGGAGCGCCACACCTCGGCGATGCCCTGGAAGGCGGGGCCGTAGTGGTAGCCGAGGGCGCCCAGGGTCGCGTAGCAGGCAGCCGCGTCGAGGTGCTGCCCGCGGCGCTCGGGGAGGGCCGCGGAGCCACCGGCGGCGCCGACGCCGCCCGATCCGCCGCGCACCACGCCGCACGCGTGCACCGTCGGGCCGTCGCCGCCCGCCGCCCCGTCCATCGACGCCACCGTGAACGCAGCGGACTGCGCGGAGAGCGACAACTGGACGGTGCGGGGCGCGTCGTCGGGCAGGAAGAGGGCTTTGCGCAGTTCGATGTCGCCGAGCACGACCTCGGTCGCGCCGGTCAGGGCGCGGACCGCCTGGGTCGCCATCTCGACGTACCCGGCGGCGGGGAACAGCGTCCGGCCCTGGATGCGGTGGTCGGCGAGATACGGCGCGGACTCGACGTCGAGCGCGACCTCCCAGGCGGGCTCGGCGGTGTCGAGCCGGCGGCCGAGCAGCGGGTGGTCGACCCGGCCGAGCCGCACCTGGGCGACCGGCTCGGGCTCGGTCCAGTACCGGTCCCGCTTCCACGGGTAGCGCGGCAGCGGCACCGTCCGGCCGCGCGGGTGCAGTACGGCCCAGTCGACGGGGACCCCGAGCGTGTGCAGCGCGGCCAGCGAGGTGGTGAAGCGCAGCGACTCGTCCTCGGCGCGGCGGATCGACGGCAGCGTCGTGACGGTGTCCCCTTCAAGGTGCGCGGCGAGGCATTCGCGGATCGCGTGCCCGAGCACCGGGTGCGGGCCGATCTCCAGGAAGGTGCGGTGACCGTCCGCCGCCATCGCGTCGACGGCGGCGCGGAACCGCACGGTGTCCCGGACGTTGCGCCACCAGTAGCCGGCGTCGAGCTCGGGCCCCTCGGCCCGGCCCTCCGCGCCGGTCAGGTAGAGCGGCAGCCGGGCGGCGCGCGGCTCGATGCCCGCGAGCCCGGCGCGCAGCTCCCGCTCGATCGCGTCCATGGCGGCGCTGTGGTACGGCACCTCCACGTCGAGGAACTTCGCGAACACCCCGTCGGCGCGCAGGGCTTCGGCGTACGCGGCGAGCGCGGCCGCGTCCCCGGCGAGGGTCAGCGCGCCGGGGCTGTTCACGGCGGCGATGGAGATCAGCTCGCCGTGCGGCGCGGCCCGGCGCACCGCATCGGCCTCGGGCAGGCCGACGGCGAGCATGGTTCCGGCGCCTGCGAGCCGGTGCTGGAGGCGGCTGCGGTGGAGCACGATCCGCACGGCGTCGGCGAGGCTGTAGACACCGGCCTCGTGGAACGCGGCCACCTCGCCGGTGCTGTGCCCGACGACGGCGGAGGGGCGGACTCCGTGGGCGCGCCAGAGGGCGGCGAGACCGACCTGGACGGCGAAGTTGGCGGGCTGGGCGAGCCAGGTCTCCGCCATCCGGGACTGCTCCGCCGGGGCGTTCAGCTCGTCGACGAGGGACCAGCCGGCCTGGGCGACGATCTCGCGGTCGACGGCCTCGACGGCCTCGCGGTAGACGGGGCGGGTGGCGAACAGTTGGCGGCCCATGCCCCACCACTGCGGGCCCATGCCGGTGAACACCCAGGCGGGGCCGGGATGTCGGTCCTCGCGGGCGCGGCCGAGCAGGACGCGCGGGTGCTCCTCGCCGCGGGCGTGCGCGGCCAGCGCCTCGTCGAGGTCGGCGGCCGTCTCGTACACCACGGCGAGGCGGGCGTCGTGGTGCTGGCGGCGGTGGGCGTACGTGTGCGCCAGATCGTCGAGCCCGGCCGAGGCGGGGTCGGCCGATGCGAGGCGGGCGGCCTCCGTACGTACGGTCTCCGCGAGCCCAGGCAAGACAACGGCGTCGTGCGCGCTCAGCGGAAGGACACCGTGGCGCGGGCGCTCCGGACCCGCCAGGGGAGCCGCCGCAGCGGGCGGGGCCTCAAGGAGGACATGCGCGTTCGTGCCGCCGAAGCCGAACGCGTTGACGCCCGCACGGGCCGGGCCGTCGTGCGCCGGCCACGGGGTGACCCGGTCGGGAATCTCGAACGGCGCGGCGTCCAGGTCGATCGCGGGGTTGATCCGCTCCAGGTTGATGTGCGGCGGGATCAGCCCGTGTTCGAGGCTGAGGGCGGTCTTGATGAGCCCGGCGATCCCGGCGGCGGACTCGGTGTGCCCGATGTTCGTCTTGACCGATCCGACGTAGCACGCGTCGCCGGGCCTGCGGCCGACGGCGAGCGCCCGGGCCAGCGCGCCGGCCTCCACCGGGTCGCCGACCGGGGTGGACGTGCCGTGCGCCTCCACGTACTGGAGTCGGCCGGGGGTGATCCTGGCCTGTGCGCAGACCTGCTCGATCAGCGCGACCTGGGCGTCGGCGCTGGGCACGGTGATGCCGTTGGTACGACCGTCCTGGTTGACCCCGGACGCGGTGATGACCGCGTGCACCGGATCGCCGTCGCGCAGCGCGTCGGAGAGCCGCTTGAGCGCCACGATCCCGACGCCCTCGGCGCGCACATAGCCGTTCGCGTCGGCGTCGAAGGTGCGGGAGCGGCCCTCCGGGGAGAGGAAGCCGCCCTTGGTCTCGGCGATCGTGTACTGCGGGGTCAGATGCAGCAGCGTGCCGCCGGCCAGGGCGAGGGAGCTCTCCCCGCGCCGCAGGCTCTCGCAGGCGAGGTGGACGGCGACGAGGGAGGAGCTGCACGCGGAGTCGACGGAGAGGCTGGGGCCGCGGAAGTCGAAGCAGTGCGAGAGCCGGTTCGACACCATCGTCATCATCGTGCCGGTGGCCGTGTGCGCGCCGAGGGTGTCGAACCGCAGGTCGGCGAACTGCAGGATCTTGTAGTCGAGGGTGAACGCCCCGACGAACACCCCGACGTCCCGCCCGGCGAGCTCGGCCGGCCGCTGCCCGCCGTCCTCCAGTGCCTCCCAGGCGACCTCCAGGAGCTTGCGCTGCTGCGGGTCCATGGAGTGCGCCTCGCGCGGGCTGATCCCGAAGAACTCCGGGTCGAACTCGTCGAACCCGTCGATGTATCCGCCGCGCCCGCCCACCAGCCGGCCGGGTTTGGCCTTGTCGCGGGAGCCCAGTCCGGCCGCGTCGTATCTGTCCGGCGGGGTGTCCGTGATGCAGTCCTTGCCCTCGACGAGGTTGCGCCAGAAGGCGCGGTGGTCGTTCGCGCCGCCGGGGAAGCGGCAGCCGATGCCGATGAGGGCGATCTTCTCGGGGAGGGCGGACGGGGACGTACGGGCATGTTCGGGCATGAGCGGTCCCTTGCATCGCGACAGAGAGACGACAGAGGTAAGAGAGAGAAGAACGTTGAAGGCCGTGAGTCACCCGGCGGAGCGGCGCCAAGGGCTGGCGAGCGTGGCCAGGATCCGGCCGGTGGCGGGGAACGCGTCCGGGTCCACCAGTCCGACCGCCTTCGGCTCGCGGCCCGGCCGCCAGGTGAAGGTGCCGAACAGCCGGTCCCAGAGCGCCAGTTCGGAGCCGTAGTGGCCGGCCTCGGACAGGTCGGTGCTGTGGTGCAGCCGGTGCTGCTCCGGTCCGACGAGGACGTGGTTCAGCACGCCGAGCCGGACCCGGACGTTGGCGTGCACGAAGTAGCCCTGGGCGACGACGAACAGCCCCACCGCGAGCACCGCGCGCCCCGAGAACCCGACCATGGCCAGCGCCAGTTGGACGAAGCCCTGCGAGATGAGCACGTCGGCGACGTGGTTGACGCCGTTGTTCCCGACGTTGACCTTCCCGGGCACGTGATGCACCCCGTGCAGCCGCCACAGCCAGGCGTACGTGTGCCCGGCCCGGTGCACCGCATAGCTCGCGAGCGAGCCGACCAGCAGGGCCAGGGGTATCTCGGCCCAGAGCGGCAGCGCCGGCCGGGGCGGGGCGACCGCGCCCACCGCGAGGAGCACCAGATTCTGCCCGGACGCGCCGCCGACGGCGGTGAAGACGTAGTACACGGCGTACCAGCCCCACTCGCGCCGGTCCGGCCGCCAGGACGGGTCGTACGGGATGAGGTGCTCCAGCAGGACGAGGTAGCCGAGCACCGCGAACTGGAACAGGAAGACGGCGTGCCCGGCGGTCCAGCCCCGCGCCTCGATGAGGACGAAGACCGTGCCGGCCGCGAGGAGCAGGACGGGCTGGGCGGTGACGGCCAGCAGGTCGCGTCCCGAGAGCCGGGGCATGGCACTCCTCCTCGCTTGTGTCGGCGCGCACGTGGGAGCGCTCCCCGGACGTGCGCTGCCGCCGAGGAGCTTGATGACAGTATGAATTTGGGCGACTACGCACAGCAATAGGCTCTGCGGGGCGCACGGTGTCGCGAGCGCCGCCTGAGTGATCCGCACACCCCCGGGGCGCGCGCGGGGAGTTCTCGCCAACCGGGGTTGAACCGCAGGGCGTTGGTCAAGGTGGGAGCACTGTCGGAGCCGGATCGATTCGGCAGCGGCGGGGCGCGTGGGCCGCCGCGTGGGGGCGCGCGTCAGCGTTCGCCGCGGGCCATCGGGAAGGCGGTGTTCACGGCGAGTAGTCCCCCGTCGACACGGAGCGTGGTCCCGGTGATCCAGGAGGCGTCGGCGGACGCGAGGAAGGCGACCGCTGCGGCGATGTCCTCGGGACGGCCGACCCGGCCCAGCGGGTACACCCGCCGCGCCAGCTCGTCGAGTTGGTCCTCCCGGCCCTCCCAGGCACGCGTGGCGACCGTGCCCGGGTTGATCTGGTTGACCCGGACCCCGCGTGGCGCGGCCTCGCCGGCGAGGGTGCGGGTGAAGGAGCCGAGCCCCGCCTTCGCGGCGCTGTAGGCGTGGTTGCCGAAGTCCTGTTCCGCGTTGACCGAGCCGATGTTGACGATCGCGCCGCGCCCGGACGCCGCGAGCAGCGGCAGCGCGGCGCGCGAGCAGCGCACCGCGCCCATCAGCGTGACGCCGAGGCTCTGCTCCCAGGCGTCGTCGGGCTCGTCCTCGAAGGGCGCGCCGTTCGGCAGGACCCGCGCCAGCGCGTTGTTGACCAGCACGTCCAGGCCGCCGAAGCGCTCGGAGGCGTACGCGACGGCCGCCTGCGCCGACGCCCGGTCGCCGACGTCGCAGCGCAGGCCGACGGCCCCCGGGATGCCGGCCGCGGTCAGCTCCGCGGCCTCGCCGTCGACGTCGGTGACGAGCACGGCCGCGCCCTCCGCCGCCAGCCGCCGCGCGGTGGCCGCGCCGATCCCGCGCGCGGCTCCGGTGATCAGCGCAGTGAGCCCCTCGAAGCGATGAGCCCTGAAGTCGTCCGTGCGGGAGTCCGTGCTGGAGTCCGTGCGGGAGTCCGTGCGGGAGTCCGTGCTGGAGTCGGTCACAGCACCGAACGTACCGCCCGGATCAGCGCCTGTGCCCGAGGATCGGCCGTGACGGTCTTGCGCATGCCGTTGGTGACGTAGCCGAAGGCGATCCCGCTCTCCGGGTCCGCGAAACCCAGCGAGCCGCCGCGGCCCGGGTGGCCGAAGGAGCCGGGGCCGAGCAGCGGGGAGGCCGAGCCGTGCAGCATGTAGCCGAGGCCGAAGCGGGTGCCGACCATCAGGACCTTGTCGGGGCCCGCGGACTCCTCGGTACGGGCCAGCGTCACCGTCGCCGGGGCGAACAGCCGCCGGCCCTCGACCGGGCCGACGGTCGAGGCGTAGAACCGGGCCAGCGCGCGGGCGGTCGCGATGCCCGCGGAGCCGGGGAGCTCGGCGGCCCGGTAGACCGGGTTGTTCTCGTCCGGCTTGGGGTCGATGGCCCCGAAGGCGCGCCGGGTCAGCGACGCGGGGTCGGTGTACGCGGCGGTGACGGAGCGCTTGGGGCGCAGCTTGAGCGCGCCGCCGTCGGCGGGCTCGATCTCCTCGACGGGGCCGAGCCGGCCGACCCGGTGGGCCTCCTCGTCGGGCAGTCCTATCCAGAGGTCGAGGCCGAGCGGCGCGGCGATCTCCTCGGCGACCCAGCGGCCTATGGTGCGCCCGGTGACCCGGTGGACCAGGCCGCCGACGAGCCAGCTGAAGGTGTGCGGGTGGTAGCCGTGCGCGGCGCCGGGCTCCCAGACGGGGGCCTGGGCTGCGACGGCCGCGAACGCGGTCTCCCGGTCGACGGCCTCGGCGAGGGTGAGCGGCCGGTCGAGCACGGGCAGCCCGGCGCGGTGCGCGAGCAGCTGGCGGACGGTGACGCGGTCCTTGCCTGCGGCCTTGAACTCGGGCCAGTACGTGCCGACCGGGGCGTCCAGGTCGAGCTGTCCGCGCTGGTGCAGCAGCAGCGGCACGGCGGCGGCGACGCCCTTGGTGGCCGAGCGCACGACCTGCGCGGTGTCCAGGGCCCAGGGGGCGGAGCTGCCGGCGGCGTCCCGGGCGCCCGCCCACAGGTCGACGACCTTGACGCCGTCCCGGTAGACGGCGAGCGCGGCGCCGTGCTCGCCGCGCTGCTCGAAGTTGCGCAGGAACGCGTCCCTGACCGGCTCGAATTCCGCCGCTGCCGTGCCCTGGACGTCCACGTCCCCACTCTCCCTCGCGTTCGGGTCCCCTCATGGTGCAACGCGGGGTGGCGGAGTCCGATTCCGGGGGTGGGCCGAGCGTCCCGCCCCGGTTACCCCCAGGTAGCGATCACTCACGCACCCGTGGTCACGGACCTCGGGTCGAAGCCGAACGGCAGCTCCAGTCGGTGGCGGCGCATCAGCTCGTCGTCGCAGAGGACGTCCTGGGTGGCGCCGTCGGCGGCGATCGCCCCGTCGCTGAGGATCACCGAGCGGGGGCAGAGCTCCAGGGCGTACGGCAGGTCGTGGGTGACCATCAGGACGGTGACGTCCAAGGAGCGCAGGATGTCGGCGAGTTCGCGGCGCGAGGCGGGGTCGAGGTTGGAGGAGGGCTCGTCCAGGACGAGGATCTCCGGCTCCATGGCGAGCACGGTCGCGACGGCGACCCGGCGGCGCTGCCCGAAGGACAGGTGGTGCGGGGGCCGGTCGGCGAACTCCGTCATGCCGACCCTGGCCAGGGCCTTCTGCACGACCGCCGCCAGTTCCGCGCCCCGCAGCCCGGCCGCCGCCGGACCGAAGGCCACGTCCTCCCGGACGGTCGGCATGAACAGCTGGTCGTCCGGGTCCTGGAAGACGATGCCGACACGGCGGCGGATCTCCGCGAGGTTCTTCTTCGCGACCGGCAGCCCGGCCACCGCGACCGAGCCCGCGCCGCCGGTGAGGATGCCGTTGAGGTGCAGGACGAGGGTGGTCTTGCCGGCCCCGTTGGGGCCGAGCAGCGCGACCCGCTCGCCGCGTCCGACGGTCAGGTCGACGCCGAACAGGGCCTGGTGGCCGTCGGGGTACGCGTACGCGAGCCCGCGCACGTCCAGAGAGGGAGTCATACGGTGGTCCATCCCAACAGGCAGACGAGCAGGGCGGCGACGGGCAGCGCGGCGGCACGCGACCACTGGGCACGCGTGGCGGTCACCTCGTCGATGACCGGCATCGTGCCCGTGTAGCCGCGGCTGACCATCGCGAGGTGGACGCGCTCGCCGCGCTCGTACGAGCGGATGAAGAGCGCGCCCGCGGACTTGGCGAGGACGCCCCAGTGCCGGACGCCCCGCGCCTCGAAGCCGCGCGAGCGGCGGGCGATCGACATCCGGCGCATCTCGTCGGTGATCACGTCGCCGTAGCGGATCATGAAGGAGGCGATCTGCACCAGCAGCGGCGGGAGTTTGAGCCGCTGCAGGCCGAGCAGCAGCTCGCGCAGTTCGGTGGTGGAGGCGAGCAGCACGGACGCGGCGACGCCGAGGGTGCCCTTGGCGAGCACGTTCCACGCGCCCCACAGGCCGGGGACGGAGAGCGAGACGCCGAGGACGGTCGTCTGCTCGCCGGGCACCACGAACGGCATGAGGAACGCGAAGGCCACGAACGGGACCTCGATCACCAGCCGGCGCAGCAGGAACCCGGCCGGGACGCGCGCCGCCGCCGCGACCGCGGCGAGCAGCACCGCGTACGCGGCGAAGGCCCACATGGCCTCGCGCGGCGTGGAGACCACGACCACGACGAAGCCGAGGACGGCGATGAGCTTGGTGTGCGGGGGCAGCTCGTGCACCGGCGAATGGGCGTGCCGGTAGAGCTTGTGCGCGTGCCCCGCTCCCATGTCAGACCCGCGCTCCGGACTCGACGGACGTGCCGACGGACCCGGACCCGGCCGCCCGGCGACGGCGGACGACCCAGAACGCTCCGGTGCCGACGGCGAGGGTCGCGCCGACGCCGATCACGCCGGCGAGTCCGCCGGAGAGCCGGGCGGTCTCGATGCCCTTGACGCCGTAGTCGGCGAGCGGGGAGTCCGCGCTGGCGTGCTCCTCGACGTTCCGGTCGATGCCCTTGTCCGCGGCGACCTTCTCCAGGCCGTCGGGGCTGGCGGAGGCGTAGAAGGAGACGAATCCGGCGAGGAGGAGCGCGGTGACCAGGCCGCCGGCCCAGAGCTTCTTCGGCGAGCCCGTCGACGGCTCGTCCTGCTCGGCCGGGGCCGCGTCGACGAGCTCGCCGCCGACCCGCAGCTTCAGCGGGGCGCGCAGCCCCCGCGCGCCGAAGACCAGGTCGGGGCGGACGGCGACGACCGCGCCGACGGTCAGCATGGTGATCACGGCCTCGCCGAGGCCGATGAGGGTGTGCACGCCGACCATCGCGGTCAGCACCTTGCCGGTGGGCACGTCGGTGGTGCCGCCGATCGCGTACACGAGCGTGAAGACGGCGGCCGCGGCCGGCACGGAGACCAGCGCGGCGACGAAGGAGGCGACGGTCACCGAGCGGCGGGTGCGCGGCAGCAGCTTCGCCAGGCCGCGGAAGAGCGCGTACGCGACGAGGACGGTGACGACGCCCATGACGGTGATGTTCACGCCGAGCGCGGTCAGGCCGCCGTCGGCGAAGAGGACGCCCTGCATCAGCAGGACGACGGCGATGACGAGGACGCCGGTGTACGGGCCGACGAGTATCGCCGCGAGCGCCCCGCCCAGCAGGTGCCCGCTGGTCCCGGCGGCGACCGGGAAGTTCAGCATCTGCACGGCGAAGATGAAGGCCGCGACCAGGCCGGCCAAGGGCGCGGTCCGCTCGTCGAGTTCGCGGCGGGCGCCGCGCAGGCCCACGGCGACGGCGCCGGCGGCGACGACGCCGGCTGCGGCCGACACGGGGGCGTTGATGAATCCGTCGGGTACATGCACGGACTAGATGATGCGCCCTATTGCGAACTCTTTGCAAGAACGCATGAACCACAGCACGGGTCGGCACGGATCGCGGCACGCATCGCGACACGCGGCGCGGCGTGGATCACAGCATGGCTCGGCCCCGATGGGGCAGGAGACCCAAAGTGTGGGAGATTAGAGGATAAATGGGACGAATGTGAGGAGCCGGTGATGACCTCCACGACTGAAGGCCCCGCTGTCGAAGACCATGCCAAGGGCCGGATCGTCACCGACGCCCCGCTGTCCCGGGCCGTCCCCGTCGCACTCTCCTACGACCCGGGAGCCGATCCCGCCGCCGTCCGCTTCCGCTTCCCTGGCGGCGTCGAGTGGACCTTCCCGCGCGCCCTGCTCGAATCCGGGCTGCGCTCCCCGGCCCGCCGCGGCGACGTCGGCGTCTGGCCCTGCGGCCGGGTCCAGACGGTCGTCGAGTTCCACACCGACGACGGGGTCGCGGTGGTCCAGTTCGACTCCGCCGCCCTGATCCGCTTCCTGAGGCACACGTACGCCGCCACCGCGTCGGTCCCGACACGCTGACGGCGTACGTACGCGGCACAGGGCCGCAGGATCAGACCTTCACGAGCTCCCGCTCACCGGAGCCCGAGCCGGAGTCCACAGGACCGGCCGTCTTCGCCAGACCCTCGCCCTCCACGTCCACGTTCGGCAGCACCCGGTCCAGCCACTTCGGCAGCCACCAGGCCTTGTGGCCGAGCAGCGCGAGGACCGCGGGCACGATCGCCATGCGCACCACGAACG
>NZ_DATCVQ010000651.1:0-10757 GCF_036566765.1 Streptomyces sp.
CGCCACGGCGACCGCCGTGAGCCGCGCGTAGTCGAGCGTGTCCGGGGTGTCGGTCGGGCGATGGTAGTGGGGGTTCCGGAAGTTCGCCGTGCCGGTGAGCATCAGGGCGGGAATCCCCACCTGCCAGAAGGACGCGTGGTCGCTGCGGCCGAGGTGGATCAGGGGCGGCGCCGCGAGGCCGACGAGGGGGCCCAGAGGGCCGTCCGGACGTGGGTCGCGCAGGGTGATGACGGGGAGCGGGGGCTCCGTGGCCCCCGCCGCCCGTCGCCACAGCGAGGCGGCCGCCTGCGTCGAGCGCCGGTGGACCACCAGGGTGAAGTCGCCTCGCCGCCCGGACGAGCGGACCTCGGCGGCCGCGCCGGGAAAGGCCGCGGCGAACCCGACGGGCATCGACTGGGTCCCCGGATCCGTCGCGAAGAAGCCGACCGACTCGAGGCAGATCATGCCCGTGACCTGCTGGGTGCGACGGAACCTGCGCGCGGCGACCCGGGAGCCGATCATTCCCAGCTCCTCCATGTCGAAGAAGACGAGGGTGACCGCCGGTGGCCGGGGCAGACCGCCGAGGAGGCGCGCGACCTCCAACAGGGCGGCGACCCCGGAGGCGTTGTCGTCGGCGCCGGGGCTGTCGGCGACGGTGTCCAGGTGCGCCCCGACGATCACGGAGGGGCCGTCGCCGCCTCCCGGCAGCCGGGCCAGGAGGTTCGCGCCGGTCAGTCGCCGGTGCAAGCGGAGTTTGAACACCTCCGCGCGATCGGTGCAGCGGTCGGTGCAGCCCAGTCGCCACCGCACCCCGAACGGCTGCCGGTCGGTCCGCCAGCCCGCGGCGACCAGTTCCCTCGTCACATGGGCCTCGGCACGCAGCATGGCCTCGGGGGCACGGGTCCGACTGCGCGGCCGGTCGGCGAGGAACTCCACGTCCTGCCGGAGCCGCAGCGGGTCGGCCCGCCGGGTCAGTTCCCGTACGAGCGCGGGGACGTCGGGCCCGAGGTCCACGGCTTCACCGTCCGGGTCCACGGTCTCACCGCCTTCGCCTTCGGCGATCGCAACAGCCGGCTTCCCTCGATGATGCGGTACGACGCCGACGCCTGCCCGTCAGCTCCTGCGGCCCGTCGCCCAGTGCAGGGCGCCGGCGAGGTGGGCGCGGAAGGCGGGGGTCGCGTACGACTGAGGGGTGTGGCCCAGGGCGGTGAAGAAGAAGCGGCCGCCGGCCTTGTCGTGGCACCAGGAGAGTGGATGGTCCGCGCCGTGCGTGCCGCCGGTGTACGTGGACTCGTCGGCGCGCAGCAGGACGTGGACGCCCACGTCGCGCGGGTGCGCGGTGAAGTCGTACCACTCGTCGGTCCAGGCCCACGTGCCGGGCAGGTGCGCGGTCGCCGGGTGCGCGGGGTCCTCCACATGGACCAGGCCGGGCTGGAGCGGCGGGTGTCCCGCGAAGCGGGTGCCGAGCAGGTCGCCGTAGAAGGGCCAGTCCGGCTCGGCGTTGGCCGCCGCGTGGACGGCCAGGAACCCGCCGCCGCCCCGTACGTGCGCCTCCAGGGCCGCACGGCCCGGGTCCGTGAGGACGGGCCCGGTGGTGGAGAGGAAGACCACCGCCGCGCACCGTGCGAGCCGCTCGTGCGTGAACGCCTCGGGGTCGTCCGTCGCCTCCGCCGCGAACCCGCCCTCCTTCGCCAGCGCGACGAGCGCGTCCGCGCCCGCCGGGATGGAGTCGTGGCGGTAGCCGGCGGTGCGGGTGTAGACGAGGACGTCCGAGGTCGGCACGCGGCGAACTCCCTTTCAGGCAAGCGCTTTCCGTCCGACCGTAGTCAGCGACAGCCGAGGGCCACAAGCCCCTTCGCCCGGTCAGGCTGCGATAACATACATACATGCATGTACGTAAAGAGAAGGAGACGCCTGGGCCGGGGGCCTCGCCGCGCCGCTCCGGACACGCCGAGCGCAGCGCTCAGAGCCGTGCTGCGCTGCTGGAGTCCGCGGCCCGCGGCCTGTCCCGCCACGGCTACGGCAACCTCGTGCTTGAGCAGGTCGCCCGCTCCGCCGGGTACACCCGGGGCGCCCTGTACCACCAGTTCAAGGACAAGCAGGATCTGACCCTGGCCGCCCTCGAATGGGTGCTCGCCACCTGGGAGCAGGAGGTGGGCGTCCTCGTCGAGCGTGAGCGGGAGCCCGTCGCGGCACTGCTGGCCATGGCACGCGGGCATGCCGTCTTCTGCCGGCGCGACATCGCCCGCATGGCGATGGCGCTGCGGCTGGAACTCGGCGGACAGGACCACCCCGTGGGGCGCGCGGTGGAGGCGGCGTACGACTCGCTCGTCACCGACTGCCGCCGCCTCGTCGAGGCCGGGCGGGCGGCGGGAGCGATCCCGCCCGGCCCGCCGGCCGACACGCTCGCCCTCGCCTTCGTCGGCGCCCTCGAAGGAGCCGTCGCCGCCCTGGCGGGCCGGGCGCCGCACGACGAACTGCTCGCCGAGCGCGTCGCCTTCGGCGTGCTGGGGCTCCACCCCGACCTCCCGCACCGGACGAAGGACCGCGCATGAGGATCCCGCCGACCGCGTACACCTCGCGCCCGTGGCGCATGCACGAGATCGCCCCGGACTTCCGGGTCGAGGACGTCTGGGCCCTGCCCACCCCCGGCGGCCCCGACGACCTCCCGCTGCTCGTGGACTGGTTCACCCGGGACGACGGCCCCAACCCGTTCTCCGGAGTCGCCCGCCTCCTGTTCGCGGTCCGCCTGTGGCTGGGGCGGGTCCTGGGCCTGGACAAGAGCGGTTCGGGTGTCGGATCGCGGGTGCCGTCGCTCCGCGCGCACCTGCCGGAGGACCTGCGCGAGGGCCCCCACGGGCCGGACATGCCGTCGCTGCCGTTCACGTCCGTCTACCGCACTGGGACCGAGTGGGCGGCCGAGAGCGCCAACCGGACCGTGCACACCGTGCTGCACCTCGGCTGGGTCCCGGACGGAACCGGCGGCCACCGCGGCGAGATGACCGTCCTCGTGAAGCCGAACGGCCTCCTCGGCCGCGCGTACATGGCGGCCGTCGCGCCCTTCCGGATCCTGATCGTCTACCCGGCCCTGATGCGGATGATCCGGCGCGGATGGCGGGAGAACACGCCGGCCGAGGACACCGCGCCGGAGCCGACCGTCCGTCAACTGCGTGAGGTACCCGGGGAGATCCGCACGCTCGCCCCGGCCGGCACCGGCTACGCCGACGTCTTCGTCCTCACCACGCCGGACGCCGCCCACCGCTCGCCGGAGCAATGGGCCCGCGCCCTGTTCCACGACGTCGCGGGCCTCCAGGGCCAGTTCGTCTGGCGGGTGCTCCTCGGTCTCCGGCTGCGCCGGGGCACGTCAGCGGAGCTCGTGGCCGGGTGGCGGATCGCCGAGCGCCGCGAGGGCTCGATCCGGCTCGAGGCCCGCTCCTGGATGCTGACCGGCCACCTCGTGGTCGAGGTGAGCGAGGACAGCGTCTCCCTGGCCACGGCCGTCCGCTATCTCCGCCCGGCCGCGGCCCGCGTCTGGCCGCCGCTGGCCGCGATACACCGCCGGCTCGCCCCGGACCTCCTGCGCGACGCACACCGGGTACTGCATCCCGCACCGTCACGCTGATGCGCCTGATCAGGGCGCCGGATCCGGATCGGTTCGATCGAGCGGCGCGGTGAGGGCGGCGAGCAGCGGCGGCAGGAAGTCCTTCTCCAGTGCGCCCGGCGGGAGTTCGTCCGGCTCGACGTAGCTCTGTGCCAGGCCGCCCTCCCGCAGGGCGACCAGCAGCCGGGCGAACCGGTCGGCGTCCACGGTGAGTTCGCGGCCCGCGCGGCGCAGCACCGAGGTCAGGCCGCGGGCGATCTCCGCCCGCAGCCGGGCGTCGTGGCGGGCGAGCACCCACGCGGCCTGCCGGTCCCGGATCGCGTACAGCGTGAACTCGGTGGTGACCAGGTACCAGTCCCGCTCGTCCGGCTCGATCCGGGCGGCGAGCGCGGCGAGGCCGTGGAGGGTGAGGTCCTCGGGCTCCAGCTCGTCCACGGCCCGGGCGAGCCGGGCGACGGTGCGCTCGCTGTGCTCGTCGAACAGCGCGAGGAAGAGCTCGTCCTTGCTGCTGAAGTTCGAGTAGAAGGCCCCTCGGGTGAACCCGGCGCGCTCGCAGATCTGCTCGATGGAGGAGGCGTGGTAGCCCTGCTCCGCGAAGGTCTCCAGGGCGGCTTTCAGGAGCGCGGCGCGGGTACGGGGCCGCCGCCCCGTCATCCGTTTCGGCACGGTGCCCTCCTCGTCTCCGCCGGCGCGGCGGCCCACGATACCGGCGGCTCTCCCAGGCACGGATCGGACCCGGAAGATAAAATTCACGCATGGGAGAGCGGCCCGTCGTGCCCGCCGCACCCGAGCTGGTCCTCGAGATCAATGGGGACCTGACCGTCATGAGTCCGAGCCGGGTCTATCGCATCGGGCGCGACCCCACCAGCGACATCGTGCTCGCCGACGCCCGCGCGTCGTGGCACCACGCGGTGCTGCGTGCCGACGGGGACCACTGGACTCTGGAGGACGAGGCCAGCACGAACGGGACGTACGCGGCCGGCCGCCGGGTCCGCACCGGCGAGGTCGGCCCGGGCACGGTGCTCCGCTTCGGCCACCCGGACGACGGGCCCCGAGCGGTGCTGTCCGGGTACGCACCGGCGCCCCCTCCGCCTCCGACGCCCGACCGGGCTGGGGACCGGGCGGAGCCGGCGCCCCCTCAGCCGTACGTCGCGGAGCCGACGCCCGAGGAGCCGCAGCCGTACGTGTCGGAGCCGTACGCCCAGGCGGAGCCGCAGGCCCAGGAGCCGTACGTCGCGGAGCCGACGCCCCCGACGCCTCACCCGCCCGAGCCGGAGCCGTACGCCGCGGAGCCCGCGGCCCCCGAGCCGTACCGCCCGGAGCCCGCGCCCCACCCTGCCGAGCCGACCCCGCCCCAGCCGTACGCCGCCGAGCCCGCCCCCTCCCCCACCCCACCCCGCCCCTCCTCCGTCTCCCTCCCCGGAGCGACCGGGACCTTCCGGCAGCCGACCTCGGTCCGGCCGCTGCCGACGCGGACCGTGCGGATCGGTCGAGGTGCGGACAACGACCTGGTCGTCGACGATCTGGTGGTCTCGCGGCGCCACGCCGAACTGCGGGCCCACCCGGACGGCACGTACTGGATCTACGACGTCGGCAGCCACAACGGCACGTACCTCAATGGCCGTCCGGTCAGCCGCGCGCGCGTGACCTCGGCCGACATCGTCGGCATCGGCCACTCCGCGTTCTGCCTCATCGGCGACCAACTCGTCGAGTTCACCGACACCGGCGAGGTCTCGCTCGACGTGCAGGAGCTGGCCGTCACCGTCGACCAGGGCCGCAAGACCCTCCTCGACGACGTGTCCTTCCCGGTCGGGCAGAAGACCCTGCTGGCCGTCGTCGGCCCGAGCGGCGCGGGAAAGTCGACCCTGCTCAACGCGCTGACCGGTCAGCGGCCCGCCGACCACGGGACCGTCCTGTACGACGGCCGCGACCTGTACCGCGACTACGCCGAGCTGCGCCAGCGCATCGGACTCGTGCCGCAGGACGACATCCTGCACCTGCAGCTGACCGTGCGCCGCGCCCTCGGGTACGCCGCCGAACTGCGGTTCCCCGAGGACACCCGGCGCGACGAGCGGCGCGCCCGGGTCGACGAGGTCATCGCCGAACTCGGCCTGGAGCAGCGTGCGGACCAGCCGATCCACAGTCTGTCGGGCGGGCAGCGCAAGCGGGTGAGCGTGGCGCTCGAACTGCTGACGAAGCCGTCGCTGCTGTTCCTGGACGAGCCGACGTCCGGGCTTGACCCGGGCATGGACCGCTCCGTGATGCACATGCTGCGCGGGCTCGCCGACGACGGCCGCACGGTCATCGTCGTCACGCACAGCGTGCTCAGCCTCGACGTGTGCGACCGGCTCCTCGTCATGGCCCCGGGCGGCCGGATCGCGTACTACGGGCCGCCCGCCGACAGCCTCGGATTCTTCGGGTTCGACCAGTGGCCGGAGGCCTTCGAGTCGTTCGAGGCCGACCGTGACCGCGACTGGGCCGGCCAGTACCGGACGTCACAGTTCCACCGGCAGTACGTCGCGGACGCGATGGAACGGCCCCAGCTCCCCGAGGGCGCCCAAGGCGCCGCCGCGCCGCCCACCGCGCCGCCGAAGGCGCAGAGCTGGGGCGCGCAGCTGCGGACGCTGGTGCGCCGGTACGCGGCCGCGCTCAGCGCCGACCGGACCTTCCTGGTCGTCATGGTCGCGCTGCCGTTCGTGATGGGCGCGATGGCGCGGGCGTTGTCGGAGGGCAGTCTGGGCCCCGAGTCCACGATGAACGTGCTGCTCATCCTGTGTGTGGGCGGCGTGCTCACGGGTTCGGCGAACGCGGTCCGCGAGCTCGTGAAGGAGCGGACCATCTACCGCCGGGAGAGAGCCGTCGGCCTGTCGCGTTCCGCCTATCTCATGTCGAAGGTCGTCGTCCTCGGCGTGATCACGGTGGTACAGGCGGTGGTCCTGACGCTGGTCGCGCTCGTCGGCGTGCCGCTGAACGTGCCGGACGGCAAGGGTGTGCTGATGCCGCCGCTGATCGAGATCACGCTGGCCGTGGCGCTGCTGTCGTTCACCGCGATGATGCTGGGCCTGTTCGTCTCCGCGCTCGTCCGCAAGGAGGAGGTGACGATGCCGCTGCTCGTCCTGATCGCCATCGTGCAGGTGGTGTTCTGCGGCGGGCTGCTGACCGTGCGCGGGACGGCGGTGCTCGAACAGCTGGCGTGGCTGGTTCCGTCGCGGTGGGCCTTCGCGGCGATGGGCGCGACCATCGACATCGGGAAGGTCGCGCCGAACGAGAAGACCGCGGACCCGCTGATGGCGCACACGGCGGGCGCGTGGCTGCTCGACATGGGGATGCTCGTGGCGATCTGCGTCGTCCTCGGCGTGACGGTGGCGTGGCTGCTCCGCCGGCGCGAACCCGTGATCATGCGAAAGTAGGCCGCCCATGGGCTACCCCGGCACTCCTGTCCCGTCCGTCTCCTCCGACTCCTCCCTCCCACCGGTTCTGCCGGACTTCCGTCCGACCCATGTGGTGCCGCGCGAGGGGCTGCCCGCCTGGGAGGCGCCGGATCCGTCGCTGCCGACCGATCCGCTGGACGCGTTCCTGCCGGTGCAGCTGGTGGACCGGGTCGGGGACTGGGGGCAGATCGTGTGCTCCAACGGCTGGTCGGCCTGGGTGGACGGGCGGCTGCTGATCACCGTGCCGCAGGACCCGCCGGCAGCCGGTCAGCCGCCGGCCAGGACGGCCGACCCGCGCCCGCTGATCGCCCGTGCGGAGGACTCGCTGGGGCGGTTCCGGCGGGCGGCGGAGGAGCTGGCGGCGGGCCGCTCGGACGGGGAGACGTTCCGGCGGCGGACGCGGGGGCTGCGGGTGGGGATGGTGGTGGACGGCGAGTCGCTGTGGCTGTTCGACGCGGAGCACGAGCGCTGGGTGTACTGCGACGGCGCCGCGCTCGCCACGTACGCGGCGTCGGGCCGCCCGGTGGCGGCGGCCCCGGAGCCCGGGCCGGAGGCGGCTGCCGGGCACGCCCCGACCCAGGTGGTCCCGGAGGCCGTCCCCGCGCCGACACAGGTGGTGCCGGAGGCCGCCCCCGCGCCGACACAGGTGGTCCCGGAGGCCGCCCCCGCGCCGACACAGGTGGTGCCGGAGCCGCCGGAAGCGGCCGGGCCGCCGGAGGCGACGCAGGTCGTACCCCACGTGGCACCACCGGCCGGGCCGCCGGAGGCGACGCAGGTCGTACCGCAGGTGACGCCACCGGCCGGCGCGCCGGACGCGACGCAGGTGGCAGAGCCTGTGGACCCCGGGGAGACGGACAAGGCGGGTGAGGGCTGATGCCCGGCGCGACGCGGGACGCGGACCTGCCCGCCGGCCGGGACACCGGCCTGCTGGGCAAGAAGATCGCGGGCTATCTGGTGCAGGGCGAGATCGGGCGCGGCGGCATGGCCGTGGTGTACCGGGCGCAGGACCTCCGCCTGGACCGCACGGTCGCGCTGAAGCTGCTCGCCCCCGAGCTGGCCCGCAACGACACGTTCCGCAAGCGCTTCGCGCACGAGTCGCGGGTGGCGGCCGCGCTCGATCATCCGCACATCGTGCCGGTCTTCGAGGCGGGCGAGACGGAGGGCGTGCTGTACATCGCGATGCGGTACGTCCCCGGGCAGGACCTGCGGGCCGTCCTGGACCGCGAGGGGCCGCTGCCGCCGGCGACGGCCGCGCGGATCGCGGTGCAGGTGGCGTCGGCGCTGGACGCGGCGCACGCGCACGACCTGGTCCACCGGGACGTGAAGCCGGGCAACATCCTGGTGGCGGAGGGCACCGACAGCGAGCACCCGGAGCACGTGTACCTCGCGGACTTCGGCCTGACGAAGAAGTCCCTCTCGCTGACCGGGATCACGACGGTGGGGCAGTTCGTGGGCACGCTGGACTACGTGGCGCCGGAGCAGATCGCGGGCCGCCCGGTGGACGGCCGGTGCGACGTGTACAGCCTGGGCTGCGTGGTGTTCGAGACGCTGACCGGCGCGCCCCCGTTCCGCCGCGACGACGACATGGCCCTGCTCTGGGCGCACCAGTACGATCCGCCGCCCCCGCTGTCGGAAGAGCGACCCGGCCTGCCCGAGGCGGCGGACGCCGTCATGGCCAAGGCCCTCGCGAAGGCTCCGGAGGAGCGGTACGCCACGTGCCTGGAGTTCGTCTTCGCCCTCCGCGCTGCCCTGGAGACCGGCACGCCCGCCCCCGCGAAGCCCACCGGCCCCAGCAGCACCCCCCAACGCCCCCAGCCACCGCCCGAACCGCCGCGCTGGGCGCTGCCGGTGTTCCGGGGCGTCGTGGAGCGGCCGGAGAGGAGCCCCGGCTGACGTCGGTCTCCTGCGGGGTCAGTGCTTCAGCAGCAGCTTGAAGGCGACGATCAGCATGCCGAGCAGCAGGTTGACGGTGGCGGTGATGGCGACCTCGCGCCATGCGGCTCCGGCCCGGCGGGCGGCGGCGACGGACCAGCCGACCTGACCGGTGATCGCTACCCCGAGCGCCAGCCAGAAGGTCCCGGGCATGTCCAGGCCCAGGAGCGGGCTGACCGCCACCGCCACGGCGGGCGGAATCGCCGCTTTGACGATCGGCCACTCGTCCCGGCAGGCACGCAGCACGATCCGGCGGTTCAGGGAACGCTGCGCCAGCCGCTCGCCGAACAGCATCGCGTGCACGTGCGCGATCCAGAACACCCCGCCGGTGAGCAGAAGCAGCAGGATGAGCTCCAGGCGCGGGAAATCGCCCAGGCTGCCGGCGCCGACGACGACGGAAGCCGCGAGCATCGATCCGTAGACGGCGCCGGTGTAGTCGGCGTGCTCGCGCCGCTCGGCCCTCCGGGCCGCGGCGTCCGCGGTTCGGGACATTCTGGCCTCCAGCAGCTCTCGGACCGCCGCCTAGCCGGACCGGCCGCGGGTCGTCTCCTGGGGCATTTCGCCGCGGCGGTGGACGGGGACGGCGAGCAGGGCGCCGAGGAAGCCGGCCACGAGCCCCCACAGGAGGGCGAGGCCGGCCATCCGCCAGACGTGCGGGTCGAGCACGACCTCGCCGCCGAAGCCCTCGATGTCGCCGATGCCGAGGACCGACAGGCCGAAGTGGGCGGAGACATGGGTGAGCGGTGCGACGACGAGGAGGGTGAGGGCGAAGGCGATGCCGCAGTGGAGGGCGTGCTGCCAGAGCCGGACCCCGGCCGGGGAGCGGGCCGCCATGACGAAGGCGGCGGCGATCAGGAGTACGGCCGCGATCGGGATCAGCCACCAGGCGCGGGCGTCCTGCTCGGCGAGCGAGGAGACGTCGAGCGTGGCGGTCTGCCGGCCGCGCAGCACCTCGTCGAGGATGTGCGGCATGGGGAGGCCGAACGGGCCGTCGACCTTGCCGTCCCAGGACCCGCCGATCCCGACGCCCAGGGCCAGCCAACTGACGTTGGGCAGGCCGAGCAGAATCACCGCGAGGGTCTCGGGGGCATGGCCGCGGGTGGCCGCCACGACGATCCCGATGACCAGGCCGATGACGACGTACGCGAGCACCAGGAGCAGCATCGCGGAGGCGGCGGGCCGCACGGCCGCGTGGTACCGGACGATCCTGGTCGGCAGCGGCGCGCCGCGGGAGACGAGCAGGGCCACGAGGAGCACGCCGAGGATCCACAGCAGCCCGTAGCCGAGCGTCGGTCCGAGCTCGGTGCGGAAGCCCACGGACGGGTCGGTGGCTTCCAGGAGCTCCCCGAAGATGTCGGTGACCGGGTCCCCGCCCGTGGGGGCCGTGATGGGGAAGTCGTGCCGGGCCAGGGCGGACACGCCGGCGAGCGCGGCGAGCCACAGCACGGCCGTGCGGCCGACGCGGGCCAGCAGCTCGCGGGTGCTCGCCACCGCGTGGTGGCGCAGTGGGCGCAGGAAGACGGCACCGGTGACCAGCGCGCCGACGAGGGTGATGCTGAGCGGCATCGCGATGAGTTCGGCCTGAGTGCCGGCGAGCGCCCCGGCGTCTCCGGAGAATTCGATCCGGCCGCCCGCGCCCATGATGACGACGGCCGCGACGACGCTGGGGAAGCCGCCGCCCGGCAGCTCGTCGGCGCCCGCGGCCCACAGGCCGAGCGCCGCGATCACGGCCATGGCGAGGATTCCCGCGAGGACGGCGAGGAGGGCGTCGAGCCAGTCGCGGGCGACGTGCCCCGCGCCGGCCGGCGCGCCGC
>NZ_DATCVQ010000652.1:0-17355 GCF_036566765.1 Streptomyces sp.
ACCCCTGCCCCAGCTCGCCGAGCACGGCGTCGTCACCGACCCGCACCCCGTCCAGGACCAGCTCGCCGGTCGACTGGCCGCGCAGGCCGAGCTTGCCCTTGATCTCCCGGTGCGTGAAGCCCTCGGTGTCCGTCGGGACGAGAAACGCGGTTACGCCACGCGGCCCCGGCTCGCCGGTGCGGGCGAAGACGAGCGCCAGGTCGGCCCAGGTGCCGTTGGTGATGAACATCTTCGAGCCGTTGATCACATAGGCGTCGCCGTCGCGGACCGCGCGGGTGGCGAGGTTGCCGGCGTCCGACCCGGTGCCCGGCTCGGTCAGGCCGAAGCAGCCCACCGCGTCACCCGCGGCGAGCCGGGGCAGCCAGGCCCGCTTCTGCTCCTCGTTCCCCCAGGAGGCGATGGTCTTGGCGACCAGGCCGAGCGAGACGGAGACGATGCCGCGGACGGAGGAGTCGCCGCGCCCCAGCTCCTCGGTGACCAGACAGTACGTCAGGTGGTCGCCGCCGGAGCCGCCGTACTCCTCGGGGATCGTCAGGCCGAGGAAGCCGACCGCGCCGAGCTTCTTCACGATCCCCCGGTCCACCTCCTCGGCCCGGTCCCAGGCGGTCGCGTACGGGGCGACCTCGCGCGCGACGAAGTCCGCGGCGAGCCGCCGTGCGGCTTCCTGCTCCTCGCTCAGCTCCAGGTTCATGCGACGCCCCTCGGTCACCCGCGGCGTTTCCCGCCGCATTTAATTATCACTGCTAGTTTTAAGCTGCCCGCCTACTATGTGCGCCATGGCCCGACCGCGCAAGCCCCTCCTCAGCCGAGACCGGATCGTCGAGACGGCCGGCGCGCTCGTGGACGCCGACGGCCTGGCGGCCCTCTCCACCCGGCGGCTCGCGGCCGAACTGGGCGTCAGCGGCCCCTCCCTGTACAACCACTTCCGCACCAAGGACGAGATCCTCGACGCGGTCGCCGACGCGGTCAGCGCGAAGATCGACCTGTCGATGTTCGACGCGGCCGACGGCCGGGACTGGCGAAGCGCCCTGCACGACTGGGCCGTCTCCTACCGGGCCGCGCTCGCCGACCACCCCCACGTGGTGCCGCTGCTCGCCCAGGGCCCGGGCCGCCGCCCGGCCGGCCTCAAGGTCGCCGACGCGGTGTTCGGCGCGATGGTCCGGGCCGGCTGGCCGCCCGCCCAGGCCACGTACATCGGCGCGCTGATGCGGTACTTCATCACCGGCTCGGCGCTCGGGTCCTTCGCGCAGGGCTTCGTGAACGACGAGACCGCGTACGACCCCGCCGACTATCCTCACCTCGGCCAGGCGCACCTGCTGTCGGAGCGCAGGGAGAAGGTCGACGAGGGGGCGTTCGAGACCGGATTGCGGGCGCTGCTCGACGGGCTGGCGCTGCAGTACGAGACGGGGGCACGGGGGCAGTGGGCGGGGCGGAGTTCATAGCGGCCGTACGGGGCGGCGACGCGACGGCGATCGAGCGGCTGATCGAGGCGGGCGCCGACCCTGACACAGTGGCGGAGGACGGCCTTCCGGTGCTGTGCGCGGCGATCGCGGCGTACGACGCGGAGCTCGCGGAAGCACTGGTGCAAGGCGGCGCGGACCCGGATCGGCCGCTGCCGGACGGGACGACCCCGCTGCTGCGGGCGATCGAGAGCGGATCGCCGGCGGTCTTCGGGTCGGTGCTGGGCAAGGAACCGCGGCTGCGGCTCTCGGAGCCCGAGCGGGAGCGCTGTCTGGCCGCCGCCCGGAGCCGGTACGAGAGATGCCTGGCGGCATCCGGCGAGCGGGTGAGGATTCCGGACGGCGACTACAGGCAGGTCGACGAACTCACGCTGGACGGACGCACGGTACGAGCCGGGCACGGGGCGATCCTGACCGAGCTGGAGTGGGCGTTCCGCATCCTCACCCCCGTGGACGAGTTGGCGGCGCGGGCCGTGGTGCACCCGGACTGGGAGCACGTGGACTGGTGGGCGGCACAGTGGGTGCTCACCCAGCGGCGCAGCAAGGAGACCTGGTCCGCGGTCGCGGCGCTGCGGCGTCATCCCGACGCGGACCACCGGAGGTTCGCCGTGGACGTCCTGCGCTGCTACAGCCTGTTCCAGGGCAGCGGCATGAACTCCTACGAGAAGGAGACGAACGAACTCCTCGCGGCCTGGGCGACGGAGGAGACGGACGCCTCGGTCCTCGCCGATGTGCTCGAAGCATGGGCGGGCGAGTACGACCACCCGGCCCAAGCGGCCGTCGGACTGCGGTACGTCGACCACCCGCACCCCGCGGTCCGCCGCGCGGTTGCCGACTGCCTGCACGAGAGCCCCCTCGGCCCGCGGACCCGGGGAGCGCTGCTGACCCTCGCCGGGGACGAGGAGACCGAGGTGCGCGCTGCCGCGTGCCGGGCTCTGGGCTCGTTCCACGACGGCTCGCCCGAGGTCGGGCAGGCGCTGCTCGCGCTGGCCCGCGACCCCGACGCGGACGTGCGAGGGGTGGCCGCGGAGGTTCTGGCCGAGGGCGACGACCGTGATCCGGCCGTCGCGGACGCCCTGGTCGCGCTGCTCGACGAGGAGACCCAGCTCGTGCGGGTGATCGCCGCGTACGGCCTGTCCCGGCGCGACGACCCGCGCACGCTCGCGGCGATCGAGCGCGTCGGACCGCAAGAACCCGGATGGGGGCCGGACCACCGCTGGAACGGGCTGCGGGACTGGCAGTGGAAGCGCGAGAACGGTTCGGCCGCCGCCGAACGGTAACTGCGGCATCCTGGGGCCATGGCCTCCCGCGACCTTGCCGCCCTCGCGTCCCTCTTCGCCGACGAGACCCGCGCCGCGATCTGTCTCGCCCTGCTCGACGGGCGGGCCTGGACCGCCGGTGAGCTGGCCCGGCACGCCGGCGTCGCAGCCTCGACAGCCAGCGAGCACCTGGGCAGGCTCGTCGCGGGCGGGGTGCTGGCCGAGGAGCGGCAGGGGCGGCACCGATACGTCCGGCTCGCCGACCCCGGGATCGCGCATCTCGTCGAGGACCTGGCCGCGCTCGCCGCGCCCGCCGTGCCGGAGCCGCCGAGCGGACTGCGGGCCGCGAGCGCGGGGCGGGCGCTGGCCCGGGGGCGTACCTGCTACGACCATCTCGCCGGACGCCTCGGCATCGCGATCACCGACGCGATGACGGAAGGCGGACTGCTGCGCCAGGACACCGGGTTCGCGCTCACCGACCGGGGCGTGGCCTGGTTCGGGGGGCTCGGGATCGGGCTGGTCGCCAAGGGGCGGCGGCCGATGGCTCGCGGCTGCCTCGACTGGACCGAGCGCAGGCCGCACCTGGCGGGGACCGCGGGCGCGGCGCTGTGCGCGCACGCGCTGGACGCCGGGTGGTGCGTACGGATCGGCTCCGAGCGGGCGGTGAAGGTCACCGCGGAGGGCGAGCGGGCGCTGCACGAGACGCTGGGGATCGAGGCCCCCGCGCTGCACTGACGTCCCGTCACACCGTGAGCAGGCTCCGCGCGAGCCGGGTGAGGGACTCCGCGATCCGCTCGTGCGAGAGCCCGCGCTCGAAGCGCTGGAAGCGGTAGAGCTCGGGGGCCAGAGGGGCCAGCACGATGTCGATCAGCGCGTCCGAATCTGCCGCACCGGCGTCGACGAGCAGCGTGCGGACGTGCACGCGCCAGAAGCCGTACGCGCCGGTCTCGAACCGGGCCTGTCCGGTCTCCGCCCCGAGCGCCAGCGGCAGGTGATGCCGCAGCAGGTCGAGCATCGCCAGGTAGAAGGCGGCGAGGCGCTCGGCGGGCGGCGCGCCCGGGCCCAACGGAGGCGGTCCGTAGACGAGTTGCTGCTGGAGTCGGCGGTCGTGCTCGTCGAGCAGCGCCACCGCGATCGAGGACGGGTCGGGGAAGCTGCGGTAGAGCGTGGCCCGGCCCACGCCGGCCGCCTTCGCGACGGCGTCCATGGTGACCGTGCCGGGGTCCCGTTCGGCGAAGAGCCGCTCGGCGGCGGCCAGGATCTGCTCGCGATTGCGCACCGCGTCCGCACGTCGGCGCGGCGCGGCCGCCCGGCCGCGCGGTTCGTCCTCACCCATGGCCCCGGCCTTCTCAGTCATGGCCCCGACCTTACTTCCCCGCCCCAGCTAAGTGGACACCTTGTCCGGTTGCCGGGATCGTGGCACTCTAAGTGGACACAGCGTCCACTTATCTGTCGGCGGGGGCTCCGCCTGCCCACGCCCGGGGAGACTCAGATGCACACCGCGCTTCTCGCCGCGGCCCTGTTGGTCGGCTGCCTTCTTGCCGTCCAGGCCTCGGCGAACCTCCAGCTCAACTCGGCCGTGGGCACCCCGTACGGGGCCTCGACCCTCCAACTCGGCGTGGCGACCGGGCTGCTCACCGTCCTCGCGCTCGCCGCCGGCGCGCTCGGCGCGCTCGGCCGGCTGCCCGACGTCGAGGGCTGGATGCTGCTGGGCGGGCTCGCCAGCCCGCTCTACATCACCAGCGGCATCCTGCTCTTCCCCAGACTCGGCGCCCTCGCGGCCGTCGGCCTCTTCGTCACCGGCCAGATGTTCGCCTCGCTCGCGCTCGACCTCTTCGGCCTGCTGGGCCTGGAACGCCGGGCCCCGAGCGCCGGCGTCGTCCTCGGAGCCGTCGGCGTGCTCGCCGGGATCGTCGTGATCATCCGAGCCCAGCGGGCCGCCGGACCGGCCGGCGGCCCCGCGATCTCCCGCGCCGGCCGGCTCGGCTGGCCCGCGCTCGGCGTGCTCGCGGGCGCGGTGCTCCCGGTACAGGGAGCCGTCAACGCCCGGCTGCGCGCGCGGCTGGAGGAGCCGCTGGCCGTGGCCGTGGTCAGCTTCGCGGTGGCCACCTTCGCCATCGCCGTGGTCCTGCTCGTGCTGTACGCGACCCGGCGCACGCCGAAGCCGCAGGTCGCGCCGCTGCGGCAGATGCCCTGGTGGGGATGGCTCGGCGGGGCCTGCGCCGCCGCCTACGTCACCGGCACGTTTCTGCTGATCCCGGCCATCGGCGCGGCCGTCACCGTCGCGCTCACCGTGACCGGCCAGCAGCTCACGTCCGCGCTCATCGACCACGGCGGCCTGTTCCGGCTGCCCCGACGGGCGCTCACCGGGCCGCGTGCGACCGGCCTCGGACTGCTGCTCGCCGGCTCGCTCGCCATCCAGCTGGCCTGAATCCCACCGCACACACTCACCTTCAGGAGCGACTCATGTCCCGTACCACCGCCCCCACCTCGCCCACCCCGCCCACCGGAGTGCTCACCGTCTACTCCGACATCTGGTGCTCCTTCGCGCACATCGCCGTGCACCGGCTGCACACCACCCGCGCCCGGCTCGGCCTGGAGGACCGGGTCCGCTTGGACCTGCGCGCCTTCCCCTTGGAGCTGCTGAACGACGCCCCGAGCCCGCGGCCCGGCACGGACAGCGAGGTGGCCCGGATGGCGAGCCTGGAGCCCGACGCGGGCTGGCAGTTGTGGCAGGCGAAGGACTGGCTCTACCCGTCGACCACGCTGCCCGCCCTGGAGGCGGTGCTCGCCGCCAAGGAGCAGAGCCTGCACGCGTCGGAACAGCTCGACCTCGGCCTGCGCCGCGCCTTCTGGGCCGAGTCCCGGTGCATCAGCAACCGCAAGGTGATCCTCGACGTCGCCGCCGCCACCGGCGCGGTGGACGTCGCGACGCTCACCGCGGCGCTGGACGACGGGCGGGCCCGCGCCGATCTGGCGGACCACGCGCGTCTGTCCGCCACCGACGCGATCACCTGCAGTCCCCACCTGTTCCTGCCGGACGGCACGGACCACGCCAACCCGGGCATCGAGGTGGGCTGGCAGGGCGCTTACGGCGTCGGCTGGCCGGTGATCGAGGGCGACGACCCGAAGGTGTACGAGGACATCCTGCTGCGGGCCGCCGGCGCTCAGGAGGTCTGACGGGGGAAGACGACCAGCGCCCGGCCGCCCTTGCCGGCGAGCATGTTGTCGAACGCGCCCGGGATGCCGTCCAGGGTGATGCGCTCGGTGATCAGGGCGCTCAGGTCGAGGCGGCCGGCCCGGATGTGCTCGGCGAGGACCGGCAGGTCGCGCGCGGGGTCGGAGTTCCCGTACACGCAGCCGGAGAGGGTACGGCCCCAGTGGAACAACTCCAGGGCGTTGAAGGTGACTTGCTGGTCCTTGCCGCCGATGCCGACGACCGTGGTGCGGCCGCCGCGCCGGGTGGAGTCCCAGGCGGTACGGATCGTGGCGGCGCGGCCGACGCACTCGACGGCCACGTCCGCGCCCCGGCCGCCGGTCAGCCGCCGGACGTCCTTGGCGGTCGTCTCGGACGCCACCACGTACGCGGTCGCCCCGGCCGCCGTCGCCAGGGCCTCCTTCTCCGGCGAGACGTCGACCGCGACGATCGGGCCCGCGCCCGCGATCCGGGCGGCCTGCAGGGTGGCGAGCCCGACGCCGCCGACGCCGAAGACCACCACCGACTCGCCCGCCCGCACCCGGGCGGAGTGGTGCACCGCGCCCCAGCCGGTGAGGACGGCGCAGCCGAGCAGGGCGGCGTCCTCGAGCGGGACGCCGTCCGGCACGGGCAGCACGCAGTTGGCGGCGACCACGGTCTCCTCGGCGAAGGCGGCCACGTTCAGGCCGGGGTGCAGTTCGGTGCCGTCCCCGGCCACGGCGTACACGTTCCCCGCGCCGGTCAGCGCGTCGGCGCACAGCCACACCTCGCCGATCGAGCAGTGGTGGCAGGAGCCGCAGGACGGCGCCCAGTTGAGGACGACGCCGTCGCCGGGCGCGACGTGCGTGACGCCCGCGCCGACCGACACGACCGTGCCGGCCCCCTCGTGGCCGAGGACGGCCGGGACGGGCACCCGCAGGCGGCCGTTGGACAGGGACAGGTCGGAGTGGCAGACCCCGGCGGCGGCCAGGCGGACCCGCACCTGACCGGGGCCGGGCTCGGGCAGGTCGACGGCGAGGATCTCCAGCGGAGCACCCACGGCGGGCAGGACGGCGGCGCGGATCACGCGGTTGGCTCCTTCGGCTCTCAGGACAGTCAGAACTGCAGGGACTTGGTCTGCAGGTACTCCGTCAGGCCGTGCGCGCCGAGCTCGCGGCCCACGCCGGACTGCTTGTAACCGCCGAACGGCGCCAGCGGGTTGAAACGGCCGCCGTTGATGTCGACCTGGCCGGTGTCCATGCGCCGGGCGAAGGCGACGGCCTCCTCCGGCTCGCCCCACACGGCGCCGCCGAGCCCGTACACGGTGCCGTTGGCCAGGGCGAGGGCGTCCGACTCGTCCTCGTACCGCAGGATCGAGACGACCGGGCCGAAGATCTCCTCCTGCGCGATGGTCATCTCCGGCGTGACGTCGGCGAAGACCGTCGGGGCGACGTAGTACCCGGTCTCCAGCGGGGCCTCGGGGCCGCCCGCGACGAGCCGTGCGCCCTCCTCGACGCCCCGCTCGATGTAGCCGCGCACCCGCGCCAGCTGCCGGGCGCTGACCAGCGGGCCGATGCGCTCGCCCGGAACGTACTTGGCGACCGCGTCGGCGGCCAGCGCCACCGCCTCGTCGTACCGCTCGGCCGGGACCAGCATCCGGGTCCAGGCGCTGCACGTCTGGCCGGAATTGGACATCACGTTGGCGATGCCGACCGAGACGGCCTTGGCCAGGTCGGCGCTCGGCAGGATCACGTTGGCGGACTTGCCGCCGAGTTCGAGGGCGACCCGCTTGACCGCGCCGCCAGCCAGCGCGCCGATCCGCCGGCCGACGGCGGTCGAGCCGGTGAAGGAGACCAGGTCGACGTCGGGGTGCTCGGCGAGCGCCTGGCCGGCGACCGGGCCGAGGCCGGTGACCAGGTTGAAGACCCCGGCCGGGAGCCCGGCCGCGTCGACGACCTCGGCGAACAGCTGGGCGGTCAGCGGGGTGTCCTCGGCCGGCTTGACGACGATGGTGCAGCCGGCGGCGAGCGCCGGGGCGACCTTGGCGACGATCTGGTGGAGCGGGTAGTTCCAGGGCGTGATCGCGCCGACCACACCGACCGGCTCGGCGTACACGACCGAGTTGCCGACCTTCTCCTCGAAGGGGTACGAGGCGGCCAGCTCGGCGTACGAGGCGGCGACGGCGATCGGCAGTTCGGTGTGCACGGCGGAGGCGAGCTTCGCCGGGGCGCCGAGCTCGGCGGTGACCGTGGCGGCGATCTCCCCGGCGCGCTCCCGCAGACCGTCGCGGAGCGCGCCGAGGAACGCGGCCCGCTCGGCGGGCGGGGCAGCCGCCCAGCCGGGCAGCGCGGCGCGGGCCGCGCGCACGGCGGCGTCGACGTCCTCGGCCGCGCCGGCCGGGACATGCCCGATGAGCTGCTCGTCGGCGGGGTTCAGCACGGCGATCGTCTCGGCGGAGACGGCGGGACGCCATGCTCCGCCGATGTACAGGGCGTCGTGGGCCTTCATCCGCTGGTCTCCTTCTTCGCCGGGCACCTGCCAGGCACCCAAACTAGCGCTGATAGTTTGGCCGGCGCCAGAGCCCCCGGACGTGCCCCCGGTCTCAGAAGTCGGCCCGGACCGGCCCGTCGAGCCGGCCCACCGACTCCTGCGCGAAGGCCTTCTCGTACGCCTCCCTGATCAGCTCGATCAGCGGATCGCGGACGCCGGTCTCCGTCTGCGGGTACAGCAGGATCAGCTCGTAGCTGCGCTCCCGTTCGATGGCGCCGTTCCGGTCCCGCCACTGTCCACGGCCGTCCTGCACCGTCAGGCCGTCCGGGAAGCGCGGCGTCACCTCCTTGTCGATGAAGGCCATGAACTGCTGGTCGGTGACGGCCGGGCCGCCGTCGGGGCGCTCGGTGCCGAACAGCAGCCGGGTCTCCCGGAAGGCCTTGCCGCGGACCGCGGCGGTGGTCACCGCGCCGCCGGGGGCGGTCGGCTCCTCGCCGAGCGTGGCGTACGCGGTGGGTGCGCCGAGCAGCAGGAGGCCGCCCGCGACGGCGAGGGCGAGACGGGTGCGGGAGGAGGGGAGAGCGCGAGTCATGCGGGGTTCCTTGTCGAGGTGCGGGGACGGTGTCGGTGACGGCGTCGGTGTCCGTGCGGTGACGGAGCGTCACACACTCTGTCAGGCCCGGGGCTTGGGCCGGGACAGCCCCGCCGCTCCATGGCCGGTAATTCCCCAGTAACGGCCGGGTCCTGGCGTCCGCGACCGAGCCCGCCCCGCCGTCCGGACACCGTCCCGCCCGGCACCGGCGGCGGGGCGCCGGCTTCCCCCGTGCCAGCGATGGAGGAGCCACCGACATGCACCTGCCCCGCTCACCCCTCAGGCGCGGAGCCACCGCCTGGGCCGCGGTCGCGGTCACCGCCGCGGCCGTCCGGCGGGCCGCGCCGGTGGCGCACGCCCGCCGGGTCACCCGTTCCGCGTGACCTCCGTCAGGTGGCCGTAGACGTCGACGGCGTGGTCGGGGTCGAGTGCGATGACCCGGACGCGCGGGGCCGTGCGGGTGGGTTCCTCGTGGGGGACGGCTGGGGTGGTGTGGGTGCGGACCTCGTCGATGGTGAAGACGGCTGTCAGGCCGTCGGCGCGGCTGACGCGGACCGTGTTGCCGCGTTGCAGCGCGCCCAGGCCGTGCAGGACGCCGGGACCGCCGTGGCCCACGACGACGGCGGTGCCCGGTTCGCCGGGGCTGGGGCCGTTCGCGTACCAGCCGACGGCCTCCGGGTCGGCCGGTGGCGCGGTGGCGGCGCGGGGCAGGGGGACGATCGACGCCTCGACGGTGATCCCGGGGAGCGCGAGCAGCGTGGCGGTGGAGCGGCCGAGGGGGGCCGGGGCCGCCCCGCCGGGTTTGTGGTCGGCATTGACGGCGGCGGCCGGTGCGGCGGCGCCGTCGGAGTCCTCGCCCACGGACCACCAGCAGACGCCGGCGACCAGGACGGAGCCGAACGCGGCGGTACGGACGAGCCGGATCAGGCGGCGGCGGCCGTGCGCGGGCCGGGGGCTAGGCCGGCTCATCGTCGCGGTGGCGGGTGCGGTGGGCGAGGACGAAGCCGGCGCCGCCGGCCAGCAGTGCTGCGATGCCCGACCCGATGCCGAAGACGGTGCTGTCCTCGTCGGCCAGGTCTTCGGCGGCCGTGACGCGCCGCGTGGGGACCTCTCCCGCAGGGGCGGGCGCGGCCGCCGCTCGGGCGTGCGGCGGCGCGGCGTTGCCGTTCTTCGCGTCGCCGCCCCTGCCGGCGCCCGGGCAGGAGACCGTGAACGCCTTGTGCGTACCGACGCCTTCGGCGCCCTCGCGGGCCCATCCGAGCCGGTAGGCGCCGTCGGGGAGGGCGAGCCGGCTGGTCTGACCGCTGCCGCCGGCCAGGCTGATTCGGCCGGCGACGCTGTGGCCGTCGGTTTCGTGCGGCTGCGGGGCGATCTTCCAGGAGACCGCGTCGAGGACGCCGAACCCGGCGGCGACGAGGTAGAACGCGCAGACCGAAGGTTCGGTGCGCGCGTCATCGAAGGGCGTGCCGACTTGATGGATCCGCACGTCGCCGCCCTCGCCGGGGGCGGGGCCGGGGGCCGCGACGGCGGGGACCGGGGCGGCCGCGAGCGCGGCGACGGCAGCGAGTGCCAGGGGGCGGACTGTCGGGGGACGAACGGACAGGGGACGGGCGGACATGCGGAATTCCTCCAGCCGTGGGGACGTCGGATGGATCAACCGGTGATCTGACTATCCGTCACAAAAGAACTACGGAGGGTGGCCGCAACGCGTGCCACCCTCCGTAGTCCGCCCGTTCGGCCGATGGCCGCCCCCGGCGGGGTCAGACGATGCCGAAGAGGATCCCCGCGGCGAGCACCACGAGCGAGGTCAGCGCGGCCCACTTCACGGTGAAGCGGGTGTGGTCGCCGAACTCGACCTTGGCCATGCCGACCAGCACGTACACGGCGGGGACCAGCGGGCTCGACATGTGCAGCGCCTGGCCGACCAGGGACGCCCGGGCGATCTCCAGCGGCGAGACGCCGTGCGCGGCGCCGGCCTCGGCCAGGACGGGCAGCACGCCGAAGTAGAAGCCGTCGTTCGACATGAAGTACGTGAGCGGCAGGCTCAGCACGCCGGTGACCAGGGCCATGTGCGGGCCCATGCCTTCGGGGATCGCGCCGACGAGCCAGTTGGCCATGTGCTCGACCATGCCGGTGCCGGTGAGGACGCCGGTGAAGACGGCGGCGGCGAACACCATGCCGGAGACGTTCAGGACGTTGTCCGCGTGGGCGGCGATCCGCGCCTTCTGGTCGGCGACCTTCGGGAAGTTGACGGTGAGCGCGAGGGCCGCGCCGATCAGGAAGAGCACCGGGATCGGCATGAGCTCCAGGATCATCGCCGCGAGCAGGGCGACGGTGAGGCCGGCGTTGAACCAGTACAGCTTGGGTCGCAGGGTCGGACGCTTCGGGTCGAGGACCGGGGAGCCGTCGGAGCCGTCCGAGCCGTCCCCGCCGTCGCCCGCGGGGGCCTCGGGAAGGCCGCCGCCGGTCACGGAGCCGCGCTCCACGTCACCGCCGGACGCGCCGCCGCCCGCCGTGACCAGCACGGTCTCCGTCTCCGACTCCGTGACCAGGGCCTCGTCCAGCGTGAGGTACCCGATCCGCTTGCGCTCACGGCGGCCCAGCACGTACGCGAGGGCGAAGACGAAGAGCAGGCCGACGCCGAGCGCCGGGATCATCGGGACGAAGATGTCGGCCGCGTCCAGCTTGAGCGCAGTGGCGGCGCGGGCGGTCGGGCCGCCCCACGGGAGCGTGTTCATCACGCCGTTGGCGGTCGCGGCGACACCCGTCATGACGACCAGGCTCATGCCGAGCCTCTTGTACAGCGGATACATCGCCGAGACCGTGATCATGAAGGTGGTCGAGCCGTCGCCGTCCAGGGAGACGACGGCGGCGAGCACCGCCGTGCCGACGACCACGCGCACCGGGTCGGCCTTGCAGAAACGCAGGATGCCGCGCACGATCGGGTCGAAGAGCCCGACGTCGATCATCACGCCGAAGTAGATGATCGCGAACATCAGCATGGCCGCGGTGGGCGCGAGCTTGCCGACGCCCTCGATGACGAAGTCACCGAGCTGTGCACCCTGTCCGACGAAGACGCAGAAGAGCGCGGGGATGAGGACGAGCGCCGCGATCGGCGACATCTTCTTCATCATGATCAGGACCAAGAAGGTCGCGATCATGCCGAATCCGAGGACGGTCAGCATGGAGGACACCTCACGTTCACCCTTGAACACCGCCAGAGCGGCGGTCCGGATGACCGTAGGTGCCCTCTTCTGCCGTTAACAAGACGTTGACGCGTGAGCAATAAGAGCAAAACCCCAGGTCACACGAGGGGTGCTAGGTCAGGGGCGTCAGCTCGACCGGGAAGCCGTTGAGTACGGCGGTGCCGGACAGTGGGTCGAGCCGGGAACCGTCGAGGAGCTGGTTGACGTTGACCCCGGGACGGGCCTCCGCGACCCCGAGACGGGTACCGGGCCGGTCGTGGCCCCAGCCGTGCGGCAGGCTCACGACTCCCTGACGCACCGCCTCGGTCACCTCGACCGGTACCTCCAGGGAGCCGCCGTCGCCGGTGATCCGGGCGGGCTTCCCGTCGTCGAGGCCCAGCCGGGTCGCGTCCTCGGGGTGCACCTGGAGGGTGCACCGGTTGGAGCCGCCGTTGAGGGCGGGCACGTTGTGCAGCCAGCTGTTGTTGGAGCGCAGATGGCGGCGGCCGACCAGGACCAGCGGGGCCGGCGGCTCCGTCAGTGCGCGGCGCAGCCGGGGCAGGTCGGCGGCGATCGGCGCGGGCAGCAGCTCCACGCGTCCGCTGCGGGTCTTGAGGAGCTGCGGGAGGCGGGGCCGCAGCGGCCCGAGGTCGTAGCCGTGCGGGGCCTGCTTCAGGTCTTCGAGGATCAGGTCGTACGGGCCGAGCCGGAGCATCAGGTCGAGGCGGCGCTCGGGCCCCGTACGCCCCCACAGCAGCCGGGCCTGCGTCTTCGGGTCGGCCTCGAAGAGCGGAGAGTGCGGGTCCGCGACGGCCTTGGCGAGGGTGCGCTCGACGGCGAGCTCGTCGACGGCCTCGGGCGGCGCTCCGTGCATGCCCGAGACCGCGAGGATGAGCCGGGCGTGGATCTCGCACTCGTCCATCCGGCCCTCCTCCAGCGGGACGGCGGGCGGGGAGTAGCGGGCCTGGTTGCGGACGGCGAAGGCGTTGAAGGCGAAGTCGAAGTGGGCGCTCTGGGAGGGCGGCGGCGGGGGCAGCACGACGTCGGCGTGCCGGGAGGTCTCGTTGAGGTACGGGTCGACGCTGACCATGAGGTCGAGCGAGCCGAGGGCCCGGTCGAGGCGGTCGCCGTCGGGTGCGGACAGGACCGGGTTGGCCGCGATGGCGATGAGCGCGCGGATCCGTCCCTCGCCCGGGGTGTCGATCTCCTCGGCGAGGGCGGCCATCGGGAGTTCGCCTTTGGCCTCCGGGTGGCCGGAGACCCTGCTGCTCCAGCGGCCGAGCGCGAAGCCCTTGCCGGGGCCGGCGGGGCGCGGCGCGGGGGCGGTGGCGGAGAGCGGGAAGAGCGCGCCGCCGGGGCGGTCGAGGTTGCCGGTGAGGACGTTGAGCACGTCGACGAGCCAGTTGGCGAGGGTGCCGTGGGCGACGGTGGAGCTGCCCATGCGGCCGTAGACGGCGGCGGTGGGCGCGGCGGCGAGTTCGCGGGCGACGGCGCGGATGGTGTCGGCGTCCAGGTCGCAGGCCGCGGCGACGGCCTCCGGGGTGAAGTCCCGTACCGCCGCCCGGACGTCGTCGACGCCCTCGACGTGCTCGGCGAGCCGGCCGAGGTCGGTCAGGTCCTCCGCGAAGAGGGTGTGCACGAGCGCGGCCAGCAGGAGCGCGTCGGCGCCGGGGCGGATGGCGACGTGCCGGTCGGCGAGCCGGGCGGTACGGGTACGGCGCGGGTCGACGACGGTCAGGGTGCCGCCGCGCCGGCGCAGCGCCCTGAGCCGGCCGGGGAAGTCGGGGGCGGTGCACAGACTGCCGTTGGAGTCGAGCGGGTTGGCGCCGAGCATCAGCAGATGGTCGGTGCGGTCCAGGTCGGGCACGGGTATGGCGAGGGGGTCGCCGAACAGCAAGCCGCTGGAGACGTGCTTGGGCATCTGGTCGAGCGTGGAGGCGGTGAAGAGGTTGCGGGTGCGCAGCGCGCCGAGGAGCAGCGGCGGGTAGAGCGCGCCGGCCATGGTGTGGACGTTGGGGTTGCCGAGGGCGACGCCGACGGCCTGGGGCCCGTACTCCTCGATCAGGGGCCGGATCCGGGCGGCAATGGCGTCGAACGCCTCGTCCCAGGTCGCCTCCCGCAGCGCCCCGTCCACGCGGACCAGCGGGGTGCGCAGCCGGTCCGGGTCGGCGTCGACCTCCCCGAACGCGGCGCCCTTGGGGCAGATGAACCCCTGGCTGAAGACGTCGTCCCGGTCGCCGCGCGCACCGGTGACCTTGACGCCGTCCAGGGTGAGGGTCAGGCCGCAGGTGGCTTCGCAGAGCGGGCAGATGCGCAGGGCGGTGGACGCCTCGGACGGGGCGGGCGCGGTGGGCGTGCTGGGCATGGGCTCTCCCGGGGTTTCCCTGGGGTGCGGACGTCGCGAGCATACCGACCGGTACGCACGTCCGGGAGGGGTCGACCGCCGCCCGCCCGAGAAATCAGTCGAGCACCGGCCCGAGGTAGACATGCAGCAGTCGGCGGGTCTCGGCGATCAGGGCGGGATCGCCGGACGGGTCGGTGCGGAAGGCGAGTTGAAGCAGGGCGTCCGTGGCCTCGACGCCGACGAGGACCTGGCGGCGCAGCGTCGCGTCGGAGGCCCGGCCGAGGTGGTCGGCGAGCAGCTCGCACAGGCGGTCCGCGACCAGGCGGTTGGGGTCGTCGTCACCGGCCTCGGCCGGGGCGGGGACGCCGAAGTCGACCAGGCCGAAGCCGGGCACGGTGCGCTTCATCGCGATGTACTCGTCGAGCACGGTGTCGATCGCGTCGTACGGGCCGGTCCGCGGCCGGACCGCGAGGCGGGCGCTGATCCGCTCGGCGTAGCTGTCCAGGTTGCGGTGGGCGAGCGCGTCGGCCATCGCCCGCTTGTTGCTGAAGAACCGGTACACGGAGCCGATCGGGACGCCGGCGCGGACGGCGACGGCGCGGGTGCTCAGCTGCTCGTAGCCGGTCTCGTCGAGGAGTTCGGCGCAGGCGTCGAGGATCCGGGCGAGCCGTTCGGCGCTGCGCTGCTGCACGGGGGCGCGGCGCAGCGGGTCCCGGGCAGGTTGGCGGGGGGAGGTCGGCTGGGGCACGGGGTCCATGATGCCGTTCCGGTCGGGGTCAGGCGATGAGCAGGCCGATGCCGCCGAGGGTGTACGCGATCATCAGCGCGAACAGCGGGAGCTGGCCGGCGACGGCCCGGGCGGGCGGGAAGAGCCGCACGGCGCGGTCGTGCGCGGCGACGACGCCGAGGACGTGGCCGGTGACGATCGCGGTGACCTGAAGGGCGGCGAGGCCGCCGGGGGCCAGTGGCGGGGCCGGGGCGGAGGCGTTGTCAGTGCCGAGTGCCACGATGACTGTGCGTGGTCCTTCGGTGACGAAGAGCGAGAAGTAGTGCGCGACGAGATAGCCGAGCGCGATCGGCAGGAGGGAGTGGGCGAAGGCGGTGAGGGGATGGGCGAGGGAGCGGTTCATCAGGCGCAGGGCTCCGGCGCACAGGCAGTAGAGCGCGGCGACGAGGGCGACAGCGGCGAGGAGGCCGAGGGTCGCCGTGGGGGTGCGGCCGAGGGGTGAGGTCTGGACGGCGGTGATCCAGCGCGGCGAGTCGGAGAAGCCGTCGTAAGCGGTGGAGCCGAGGAGGACGCAGACAGTGGCGACGAGACCCGGGGCGGGCGGGGTGGAGTCGAGGCCGTGCAGGGGGTTGCGCAGGACGAGTCGGCCGTCGGCGCGGCGGCCGAGCGGGGAGAGCCGGGAGAGGAGGTCGGAGTAGACCTCGAAGGGATCGGCGCGGGCGAACCAGTCGGGGCCGTACCGCGCCGCACCGAGGAAGTGGACGGCGGTGTGAGCGGCGAGGAACACGAGGAGGACGGTGGTCGACGAGGGGTCGGGGGCGACGAGTTCGAGCCAGGCGAAGACGAACAGGCCGACCGCGGCCGGCCGGATGCCCAGGCGCGCGGGGAGGACGCGGGGCGGGCGGCGGCGCGGCGGGAGGAGGGAGTGCAGGGCGCGCAGGGGACTGAGCAGACGGCCGACCGGGCCGAGGAGGAGGGAGGCGGGGACCAGGCCTACCCAGAGGAGGACGTAGACGGCGCCGGGGGCGGGGTTGTCCTCGGGGGCGTCCGGGCCGAGAAGGAGGCTCAGGAGGACGGCGAGCAGGCCGGCCGCGCCGAGCGCCCGCAGGGCGGTGCGGGTGGCGCGGGCGTCGGCGAGGCGCTGGAGCGCGCCGGGCAGGGGGCGGCCGGACCGGTCGCCGCGGAAGCGGGAGTCGGACCAGAGCAGGCCGAGGGCCAGGAAGGAGACGAACAGGGCGGCGAAGGCGCCGGCGTAGGCGTAGAAGGGGGAGATCGGCAGGTCGTGCTGGGAGCCGACGCCGTGGGCGAGTGCGCTCACCGCACCACCAGTTGGGTCAGGAGCAGCCCCGACTCGTGGGTCTCGACCTCGAAGAGGCCGGTGCGGTCGGCGGTGAGGGTGAGGGTGGCGGGCTTGCCCGCGGGGAGCGGGAGTTCGCGGTCGTAGCCGTGCACGTGGAGGGTGTCGGCGCGGTCGCTGGTGACGCGAAGGGTGATCCGGTCGCCCTTCTTCAACTCGACGCGGGACGGCGGTGGTTGGACGGTAGAACCGGTGACGGTGAGGGAGAGGGTACGGCCCGGGGCTGGGGGCTGGGCCGGGGACGTGGCCGGGGCGGGGGCCGCCGCGCCGGGGGCCAGGGCGAGGGTCGCCTCGACCGGGCGGCCGGCGACCGCCCAGACCGTGTGGTCGTCGGCGTGCAGGCGGACGGTGAGGGTGCGGGCGCCGGGCGGGACGTACGCCCAGGGGCCGTAGAGCCGGGCGGTCTCCTTGCCGTCGACGAGGAGGTGGGCGTGCCCGCGGCCGGGGACGGCCGCGCCGCCGGCACTCTCGGGGGTGAACCGGAAGCGGGTCACGTCGACTCGGAGGTTCCAGCCGCCCTCGCTGTCGGGCCGTGCCTCGGCCCGGACGGCGGGCGCGTCGGCGGCGGGGACCTCGCGGAGCCGGCGCCCGGTCCCGTCCTGCGCCGGGAGCAGGGTGCCGGTGCCGCCGACGGCCTCCTGGTGGCTGGTACCCGGCTTGTGGTGGGTGGTGGCCCGCCCGCCGCAGCCGGCGGCGAGCAGGGCGACGAGGGCGACTCCGACGACGGCGACGCCCGCGGCTCCACTCCGACGCGCCCACCCGCCGA
>NZ_DATCVQ010000653.1:0-8304 GCF_036566765.1 Streptomyces sp.
CAGAGCGAGATCGACGCGTCGCTGCCGTACGCGTCCTCGCTGTGCGGCGCGTGCTACGAGGTCTGCCCGGTCGCCATCGACATCCCCGAGGTACTGGTCCACCTGCGGGAGCGCGTCGCTGACCAGGGCGGCCCGGGCCACCGCCTGGAACATGCCGCGATGAAGGCGGCCGGAGCGGTGCTCGGCAGCCCCCGCGCCCTCGCCGTAGCCGAACGTCTGGCAACCCGCACCCGCCGCCTCCATCCGAAGCGCCTGCCCGGCGCCTCGGCATGGACCGACAGCCGCGAACTGCCGGAGGTCCCGAAGGAGTCGTTCCGCGCCTGGTGGAAGAGGAACCGCACATGACGCACCGAGAGCCGACGCCTGCTGTGACGGGCACGGCCCGCGACAGAATCCTCGCCCGCATCCGCGCGGCGGTAGCCGGGCCGGGCCCGAGCGCGGCCGTCGCCGAAGCGCGATCCACCACGAGCCAGGCAGGAACCGTCGCCGGCGCCCAGCCGGCTCCGGCCCCGAGCGAGGCCCCCTCCCACGCCCAGCCGGCTCCGGCCCCGAGCGAGGACCTCTCCGGCGCCCAGCCCGCCCCAGGCCCGACCGCGGTCGCGACCCCCACCGACCCCCCGCCCACCCGCGCCTACCTGACCGCCCACGTTCCCGACGAACCGCCCGCGCTCCTCGACCTCCTCCACCGCAACCTCGCTGACTACCGCGCCCTCGTGCACCGCACGGACCCGGCCGGCCTCCCCGCCCTCCTCGCCCGGCTGCTCGCCGAGAGGGGCGCGCGTACGGTCGTCGTTCCTCCCGGGCTGCCGCCCGAGTGGCTTGCCGAGGCCGAGGTCGAGCAGCTTCCGGACCTCCTCGACACGACACCCGCCGAACTCGACGCCGTCGACAGCGTCGTCACCGGCTGCGCGCTGGCCATCGCCGAGACCGGAACCGTCGTCCTCGACGGAGGGCCCGACCAGGGCCGTCGTCGGATCACCCTCATCCCCGACCACCACATCTGCGTCGTCAGGGCCCCGCAGCAGATCGTCGCGTCCGTCCCGCAGGCCCTGCCCCGCCTCGCCCCCCGCCGCCCACTGACCTGGATCTCTGGCCCCTCGGCCACCAGCGACATCGAACTCGACCGAGTGGAGGGCGTGCACGGCCCGCGCACGCTCGAAGTCGTCCTGGTGCAGCCATAGGGGCCTGTCCGGCGGATCAGGGTCGGACAGGCCCTAGTCGGAACGTGCGGACCGGCCGGCGCTAGTCGGCGGTGTGGCGCAGCAGCCGCGGGGCCTCGACGGCCGCGTCGAGCGACGGAGCATCGGGCGCCCGGTCCGCCAACTTTCGTGCCCAGGCGACGAGTCCGACGAGATCGATCCCGTACGGATACGGCTCCGGCCACTCCGCGATCCGAGCCGCGCCGCGCAGCAGGAGCCGGGCGCCGCCCATGGTGTTGCCGCGCGCCGCGTGCGTCAGGCCCACGGCGAGCTGGGCCAGCCCCTGCCACAGGTCGCGCTCGCCGGCCGGCCCGGTCTTCCAGGCGTCCTCGAAGACCTCGTGCGCGTGGAACGGCATGCCCGCGTCCAGTAGCCGCTGCGCCTCGCGCAGCGTCTCCGAGGGCGTCCGCGCCACCCCCTCGGGCTGCCGGGCGACCCCCTCGGCCCCGTACGGCAGCGGTCGCCCCAGCCCGTCCCGCGGCCGCGCACTCCGCGCCCGCCCCTCCGCGTCCCGGTCGCGGCCCCTGTCAGTCGGCGTCTCGCTCACGCCCCCATTGTCACCCGCACGGCCGTGACATGCCGGAACGCACCACGAGCACCGACCCACCCCCGTCGGCCCCGCACACGGAGTGAGGTAATGTTCTCCTGCACGCCGCCACCGGGAACCCCGGCGGCAACGGGCAACGGGACGTGGCGCAGCTTGGTAGCGCACTTGACTGGGGGTCAAGGGGTCGCAGGTTCAAATCCTGTCGTCCCGACTCGAAAGAGTCACAGGTCAGAGGCCTTTTCAGAGCAATCTGAAACGGCCTCTGACTCGTTTTCGGGGACTAGTTGGGGACCAACTCACCGATCTTGTGCACGTCGGGGTGCAGGTACCGCTGCGTGGTGGTCAGCGAGCCGTGGCCGGCGATCTTGCGGAGGACATGCACCTGGACCCCGGCGTCAGCGAACCGGTCATGGCCGCCACTCCGGCCACCGGCCCGGGCTTTCCGGCGCGTCGCGAGGGCACGCCGAGACGCTGGCTTCCCCCCGGCCGTCACCTGGGGGACGGGTCGCCGCGCCATCCGCAGGCGTTGAGCTCGTGCTGCCAGGAGGAGTCCGGGAACGCCTGGGGGTAGAGGCGGGCACAGGTGGCGAGGTGTTCGTGAAACGCGATCCGTAGACGGGTGGTGTAGTGCGTGCAGAGCGGGCCGGGGTGAGTGCCGGACGCCGCGGATTCGATGACGGCCGCCGCCAGGATGGCTGTACGCAGGGCCTGCGCGGTGCCCGTGCCGCTGAGCGGGTCGTAGCGGATGGCGCCCGCACCGACCAGGAGGGTGCCCGGGGTGCGGGCGGCCGGGGCGGCGGCCGGGAAGGAGTGCAGACGGGGGGCCGCGGGCAGAGCCACCGCTGACTCCGGGGGATGCAGGAGGCGAGGGGCCAGCGCGGATGCGGTGAGGAGACGTCCCAGCAGCTGGGCGGGGCGCGCGACGGGGCCCGGGACCATCGCCTGAAGCAGGGCACGGCCGTTGCCGAGCGGTGTGAGGTGCAGCCAGGCGAGGTCGGTGCGGTCGAGGCGTGCCGTGGTGTCGTCCTGTCCGGCAGCAAGCGGTGCCTCCCCGGCCAGGAGGTGTCGACGGCCGGCCGTCCAGTGCTCGCCGGAGTGTTCGGGCGGCGGTTCGGCAGTGACCGTCCAGTGCGGTGTATCGGGGCCGTCGGGCCCGACGATGTCCGGGTGGTGCGTGGCGAGCCGGTCGAGGAGCTGTCGGCACAGCACGGCGCCGTCCACGACTGCCGCCGGCTGCGCGAGTGGCGGGTCGGGCGGCCCGGGGGCCCAGCGGACGTGGCGGTGGGTCAGTCGGTGGCTTTCGCCCAACGGCCCGGCGCCCCATAGGGAGTGCAGCAGGGCGAGCGTGTCCTCACCCAGCAGCAGCGGGCGGGAGCCGTGTGCGGGGCGGGGCCGGAGCCGGACTCGCTGGCCGCGCGAGGCGAGCAGCCAGGCGCAGGTGAGTTCGGCCAGTCCGGATCCGGCGATGGCGATGGTCACGGCGTGAGGGCGTCGATCAGTGCCTGTGTGTTGGCCTGGTGGCGGGCCATCATGGCACCGAGGGCTGGTCCGTCCAAGGAGCTGATGGTCTGCTGCACCGTCATGGCGGCCTGCGCGGCGACGAGGGTGGCCTGACCGTCGCCGAGTGGCCCGGGCCCCTTGAACCGGGGGGCGACCCCGCGCGACGCAAGCAAGTGGTTGATCTCGTGGAAGTTGGTCATCGCCTGCCGGGACTGCTCGATCGCGACTCCGCCCGAGCTGTCGCCGCCGCTCAGGCTGTCCTTCAACGTGCCCAGGAGCATGGCGTAGTTCAGGTCGCCGAGTTCGAGCAGCCGCTGGTCCAGCGGATCGGTCGGGTTCTTCGTCAGCGTCCGCAGGTAGTCGGCCTCGCTGAATCCGGCGAGGTGTGCCTTGACCTTCTTGAACCGCTCGAAGTGGTCGACGCCCTCGTCGATGATCAGTTTGATGAGGTGCGAGAGCCGGTCGGCCTGGGGGTACGGATCCTCCTTCTCGTCCATGATGGTTTGGTGCAGCCGGATGTACATCCCGTCGATGCCCTCCGGATTGAGCTGGTTGCTGGTCTCCTCCACCTTGATGAACCAGTTCAGCTGCGCCTTGGTAAGCCGCTCCAACGTGAACCTCGTGCCGGATTCCTCCTGGATCTCGAAATCTTCGGTGGGCGGGTCGAGGATGACCGGTCGGTCCAGTACGCCGAGAATCTCGTTGACCCATCGGAGATGGCGCATCTCGTCCTGCGCGACGGCGAACACCTCCTCGGCCGCGGCGAAGAACTTCCGGTCGGGCGCGTCCGCCGGTGTGGCCGGGTCGATTTCGCGTGGGGCGTTCAGCGAGTAGTGCGCGTAGAGGTACTCCAGGCACAGTGCGTGCTCGACCACGGCGAGCCGCTCCAGCCTCTTGACCACTTCGTCGCGAGACTGCGGAGTCAGCTCGAGCGGAGCCGGGATTCCCAGGCTGTCGTCCTCACGGCCGTTGAGTACGACAGGCAGCACGTTCCAGTTCGTGATCAGCGCGGGATGGTCGAGCTCCTGGGCGTTGCGCGGGGGGTAGCGGGGTCCGTCCAGCTCGGGCGGGACGATGGTGCGGTCGCCGCTGCGCTGGAAGTTGAGGGGGTGGAACTTCCCGTCGTGGCTGGCGGAGATGTCGGGTTTGGAGGCCGCCCAGTAGAAGCAGCCGCATTCGCGGAAGTCGTACTGCCAGGGCGCGCACAGGCTCCGGGTGAGGTCGCCCGGGAGGTACACCGCGGGGTCGATGACACCGTCGTCGGTGAGGTAGTGAGCCCGGTCGGCGACCAGGACGGCACTGGTCACCTTCCCGGCCGAGTCGCGTTCCACGCTGCTCTCGTTCGCCGTCCGCAAGGCGTTGAGGCTTCCGCCGGGTACTCCGGTCTCGCCCGGGGAAGACCTTCCCGGCCGGGGCCCGAGACGGATGGCGATCCGGCCCGGCAACAAATCGTGGACGAAGCGCCACATCGCCATGCCGTTGAGGTCGGTGGCGGGGAGGACGGGGGCCTCCGCCTCCGACTGGTCCACGGCGGTCCGTCCGCATACGGCCCAGAGATGGAGCCGCCACGGCGCCTGCTCCGTCAGCTGCAGGTCTTCGCTCGTGAGGTCCAGAACGGTGGCGGCACCGTCGGCAACGGCGATCACCCGCGAGCCCCTGCGGTGGTGGAAGTCGAAGGTCAGGCCGGGGAAGAAGCACTTGTCCAAGTTGCGCTGGTCGAATTCCAGGCCGGGGAAGCAGTTGTCGACTCCGCTCTCCGGGCGGGAGCCGGCCGGGTTTCCGCGGACCACGTGGTCGGCGCGGGCCGTGAGGTTACGGGGGAAGATCTTCCCGCGGGGTACGGGAAGATCCGGGTTCTCGGGGACCGGGTTGTTCATGGTCGGCTCCTTCGGCCGGTCGGATGAGGGGCGGTTGGTCAGCGGGCGAGGGCCGCCGGATCGGCCGGCAGGTCGGACACCGCCGTCTGCCGGAAGAACTCCGGAGCCGCCTGCCCGAGTTCGACGTAGGCGCGCAGACAGAAGGCCAGCCAGCCGCGGATGTAGTCGCAACCGGGCCGGCCGCGCCGGCTGACCTCGTGGTAGCAGCCGCCACCGCACAGGTAGCGGGCCCAGCAGGACCGGCAGGGCTCGGCCCGGTCCACATGGCGGGCCGCCAGATGGTCGGCCCGCGCGGCCCGGTCGGGGCCCTCGGCCACGGAACCCATGCGGAAGGCGGGGTCGTCCACGAGCCGGTGGCAGGCGTACAGACCTCCCTCGGCGGAGGCGCTGAGGTACCCGGCACCCGCGCCGCAGGGATAGGGGCGGTGCCCGCCCGCGTGCAGCTCGTACATCGCGGTCTGGAAGTTGCCGAACGGGTAGGGGCGTCCGGCCGACAGCGCGCTCAAGGCCGCCTCCCCGCACACGATCATCTGCTCCAGGAAACCGGTGAAGGCGGCCGTGTCGATCTCGTACGCAGGGGTCGGAGCGCTGACCACCGCCGCGAATCCGACCTCGTCGAAGCCCAGGCCGATGCCGTGCTCCAGGATGTCGATCAGTCGCCCGGTGTACGGGGTCACGCTGACGCGTGCCGAGAGGTGGCGCGGACGGCCGTGCCGCTCCAGAACCTCCAGCCCGGCCCGCAGCCGGTCGTACGCGCTGCCTTCTCCGGGTGACTTGCGCAGGGCGTCGTGCCCCGCCCGGTCGCCGTCCAGACTGACGGCCACGGTGAACGGGTGGGCGGCGAACAGCTCGGCGTCCTCGGGCCGGACCTTGGTGAGGTTGGTAGTGAGGGCGAAGCGGACGGCGTGCCCGGTGTCGGCCCCGGCCCGGGTCGCGTACCGGGTCACCTCGTGTACCAGTTCGTGGGCGAGGAGCGGCTCGCCGCCCATGAAGCCGACGACGACGCCGGCTCCGGGCGCGGCCTCCGCGAGGAGCCGGTCCACGGCGGCGAAGGCGGTCTCCCGGGGCATGGCACGGGCGGATCCGCCGAACCGGCCTTCGTCGGCGTAGCAGTGCCCGCAGCTGAGGTTGCAGGCCTGCATCACGTTGAGCGAGAGGGAGGCGAGTGGCGGGACTTCTGCCGGGGTGCCGTCGATCCGGGGGCCCGGGAGACCCTCCCCACCCCACATCGGCAGGCCGAGTTCCGCGGCCAGGGCGGCGTCCTGGGCCGGGTCCCGGGCGGCCGCCGTCCAGGCCGCCAGTCGGGCGGCGGTGGCGTCCGGGAGGTCGTAGACCCGGCTGCCGTCGGCGACGAACAGGTGGGCGCCGTGGGCGCTGTGGAACACCTTGGCCTCGGCCTCGAGCCCGAGCGGGCCGGCTCCGGCGTCCGACCGCGGTTCGGGTTCCGGCGGACGGCTGCCGATCTGGAGCAGCACGCTCATGTCCCCTCCTCGACCGTGGCCCGCAGCGAGTTGGCCCAGGCCACCAGGAGGTCGTATTGGCGGCGGGTCAGGTGCATGGGCAAGCCGTCGGATCCGCGCACCGCGACCGGCATGCGTAGGTCGAACCGGTCCGGCTCCGCGTACGGATTCCTGATGAACCGCTCGATGAGGTCCGGCTGTTCGCGGATCATGTCTTCCAGGACCTCCAGCGCCACGAAACGGCGGTGCTTGCGCCGGCCCCGTTCGGTCAGTGGGAGCGTGACGCCGTCCAGGGCTTCCGGCACCGGGAACATCCGGGCACGGCCCTGTGCCTCCGTGAGGCCGAGGCTCACGTTCTCGAAGGCCCCGGCGCGCTCGTTCTGGGCATCCACGTTGACGGCGTCCATGGCTTCCAGGACACGTTCGAACAGGTCCCGTACCTCCAGCGCCGTCATCCTCGGATCCTGGGAGACGTACGCGGGGTCCTGGACCTCCGCGCGCCGGACCCGGTCCATGAGACCGTCGGCCAGTGAGGTGAAGGGTCTGCGGTCGGGTGCGAAATCGGGCGGGGTGACGACGACCCGCGCGTGGGCGGTCAGCCCGCCGACCTCGACGGTGACCAGGCCGTCGCAGACGTCGTCAACGAGACCGAACGAGACCCCGCCGTCCACGTTTACGTCCGCCCCGGCGAACAGGCCCCCGGGCACAGTCCGCGGATCGTCCGCGCCGGTGAAGGAGCACCAGGGGGAGTTCGGCGAGAGGATCAGCCTTTCGGAGGGCAGGGGATATCTGTCGGTGCGCTGCAGGAGGTTCGTGGGCCCGTAGACCAAGCCGGCGGCGGGGGTGAAGCGCAGTCGCAGCTCGGGGAAGGCCGCACTCGGCCGCGGGATCTGGACGGAGCCCAGCGGCACGTGCTGCCCTTGCGGTACCAGTCGCTGGGCAGCCCCTCGGGGGGAACGTCCTCGCAGGGGGTGCCGGGTGTGCTGGTTGCCCAGAATCTCGACCTTCGCCTCGATCCGGTCGCCGAGTGCGCCGGTGCAGTGGTGTGCCTTGAGGTTGGCAACCTCCACCGTCCATTGCACATTGCCGGGTGTCAGGTCGAAGGCGTCCAGTTCCTTGGTGGTGATCGCACCGGAGCGACGCTGTCCGTCGATGGTCCAAGTGCCGTGGACCTCGAAGAAGGGGCAGATGGGCCGGAACAATTTGGCGTCATCGGCGTTCTCGGAGTCCTCGGGGTCCTTGAATCGGACCCGGTTTCCCTGCGGCTGTGTTTCCGTCAGGGTGCCGTCCGTAGCCACATGGAGCGAGGGCTCGGGCAGGACGACGGTCTTGCCGGTACCCCGGGGACTGAGGTCGCTGTCGCCGTAGCGGTAGTTCTCGCAGGGTTCGGGGGACGGGCCCAGCCGAGCGAAGGCCAGGGGCGGGTACAGCCAGATCCTTTCGATCAACGTGAGTCTCCGTTCTCGTCAGAATGATCGGAAAGAGGGGGCGGGGTCACGTGAATACCTCGGACCTCGGGTAGGGGGCGGCGTCGCGCCGGGGCGGGGCGAGGTAGGTTCCGCCCGCGCGTACGGTCAGCAGTCGGCCGGCGGGACCGTCGTGGCCGGGCTGCCCGCCGAAGTTCGACGTGGGGCACGAACGAGATCGTGACTTAGCGTAGCGTAACGAATACTCTAAGTTGTCGAGGCTGCGCCCGAGGGGTGGGGCGGGGCCGCCGGAGG
>NZ_DATCVQ010000654.1:0-2648 GCF_036566765.1 Streptomyces sp.
CGGGACGTTCAGGCGGCGCACGGTGGGCGGCTGCGGGGGCTCGTCGGGCGGCGGCTGACGGCGTTCTGGGTGGTGTGGGACCTGAAGGACGACGAGTGGTTCGCCGACTGTCCCGTGCTGCTCGACTTCGACGGGGAGCAGGTCGGGGTGAACCACTGGAAGTTCGACGAGGTGTCCGTGACCTGGAACGCGGTCGACCTGAGCCGGCCCGTCGTCTGGCCGGAGTTCGAACTGCGCTGGCGCGACGACGCGCTGCCGGAGCCTGCCGCGCTGGTCGGGCAGACCCTCCGGCACGTCGAACTCGTCGAGTGGCTCGGGCCCGGCGGGGAGGGCGGCGGCGTCGATCTCGGGTTCGTCTTCGCGGACGGCCGTCGGGTCACCGTCGGCAACGCCCTCGACGAGAACGGGCTCGACTTCGAGCAGCCCGGGCCCCGCACCCGGGTGCACGTGCTGCGCTGAGCCCCGCGTCGACGCCCAAACAAAGCGTTCACATCATATAGTTGACATCATTTCATGTGGCCGCGCATCCTGGGCCCATGACATCGACACCGGAGCCGACCACCGACCCGTTCACCCCCGCCCACCCGGAGCAGGCCCGCGCCCACCGTGTCCACGCGTCGCTGTTCCGTATCGCCGAGCGGCACGCCGCGACCGATGCGCAGCGCCGCCGCCAGACGCACCCGACCATGCTCGGCCCGCACGAGGCCGTCCGGCTGGTGTCGTTCCTGCTCAGCGGTGCCGCGCTGCCGGTCGAGGGCGAACCTGAGGTCGACCGGGCCGACATCACCGCCGCGCTCAGCCTCGTCCCGCTCGTCCGCGGCGAGATGGACGAACTGGAGGCCGGGCTCCTGCAGATGGCGCGCGGCCGCGGCATGACCTGGCCGGAGATCGCCTTCGGCCTGGGACTCGGGACGCCGCAGGCCGCGCGGCAGCGTTACGAACGCCTCGTCAGCCGGACGGCGTCGCCCGACGAGGAGGCCGGGGCGGCGCAGGCGTGACGTCCGGCGTCATGTGCGGGACGTCGGCGGCGTCCAGTTCGGCCGTCCGGTCGCGCAGCCATTCCAGGAGTCGGACGACGCGCTCGTCGTGCTCCGGTGGCCGCGGGCTCAGCAGGAAGTAGCGGGTGCCGTCCGGCCGGAAGCCGAAGGGCGCGGCGAGTTGGCCGCGCTCCAGGTCGTCGCGGACCAGCGCGTACGGGCCGATCGCGGCCCCGACGCCCGCCGCCGCGGCCTGCAGCGTGAGATAGAAGTGCTCGAAGGTCTGCTCGCCCGAGCTCCCGGCCGAAGGCGCCCCGGCCACCCGCCGCCAGTCTTCCCACGCCCGCGGCCGCGTCCGGGTGTGCAGCAGCGGCAGGCGCTCCATCGACGCGACGAGGTCCGGCCGGCAGACCGGTCCGACCCGCTCGGCGAACAGCGGCGTCCGGCTCACCTCCGACGGGAACGGGAAGTCGTCCCGGCGGATCGCCAGATCGACGCCGCCCCGGTCGAACGGGACCGGCCCGCCGCCCGCCGACAGATGGACGGTCACGTCCGGGACGCTCGCGGTCAGGTCCGGCAGGCGGGGGATCAACCACCGCATCAGCAGCGTCGGTTCGCAGGACAGCGTCAGCGGCCCGTCCGTACTGCGTCGCGACACCTGCCGGGCGGCCGTGTCGATCTGGTCGAGCGCGTCCCGGACCACGGCGGCCAGCTGGCGCGCCTCGGGCGTCGGGCGAAGCGTGCGCGCGCCGCGCTCGAACAGCGACACGCCGAGTGCCCGCTCCAGGTTCTGGATCTGCCGGCTCACGGCTCCGTGCGTGACATGCAGCTCCTGCGCGGCCGCGGTCATGCTGGCGTGCCGCACAGTCGCCTCGAACGGCAGCAGCGTGTTCGGCGGGGGCAGATCGGGCCAGCGATTCATGTGTGAATTCTACTCACCGGTGGTGTGAGAACGAATCGTTTGTCCAGGGGCTTTGCCCTGCCCCACACTCGATTCAGTCACAGTACGCCCCTCTCGCACCTCCCGGAGGAACCCGCATGGCCATCGCCATCCTGGCCGACGACCTCACGAGCGCCGGGGACGGCGCCGCCCCCTTCCGCCGCGCCGGCCACGACGCCCGGATCCTGTTCGCCGCCGCCGACCCCCCATCCGCCCTGGGCCCCGGCGTCACCGCCGTCGATCTCGGCACCCGGATCGTCGACGAGACCGAGGCGGCCGACCGCACCCGCCGCGCCGCCCGCGCGTTCGCCGACGCCGAACTTCTCCTGAAGACCGTGGACTCCACTCTCCGGGGTCACGTCGACGCAGAGATCCGTGCCGCGTGGCAGGGCTCCGGACGTCGGGCCGTCGTCGTCGCCCCCGCGTTCCCCGCCGAGGGCCGTACGACAGAACACGCCGTCCAGTACGTCCGGGGCGTCCCGGTGCACGAGAGCGAGTTCGCCCGCGACCCCGTCCACCCCGTCACCCGCTCCGACCTGACCGCCGTCCTGCCCGGCGCCGTACCCGTCGAACCGGACGAGGCGACCGCACGCCTGCCCGAACTGCTGGATCGCGGCGGCCTGTTCGTCTGCTCCGCCGCGACCGACGCCGACCTCGACCGGATCGTCTCGGCCGTGCCCCGCCCCGACGAGGTCCTGTGGGTCGGCTCCCCGGGGCTCGCCGCCGCCCTC
>NZ_DATCVQ010000655.1:0-4867 GCF_036566765.1 Streptomyces sp.
GTCGCACCACCACGGGAACCACAGGGGAAAGCGCGGCTTGCCCGCGGGCTCAGCCCGGTGGTTGGGCTCGGCTCCGGCGGGAGCGGACGGCGTGGGTCACGCGTGTCGCGCCGTAACCGATGAGCCAGGGCAGCACTGTGACGCCCACGACGTAGACGCCGAGAAAGCCCAGGAGGTCCTCCAGCCAGGTCTCCTCCTTCAGGCGGATCAGGCCGGCTATCTGGACGGTCCCCAGGACCCCTACCGGCACGGCCGGCAGCAACACGGACGTCAGGCGCGGCTTCCAGCCGGGTCGACGAGCACACCACACCCCTATCCCCACCATCAGAAACGGCCCGAACGGCACCCAGAGCACCACCGGGATGAACAGCAGCGCCAACCAATCGTCCGAGTATCCGAACATCATGCGGCATCCCCCCTGACATCAGCCGCCCCTCAGGCTTCCTGCCCCGCGGGGGTCGCGGGTGAACCGGCCTCTGCCGCCGACGCCGGTCAATGTCCTCCGGGCCGCATGCGTCGCAGCAGGTAGGCACCGGCGGAGGCGACGAGGACCAGCATGCAGGCGATGAACACCAGCCCCGCGCCCTCCAGACCGAGCGGATCGGCCAGCAGGCCGACGCCGATGACCGGGATCGAGATTCCCGTGTACGCGACCACGAACAGGGCCGAGATGACCGCCGCACGCCGGTCGGCCGGCGCAGCGGCGGCGACGACGGACAGCGCCGCGCGGAAGGCGAGGCCCTGCCCGGTGCCGCCTACGACGGCGGAGAGGACGACGAGCACCAGAAGCTCCGTGTACATCGCGCCGGCGAGGAGGACCAGGCCGATGAAGAGCACGGCGCAGCCCAGAGGCAGCGAGCGCGCCGCCCCGAAGTGGCCGACGGCCACTTGTCCTGCGGTGGAGGCGAAGAAGGCCAGCGCGACGACCAGGCCGCTGACGGCGTGATTGTCCACGTGCAGGTAGCGGGCGAGGAACGCGGGACTGACCGACGTGAACACGCCGAACAGGGCGAACCCCACGAAGGAGGCGATCGCCGCCGGCACGAACACGGCCCTCACCTGGGCCGGCAGCGCGGGTCGCTGCGGCCGTACGGACGCCAGGGACTTCCTCTCCCCCACCGTCTCGGGCAGCCCCAGCAGGACGACGGCCGAGACCGCGACCAGCGCGAGGTGCACGGCGAACGGCAGCAACAGCGGCGCGGGAGCGTACTCAGCGAGCAGGCCCGCCAGGAGAGGGCCGCAGCCCAGCCCGCCCATGTTGGCGGCCGTCGCCACGAGCGTCGCCCGGGAGGCACCGCCGGGCGGGGCCAGCTCCATGACGAACGCGGTGGCGGCTCCCGTGAACAGCCCGGCCGAGAACCCCGACAGCAGCCGGCCCGCGTACAGCCAGCCCACGGCGTCGGCGCACAGGAAGCAGACGGCGCTCGCCGCCGCGAACCCCAGGCCCCACAGCAACGTCGGCCGCCTGCCGATCGCGTCGGACGCATTGCCCGCAAGCAGCAGCACGCCGATGACACCGAAGGCGTATACGGCGTACACGACCGTGACCGTCAGCTCGGAGAACCCGAACTTCTCCTGATAGAGGGGGTAGAGCGGCGTCGGCAGCGTCGTCCCCGCCATACAGACCACGAACACCGCTCCGCCGAGCAGACACCTCAGCCACCCATGTCGATCACCCGGCATACCTGCGACCGTAGCCCGACCGACCGCATGCGCCACGGCAGCACGACGCACCAGGCCCAGACATCAACCCCCGTCCGGACCGACACCGGCTTCGCCTTCACCCGTCCACCGCAACGCGCCCCCTTCAGCCCCACGATCACGGTGGACGCATTCCCGCCACGCGAGAATGCGGGCGAGCGCGCGAATTCGCCGCCATAGCGTCTTCGTCGGGGTCGCTTGTCGCCGAGCGCTTCCAGAGGTGACCAACAAAAGTTGCTCGCTCCCGGCGGCAAACCAGACGTCTGGGGTCCGAACTGTGATGAGCAGGGCATTTTTAGCAGGTCAGGGCGGCGGCCATGGCCAGGCCTCGGCTCTGCCTGTCGCTGCGGACCACGTACGGGATCTTGAGACCACGAGCAGCCCATGGCAGGCTCATGCCGCATGATCGATGATTTCGCGAAAGACAACCTGCACGGGAGACTGCGGCGGGATCGCAAGGCACTGCTCTGGAAACTCGATGGCTTGTCCGAATACGACGCCCGCCGACCTTTGACAGCGACCGGGACCAACCTCCTCGGCCTGGTCAAACACGTGGCCGCCGTCGAGGCCAGGTACTTCGGCGAGGTCTTCGACCGCCCTTCCCCGGAACCGCTGCCCCGGTGGCAGGACTCCAACGGCAGCGATCTGTGGGCGACCGAGGACGAGACCCGCGATCAGATCATCGGGTTCTACCGGCGCACGTGGGAACACTCGGACGCGACGATCAACAAGCTTCCCCTCGACGCCCCCGGCCACGTGCCGTGGTGGCCGGAGCCTTATGCCGACACCAACCTGTTCGCCGTCATGGTCCATGTCCTCGGCGAGTCCATCCGGCATGCCGGGCACGCCGATATCCTGCGCGAGGGCCTCGACGGCCGGACAGGGTTGCGCCCCGAACACGAGCAGCAGATCGACGAGGAAGCCCGTGCAGCCTACTGCGCGAAGATCGAGCAGGCCGCCAGGTCGGCCGCACCAATCAAGGCTTAGAGGTTGTCTCACGTGACTTGATGTTCGTGCGGGGCATGATGCCGGTCGTGGGTGCTGATCCATCGAAGCGTCTGGTTCCTGATGAACTCTGGCAGCTGGCCGCCCCGTTGCTGTCGTCGTTCGCTGCTCGTGCGCAAGGTGGTGGGACCGCTCCGTTGACGAGCGGGCCGTGTTCACGGCAGTGGTGTACGCGCTGACCAGCGGCTGTGCTGGCGGCGTCTGCCGCCGACGTTCGGCACGTCGCCCGCCACCGCGCATCGCCGCTTCACGGTATGGACCGAGGCCGGCCTGTGGCGTCGGCTGCAGCGGGCGGTGCTGAACGAACTCGGGGCCCGGGGCGAGGTGGACTGGACCTCGGCGCTCGTCGACGCGGCCTCCGTTCGCGGCAAAAGAGGGGGGATCGCTGACCGGACCGAACCCGGTCGATCGCGGCAAGAAGGGCAGCAAGCTGCACGTGCTGTCCGATGCCCAGGGCGTCCCGCTCGCCGTCGCCGTGTCCGGCGCGAACATCCACGACAGCCTCGCCCTCAAGCCGCTCATCCGCGGCATACCCGCCGTCCGGTCCCGCCGGGGACCACAGCGGCGCCGACCCGTCAAACTCCGTGCGGACAAGGCGTACTTCTCCGCCGAACACCTGGCCTGGCTGCGCGAGCGCGGGATCGTCGCGCGCATCGCGCGGCCCGGCATCGAGTCCGGCGAACGCCTCGGTCGGCACTGCTGGAAGATCGAACGGTTGATCGCCTGGCTCTTGGGCTACCGCCGCCTCACCGTCCGATACGAACGAAAGGGCTCGCACTTCCTCGCCTTCCTCGGCCTGGCCGCCGCCCTGACCATGTTCCAGCGCGCGGCGTCCTGCGTCCTTCCAACAGGCACGGGTGCAGCGGGTGCAGTGGCCCAGCGGGCGGACCTTCGTGCCTCCATGGTGGTGTCCCTTTCTCTTCTCGGTCCCGGTCAACCGCGCGGGTCCTCCGGCTCCACAACGAGCGGCCCGACGGGGTCGGGTGCGCCGTCCGTCAGTCCTCGACCGCGTCCGGGTCCCGGTGGGGGCGCAGGCCCTGGCCGGGTCCGCTGGCCTTGATGTTGAACAGGTAGCGGCCCAGGAAGTTGATGTGCCGGTCCTTGAGCAGGGAGAGGCGGGCCACGTCCTCGTCCCTGATGTTCCAGGAGCTCATCGGCGTCACGCCGAAGCGGCCGGCCCGCATCTACCGCTTCGCCGTCACCGTGTTCGGGATCAACCCCGCCGGACCGGTCGACTGAGGCGACCTCGCCGGTGGCGCAGGCTACTTCGACCAGGCCCACTTCGGGCCACGAGTTCCGGGCGTTCACCGGGCTCACGCCGACCCGGTACGTCGAAGTCCAGCGGCGGTTCCTGCGCGAACATCCCGGCCACGCGCTGGACGGCTGGCCGCTGCCGGCCGGTTGATGTCTTACAAGAGCGACAACTCACGACACGCTAATTTGGGGCACCCCAAAGCAGAGGAGAGCCCCGTGGGCAAGGTGGTCATGTACAGCTCGGTGTCGGTGGACGGCTTCGTCGCGGACGAGAATGACCAACCCGGACCGCTGTTCGACTGGTTGTCCAGCGGTGACGTCCCGTTGGACGAGAGCGGCGAGCTGAAGGTGTCGCAGACGTCCTACGACTACACCCGGCCGTACTGGGACCAGATCGGAGTCACGATCGTCGGCCGCCACGTCTTCGACCTGACGGACGGCTGGGACGGGAAGCCGCCGGGCGGGATCGACCACGTGGTCGTCGTGACGCACCGGCCGGAGCCCGAGGGCTGGGCCCCAAGGCGCCGTTTCACTTCGTCGCCGGCGTCGAGGCAGCCGTGGCCAAGGCGCAGGAGCTTGCGGGTGACCGCATGGTCGAGGTCGCCGCAGGCGACGTCGGTGGCCAGGTGCTTGCCGCGGGCCTGATCGACGAGGTGCGCATGGACGTCGTACCCGTCGTGTTCGGGTCCGGCAAGCGCTACTTCGGGTCGGTCCACGCACAGCACCTGTTGGAGGATCCTGACGTGGTGATTCAGGGCAACCGGGTGCTTCACCTGCGCTATCGGGTGCGCCGTTGACCGATTTGAGCGGGTACACGAAGAAGTCCACTGCGAACGGTGAGCCAGGAGAATTCGTCGACGAACCCGCCACCGACGCCGACATCCTCGACGACGCGGGCAACCTCGCC
>NZ_DATCVQ010000656.1:0-4856 GCF_036566765.1 Streptomyces sp.
GGACTTCTTGAACCCGCCGTGCGGCATCTCGGCGACGAGTGCCATGTGGGTGTTGATCCACACGCAGCCGAAGTCGAGATTCCTCGACATCCGCATCGCCCTCGCGTGGTCCTTGGTCCACACCGAGGAGGCCAGCGCGTAGTCGACGCCGTTGGCCCAGGTCAGGGCCTGCTCCTCGTCGGTGAACGACTGGACGGTGATGACCGGGCCGAAGACCTCGTTCTGGATGATCTCGTCGTCCTGGCGCAGGCCGGAGACGACGGTCGGGGCGTAGAAGTAGCCCTTGTCGCCGACCCGGTGGCCGCCCGCCTCGACCTTGGCGTGGGCGGGGAGCCGCTCGATGAAGCCGCTGACCTGCTTCAGCTGGTTGGCGTTGTTGAGCGGGCCGTACAGCACGTCCTCGTCGTCCGGCCGACCCGTCTTCGTCTCGGCGGCGGCCTTCGCGAGCGCGCTGACGAACTCGTCGTGGATCGACTCGTGGACGAGGACGCGGGTCGCGGCCGTGCAGTCCTGGCCGGCGTTGAAGAAGCCCGCGACGGAGATGCCCTCGACGGCCTTGGCGATGTCGCTGTCCTCGAAGACCACGGCGGGCGCCTTGCCGCCGAGCTCCAGGTGGACGCGCTTGACGTCCTTGGCCGCGGACTCGGCGACCTGCATGCCGGCCCGTACCGAACCGGTGATGGAGGCCATCGCCGGGGTCGGGTGCTCGACCATCGCACGGCCGGTGTCCCGGTCGCCACAGATGACGTTGAAGACGCCCTTGGGCAGGATCTGGCCGATGATCTCGGCGATCAGCACGGTCGACGCGGGGGTCGTGTCCGACGGCTTGAGGACGACCGTGTTGCCCGCGGCGAGGGCCGGGGCGAACTTCCACACGGCCATCATCATCGGGTAGTTCCACGGCGCGACCTGCGCGCACACACCCACCGGCTCACGGCGGACGATCGAGGTCATGCCCTCCATGTACTCGCCGGCGGACTTGCCCTCGAGCATCCGGGCGGCGCCCGCGAAGAAGCGGATCTGGTCCACCATCGGCGGGACCTCCTCGCTCGCGGTGAGCGCGACCGGCTTGCCGGTGTTCTCGACCTCGGCGGCGATCAGGTCCTCGGCGCGCTCCTCGAAGGCGTCGGCGATCTTCAGGAGCACCTTCTGGCGCTCGGACGGCGTGGTGTCGCGCCAGGCCGGGAAGGCCGCGGCGGCGGCGTCCATGGCGGCGTCGACGTCCGCCTGCCCGGACAGCGGAGACGTGGCGAAGACCTCGCCCGTGGCCGGGTTGACCACATCGATGGTCCGTCCGTCCGCGGCGTCCCGGAATTCCCCGTTGATGTAGTTACGCAGCCGGCGCAGCTCGGTGGTCACTTGGCCACCCCTCCTGTCACGTTCTGTGTCGCACGTCGTCGTGCGGCGTCCCGATGAGTGAGACACCCAAGGGTAATCGCTTCACAGACGCTTTCAACAGGCCTGACGCCTCCCAACTTCGGATTCGGTGAGATCTGGAACCAGAAACAACGAATTTCATCGCTCATGGCTTGCCAGACAGACGAACCTGGTGCACAGTGAAGTCGTGGCCAGCCAAAGCACGCATTCCAGAACCGGATCCGGTTCGTCCCCGACGATCGATGCCGTCTCCCTGGCGATCATCGAGCAGCTCCAGGAGGACGGTCGCCGTCCGTACGCCGCCATCGGCAAGGCCGTGGGCCTCTCCGAGGCGGCCGTCCGGCAGCGCGTCCAGAAGCTGCTCGACCAGGGCGTCATGCAGATCGTCGCCGTCACCGACCCGCTCACCGTGGGCCTCCGGCGTCAGGCGATGGTCGGCATCAACGTCGAGGGTGACCTGGATCCAGTCGCCGAGGCGCTGACTGCCATGGCCGAATGCGAGTACGTGGTGATGACCGCGGGCTCCTTCGACCTGATGGTGGAGATCGTCTGCGAGGACGACGACCACCTGCTGGATGTGATCAACAAGCGCATCCGCACCCTCCCCGGCGTGCGCTCCACCGAGAGCTTCGTCTACCTCAAGCTCAAGAAGCAGACCTATATGTGGGGAACTCGATAACCGTGACCCAGGACCTCTCCAAGACCGCGTACGACCACCTGTGGATGCACTTCACGCGCATGTCGTCGTACGAGAACTCGCCCGTTCCCACCATCGTGCGTGGTGAGGGCACCTACATCTTCGACGACAAGGGCAAGCGCTACCTCGACGGTCTCGCGGGTCTCTTCGTGGTCAACGCCGGACACGGCCGCCAGGAGCTGGCCGAGGTCGCGTACAAGCAGGCCCAGGAGCTCGCGTTCTTCCCCGTGTGGTCGTACGCGCACCCCAAGGCCGTCGAGCTCGCCGAGCGTCTCGCGCACTACGCCCCGGGCGACCTGAACAAGGTCTTCTTCACCACTGGTGGCGGCGAGGCCGTCGAGACCGCGTGGAAGCTCGCCAAGCAGTACTTCAAGCTGCAGGGCAAGCACACCAAGTACAAGGTCATCTCGCGTGCGGTCGCCTACCACGGCACCCCGCAGGGCGCCCTGTCCATCACCGGTCTGCCGGCCCTGAAGGCCCCCTTCGAGCCGCTGGTCCCCGGCGCGCACAAGGTGCCGAACACCAACATCTACCGCGCCCCGATCCACGGCGACGACCCCGAGGCCTTCGGCCGCTGGGCCGCCGACCAGATCGAGCAGCAGATCCTCTTCGAGGGCCCCGAGACCGTCGCGGCTGTCTTCCTGGAGCCGGTGCAGAACGCCGGCGGCTGCTTCCCGCCGCCGCCCGGGTACTTCCAGCGGGTCCGCGAGATCTGCGACCAGTACGACGTGCTGCTCGTCTCCGACGAGACGATCTGCGCCTTCGGCCGCCTCGGCACGATGTTCGCCTGTGACAAGTTCGGCTACGTGCCGGACATGATCACCTGCGCCAAGGGCATGACCTCGGGCTACTCCCCGATCGGCGCCTGCATCGTCTCGGACCGCATCGCGGAGCCGTTCTACAAGGGCGACAACACCTTCCTGCACGGCTACACCTTCGGTGGCCACCCGGTGTCGTCGGCGGTCGCGATCGCCAACCTCGACATCTTCGACAAGGAAGGCCTGAACCAGCACGTGCTGGACCAGGAGGGCAACTTCTTCGACACCCTGAAGAAGCTGCACGACCTGCCGATCGTCGGCGACGTCCGCGGCAACGGCTTCTTCTACGGCATCGAGCTCGTCAAGGACAAGGTCACCAAGGAGTCCTTCACGGACGAGGAGACCGAGCGCGTCCTGTACGGCTTCCTGTCCAAGGCGCTGTTCGACAACGGTCTGTACTGCCGTGCCGACGACCGTGGCGACCCGGTCATCCAGCTGGCCCCGCCGCTGATCGCCGACCAGGGCACCTTCGACGAGATCGAAGGCATCCTGCGCTCGGTGCTCACCGAGGCGTGGACGAAGCTCTGACGGCTCCGACCGTCCCCGCCCTCCGAGGCAGAGGACCTCACGCCGCCCTCACGGCGTGACCCCGGCCCGGGCATGCCGCCATCCGAGTGGATGGCGGCGGCCCGGGCCGTGTGCTGTCCGTACAAGCGGATCTGAATCCTTACGGTGCCGAGTGAGCCACGTGACCCACAGGCCCGTCTCCTCGTTCCCCCGCACGGGGGAACACACATCAGATCCGACAACGAGGTGTACGCGATGGTGGCCCCACCGGACAACGACGTGCTCTGGGCACGCTCCCTGCACCACACCCTCGGCGGCACGCCCGCCCTCAGCGGTGTCTCCCTCGGGGTCCGCGAGGGCGAGATCCTCGCCGTCACCGGACCGCGCGGCAGCGGCAAGACGACCCTGCTGCGCTGCCTCTCCGGCCAGCTCGTGGCCGACCAGGGCGAGGTCTGGTTCAACAGCGGCCCCGTCCACACCCTGAGCCTCGTCCAGCGCGAGCGGCTGCGCCGCGAACGGTTCGGCTGGATCGACCCCGAACCCGGACTCGTGCCCGAGCTGACCGCCTGGGAGAACGCCGCCCTGCCGCTGCTGCTGCGCGGCCTCGCGCACCGCACCGCGAAGTCCTCCGCCATGGAATGGCTGGACCGGCTCGACATCGGCGGCGCCGCGCGCAAACGGCCGCACGACCTCACCCAGTCCCAGCGGCAGCGGATCGCCACCGCGCGGGCCCTGGTCACCACGCCGTCGGTGCTCTTCGCCGACGAGCCGACCGCCGCCCTGCACCGCGCCGACGGCGCGCAGGTACTGCGCACCCTCACCGCGGCCGCCCGCTCGCACCGGATCACCGTGCTGCTCGCCACCCACGACGCCGACGTGGCCGCCCTCGCCGACCGGGCCGTCACGCTCGTCGACGGCCGCCGCGTCAGCTCCGCCCCGCCGACCGGTACGGAGGGCCGCGCCGCGTGCTCGCTCTCCGTCTGACCCGGGGCTCCCACCCGCTGGTCCTGCTGCGGCGGCTGCTGGTCGCCGCGGCCGCCGCGGGCGTGGGCTTCCTCCTGCTGTGCACACTCGGCTACGCGGTCGGCCACCCGGCGCACGCGCCCGACTCCTCGCTGCGGCTGCTGTGGTGCGTGATCCCGATGGCGGCGACCGTGCAGTTCGCGGTCGCCGTGGCCCGTACGGACCCCAGCACCCGGCCCCGGCCGGGCCTCTCCGCGGTCGGGCTCGGGCCCGCCCGGCTGACCGCGCTCGCCGCCGCCTCGACCGCGGTCGCCTGCACGCTCGGCTCCACGGTGGCGCTGCTGTTCTACCTGCACCTGCGCGGCGACATCACCGGCCTGCCGTTCGACGGGGCCGCGGCCGACCTGCTGGCCGCCGACCGGCCGATCCCGCTCGCCGCGGCGCTCACCCTGCTCGCCGTCCTCCCGGTGGCCGCCGCCACCGCCGCGGCGCTG
>NZ_DATCVQ010000657.1:0-46035 GCF_036566765.1 Streptomyces sp.
GGGCGAGCCCGTCGGCCCCGGCGGCGCGGCGCTGGCCGAGCTGGCCTTCGCCGACCTGTCCGACCTCGACCCGCGCTTCGCGGGCGTCGACCTGATCCTCGCCAGCGACGTCGACAACCCGCTGACCGGGCCGAAGGGCGCGCCGGCGGTGTACGGCCCGCAGAAGGGCGCGTCCCCGCAGGACGTGCAGACCCTGGACGCGGCGCTGTCGCACTTCGTGACCGTGCTCGAGAAGGCCATCGGCCCGAAGGCGGCGGAGTGCGCGGTCGCGCCCGGCGCGGGCGGCGCGGGCGGCATCGGGTACGGCGCCCTCGTCGGCCTCGACGCGAGCTTCCGCCCCGGCATCGAGCTGATGCTGGAGGTGCTGGGCTTCGCCCCGGCCCTGGAGCGCGCCACCCTGGTCATCACCGGCGAGGGCTCCCTCGACGAGCAGACCCTGCACGGCAAGGCCCCCGCGGGCGTCGCCGCGGCGGCGCGCGCGGCCGGCAAGGAGGTCGTCGCGGTCTGCGGCCGCCTCGCCCTGCCGCCCGCGGACCTCGGCGCGGCCGGCATCCGCCGTGCCTACCCGCTGACGGACCTGGAGCCGGACCCGGCCAAGTCCATGCCGAACGCGGGCCCCCTCCTGGAGCAGACGGCGGCGCAGATCGCCCGCGACTTCCTGCTGTAGGACGGCGCTCCGTCTCGTCTCCCCTTCACCCGGTCCGCTCCGCGCGGACCGGGTGAAGTCCGTTGCGGGGAAAAACCGTTGTCGCCGAGGGCAGCGCGCTCCCTACACTCGCGTCCGTACCCGCCAACCGATCAACGACCGCAGAGGGGAGCCCGACCGTGCGCAGCCGTACGTCCGTCACCGCTCCCCCTGCCCGGTCCCGGTCGCCGTTCCGGTACGACGTGATCCTGGCCTCTCCCGCCGCCCGGCGGCGGCTGCGCGCCCGCCTCCGGAATCCCGTGACGCACGCCTGACGTCTTCCTGACGTCGAGGCCTTTCGTCCGGGACATCGCGCTGCCCTTCTCCCGATCACGTTCGAAAGGCCACGGGCCGTGCGCACGCACCTCTCCCACATCCGCAACCTCGGCATCCTCGCTCACGTGGACGCCGGCAAGACCACCGTCACCGAGCGGTTCCTGTACCTCACCGGTGCCACCCACAAGCGCGGCGAGGTCCACGACGGCACCACCGTCACCGACTTCGACCCGCAGGAGCGCGACCGCGGCATCACCATCTTCGCCGCGGCCGTCAGCTGCGACTGGGACGGCCACCGGATCAACCTGATCGACACGCCCGGCCACGTCGACTTCTCCGACGAGGTCGAGCGCTCGCTGCGCGTCCTCGACGGGGCCGTCGCGGTGTTCGACGCCGTGGCGGGCGTCGAGCCGCAGAGCGAGACGGTGTGGCGGCAGGCCGACCGGCACGGGGTCCCGCGGATCGCCTTCGTCAACAAGCTGGACCGGGCGGGCGCAGACCTCGACACGGCCGTCGCCTCGATCCGGGACCGGCTGAACACCGTGCCGCTGGTCGTCCAGCTCCCGATCGGACGCGAGGACGGCTTCACCGGAGTCGTCGACCTGCTCCGCATGCGCGCCCTCGTCTGGGGCGCGGACGACGCCTGCGCCGAGGGCCCCGTGCCCGAGGAGCTGCGCGAGGAGGCGGCGCGCCGCCGCAGGCTCCTGGAGGAGACCGTGGCGGAGCTCCACCCGGCCGCGCTCGACGAGTTCTGCGCCCGCGGGGAGCTCGGCGAGCGGACGCTGGCGGACGCGCTGCGGGAGCTGACGGCCGGCGGCGAGGGCGTGGTCGTGCTGTGCGGATCGGCGTACCGCAACCGCGGGATCGAGCCGCTGCTCGACGCCGTGGTGGCCTACCTGCCGTCGCCGACGGACGTCCCGTCCGTACGCGGCACCCACGACGGGGCCGTGCAGGAGCGGGCCGCCGACCCGACCGCGCCGTTCGCGGGGCTGGTCTTCAAGGTGCACTCGACCGCCACCGGGCGGCTGACCTTCCTGCGGGTGTACGCGGGAACGATACGGAAGGGGGAGACCGTGCTCGACGCGACGGCGGGGCGCACGGAGCGGGTCGGGCGGATCCTGCGCGTCCAGGCCGACCGGAACACCGACGTCGACCGGGCCGTGGCCGGGGACATCGTGGCCGTCGTCGGACCGAAGGCGGCCCGCGCCGGGGCGACGCTGTGCGCCCCGGACGCGCCGCTGCTCTTCGAACCGCCGACGTCGGCGGCGCCCGTGGTGTCGGTCGCCGTCGAGGCCCGCAGGAGCCTGGACACCGACCGGCTCGCGTCGGCGCTGGCCCGCCTCGTCGAGGAGGACCCGTCGCTGGTGGTGCGGACCGATCCGGAGACCGGTCAGACGGTGCTGTCCGGGCTCGGCGAGCTGCACCTGGAGGTCGCGACGGAGAAGATCCGGCGTGCACACGGCCTTGACGTCGCGGTCGGCAGACCGCAGGTCGCGTACCGGGAGACCGTCGTGCGCGGGGTGTCCGGTTTCGTGTACCGGCACGTCAAACAGGACGGCGGGGCAGGGCAGTTCGCCCATGTCGTGCTCGACGTCGAGCCGCTGGACGGGCCGGACGGGACGTTCGCGTTCGGCTCGGCGGTCACCGGCGGCCGGGTGCCGCAGGAGTACGTCCGCGCGGTGGAGGCGGGCTGCCGCGACGCGCTCGCGGAGGGTCCGCTCGGGGGCCATCCGGTGACCGGGGTACGGGTGACGCTCGTCGACGGGGCCACGCACGCCAAGGACTCGTCGGAGCTCGCGTTCCGCACCGCGGCCCGGTTCGCGCTCCGCGACGCGCTGCGCGCCGCGGAGATGACGCTGCTCGAACCGGTGGCTGAGGTGACGGTCACGGCGCCGGACGCCGCCGTCGGCGCGGTCCTCGGCGACCTCGCGGCCCGTCGCGGCCGGATCTCGGGCTCGTCCGCCCACTCCGGTACGACGGTCCTGACGGCGACGGTCCCGCTGGCCGAGCTCTTCGGCTACGCGTCCCGCCTCCGCAGCCGCACCCAGGGACGCGCCACCTTCACGACGCGCCCCGCGGGCCACATCCCGCGCGCGTCGGGGGTCGCTCGCACCTGAGCGGCTCCAGGGCCGGCCCCCCACCGCCGGGGGGCCGGCCCGCCGCGCGTCAGAAGCCCGTTCCGCACTGTTGTGCGCGTGCACAAGCCCTCGCCCGCCGCGCTGGTCACCGGCAGCGTTTCGGCCGCCGAGCGTGGACGGACGGCTCCCGCGGTGCTGGGGTGAGCGCCACTGAACACGCCACGGAGATCCGAACGGGCCACGGAGATCCGAACGGGCCACGGACATCCGAGCAGGCCACGGAGATCCGAACGGGCCACGGACATCCGAGCAGGCCACGGATATCCGAGCAGGCCACGGATATCCGGACGGGCCATGGAAGGGGAACCAATGGGGGGTAGCGCACTCGCCCTCGAAGTGGCGGACCTGTCGGCGGGGTACGGACCGGTCCGCGCCCTGCGGCAGGTGTCGCTGGCCGTGCCGGAGGGCGCCGTCGTCGCCGTCCTCGGCGGCAACGGCGCCGGCAAGTCCACGCTGCTGCGGGCGATCTCCCGCACGCTCGCGTTCCACGGCGGCGCCGTCGCCTCCGGCACGGTCCGCTTCGGCGGCCGCGCCCTCGACGGGCTGCCGCCCGACCGAGTCGTCGCCGCCGGGGTGTGCCAAGTCCCCGAGGGCCGCCAGGTGTTCGCCCGGATGACGGTCGAGGACAACCTGCGCGCCGGCGCCCTCGGTGCGTCCGGCGACCGGGCCGCGAAGGCCGCCGCTCTGAAGCGGGTGCACGAGCTGTTCCCGGTCCTCGCCGACCGCGCCCGACAGCCCGCCGGGCTGCTCTCCGGCGGCGAACAGCAGATGCTCGCCGTCGGTCGCGCCCTGATGGCCGGGCCCAAGCTGCTGCTGCTCGACGAGCCCTCGCTCGGCCTCGCCCCGCTGATGGCCGCCCGGATCGCCGACACCGTCCGCGAGATCAACGCCCAGGGCACGGCCGTGCTCCTCGTCGAGCAGAACGCCGCCCTCGCGCTGCGGCTCGCCTCCCGCGCGTACGTGCTCGAGGTCGGCGAGGTCACGCTGTCCGGCCCGGCCGGCGAACTCGCCGCCTCCGACGAGGTGCGCCGCCGCTACCTCGGCGTCGTCGACGAGACCGCCGCCGCGGACGCGGCCGACGCGGCGAGCGCCCACCCCGTGCTCTCCCGCTGGGAGGACGCAGGATGACCCAGCAGCCCGTCCCCGCCCTCGAAGTGCGGGGCCTCACCGTCAAGTTCGCCGGACTCACCGCGCTCGACGCCGTCGGATTCACCGTCCGGCCCGGCACCGTCCACGCCGTCATCGGACCCAACGGCGCGGGCAAGTCCACCTGCTTCAACGTGCTCTCCGGGGTCTACCGGGCCACCTCCGGCAGTGTCCGCTTCGGCGACCACGAACTCACCGGACTGCCCCCGCACAAGATCGCCGGCCTCGGCGTCGCCCGGATCTTCCAGAACCTCGCCCTGCCGCCGCACGCCACCGTCGAGGACAGCCTCCTGCTCGGCCGGCACCGGCTCACCCGCACCGGATTCCTCGCCGCCGGACTGCGCCTGCCGTCCGCCGCCCGCGAGGAGGCCCGGCACCGCGAACGGGTCCGCGAGATCGCCGCGTTCGTCGGCCTGGAGAAGGAGCTCGCCCAGCCCGCGGGAGCGCTCCCGTACGGCAAGCAGAAGCTCGCCGAACTCGCCCGCGCGCTCTGCATGGAGCCGAAGCTGCTGCTGCTCGACGAGCCCGTCGCCGGCATGACCGCCGACGAACGCCGCCGCACCGCCGCCGTCGTCGCCGGCGTCCGCGACAGCCTCGGCATCTCGATCGTCCTCGTCGAGCACGACATGGGCGTCGTGATGCGGCTCGCCGACAGCGTCACCGTCCTCGACTTCGGCCGCCGCATCGCCGACGGCGCCCCCGGCGAGGTACAGAACGACCCGGCGGTCGTCCGCGCCTACCTCGGAGAGGAGACCGCCGCGTGACGACCTTCGCCGAATTCCTGCTCAACGGCGTGTCCTTGGGATCCATCTACGCGCTCATCGCGCTCGGCTTCGTGGTGATCTTCCGCGCCACCGAGGTCGTCAACTTCGCGCACGCCTCGCTGCTGCTCGCCGGCGGCTACGTCACCGCCGTGCTGCACGAGCCGATCGGCTTCTGGCCGGCGCTGCTCGTCGGCATCGCCGGCGCAGCCCTGGTGGGCGCGGCCGTCGAGTTCCTGGTGATGCGCCGCTACCGGGGCTCGGACCACAGCGTCCTCGCCATCGTCACCATCGGCGTCGACATCCTGCTGGCCACCGAGCTGACCCGGCGCATCGGCACCGACATCCTCGCCCTCGGCGACCCGTGGGGCGACGCCGTCGTCACCGTCGGCGGGATCTCCGTCGCCGAGACCCGGATCGCCGCCCTCCTCGCCGCGGCCCTGCTCATCACCGCCTTCCTGCTGGCCTTCCGGCACACCTCCTGGGGCGTCGCGATGCGGGCGGCGGCCGAGAACCAGGAGACCGCCGCCCTGATGGGGATCAGGCTCGGCCGGGTCTCGCTCGGCGCGTGGGCGGTCGCGGGCGGCCTCGCCGCCGTCGCCGCGCTCTTCCTCACCGTGTTCCCCACCCCCGGCCTGGAGCGCTCCACCTCGCTCGCCGCGATGAAGGCCTTCCCCGCCGCGATCCTCGGCGGCCTCGACTCCACGACCGGCGCACTGGTCGGCGGGCTGCTCGTCGGGATCACCGAGTCCCTCGCCACCGGCTACCAGGGGGACCTGACCTTCCTCGGCCGGGGCATCGGCGACCTCGCCCCGTACCTGGTGATGGTCGCGGTGCTGCTGATCCGCCCGGCGGGGCTCTTCGGCACGAAGGAGCCGGCCCGTGTCTGAGACCTCGCCCGTCCTTGCCGCAGGCTCCAGCGCCGTCCTCGCCCGCCCGCGCCTCTGGGCCTGGGCCGCCGCCGGACTCGTACTCCTCGCCTTCCCCTTCTACCTGGACCGCTTCTGGCTCCAGGCCGGGCTGTTCGCCATGGCCGCCGCGATCGGCGCGATCGGCATCAACCTGCTGACCGGCGCGACCGGCCAACTCTCCATGGGACACGCCTTCTTCCTCGCCGTCGGCGCGTACGGCTACTGCGCCTTCGCCGGCGACGGGGCCGACGGGCTCGCCGGTCTCGGCCTGCCCGGCTGGCTGGCCGCCGCGCTCGCCGTCGCCCTCGCCGGCCTGGCCGGGGGCGTGTTCAGCCCGATCGCGGGCCGGCTGCGCGGCGCGTACCTCGGCATCGCCACGCTCGCGCTGATCTTCATCGGCCAGCATGTCCTGTTCAACGCGCACGACCTCACCGGCGGCTTCAACGGCCGGGCCGTGCCGCCGCTCAACCTCTTCGGGATCGCCTTCGACGACACCGAACTCCTCGTCGCCCAGGTGCCGTTCGGGGCCGCCGAGAAGCTCTGGTACCTCGGCCTCGCCCTGCTCCTCGCGGGCGCGCTGTTCGCCCGCGGCGTGCTCCGCGGCCGCCCCGGACGCGCCATGAACGCGATCCGGGACCACCGGATCGCCGCCGGCGTCATGGGCATCCCGGTGGCGCGCTACCGCGCCGCCGTCTTCGTCCTGTCGTCGATGTACGCGGGGCTCGCCGGGGTGCTGCTCGCGCTGGTCTTCCAGCGGACCGTGCCGGAGTACTTCGGCATGATGCTCTCCCTCGAATACCTGGCCATGATCGTCATCGGCGGTCTCGGGTCGGTCGCCGGTGCGGTGGTCGGAGCGGTCTTCGTCTCCCTCCTGCCGCAGCTCCTCAACCGGTACAGCGACGCGCTTCCCCTGGTCTCCGCCCCCGGGACGGGCGGTATCGCACCGGGGGAGGCCGCGCGCTTCCTGTACGGCGCCGCCGTCGTCGCGGTGGTGCTCTTCCTGCCCGGCGGCCTGGTCCGGCTCGCCGCCCGGCGCACCCGGCAACCCTCAGGGGAGGAACGATGAACCACCGACGACAGGCCGTGCGGGGTCTGACCGCCGCACTCGCCGTACTGGTCGCGCTGACCGCGGCCGGCTGCAGCTCCAAGGCGAAGACCGGCGAGGGCGCGAGCGCCGGCAAGGGCGGCGTCAAGGCCGGGGAGGGCGTCACCGACACGACCATCGCGGTCGGCGCGCTCACCGACATGACGGGGGTGTACGCCACCCTCGGCAAGAGCATCACGCAGGCGCAGCAGCTGTACGTGAAGCAGGTCAACGCGGCCGGCGGGATCTGTGGGCGGCAGCTGGAGCTGACCGTCCGCGACCACGGGTACGACCCGCAGAAGGCGCTCGCCGCGTACACCGAGCTGGAGCCGAAGGTGGTCGGCTACAGCCAGTTCATCGGCTCGCCGTTCGTCGCCGCGGCCAAGCAGCGCATCGACGGCCAGGACAAGGTGCTCGTCCTCCCGCAGGCCTGGTCGGCCTCGCTGCTCGGCAGCCCGTACATCCGGGTGCTCGGCTCGACGTACGACGTGGAGACGATCAACGCGGTCGACTTCCTCGTCGCGGAGAAGGGGCTGAAGAGGGGCGACAAGCTCGGGCACGTGTACTTCGAGGGCGACTACGGCGAGAACGCGCTGGTCGGCTCCAAGCACGCGGCCGGGAAGGCCGGTCTTACGGTGGTCGAGCAGAAGATCAAGCCGACCGACAGCGACATGTCGGCGCAGGTCGCGGCGCTGAAGCAGGCCGGCGTCAAGGCCATCGTCATCAGCGCGGGCCCCCGGCAGGCGGCCTCGCTCGTCGGCGTCGCGGCGGCGACCGGGCTCCGGATCCCGATCATCGGCAACAACTCGGCGTTCTCGCCGCAACTGCTCGGCACACCGGCCGGCCCGGCCCTGGAGAAGATGTACTACGTCGCCTCCCCGAGCCTCCCGATCGGCGCGGACACCCCGGTCGCTCAGAAGCTGGTCGCCGACTACCAGGCCGCCTACCCGAAGGACAGCCTCGACAACGGCATCGTCGCCGGCTGGACCGCGGCGACGGTCTTCGGCGAGGCCCTGAAGAAGGCCTGCGACGCGAAGGACCTGACCCGCGAGGGCGTGGACAAGGCCCTCCTGTCGATCACCGCCCACGACGCGGGCTTCGGCATGAAGCACGACTTCACGGACCCGCAGTCCCCCTCGTCGAAGGAGAGCGCCATCCTCCAGCCGGCGAAGTCCGTCCCGGGCGGCATGCGCACGGTGCGCCGGCCGTCGGTCTCGGCGGCGGCCCAGTCCTTCACCCCGAAGACGGGCTGACCGCGGATCAGTCGCCCTGGGCGGCGAAGCCCGCGCGCCAGGTCGGGTGCGTCGGGCGCCAGCCCAGGGCTCGGGCCCTGGTGTTCGACGCGCCGCGAGCCCAGGGGAGCGCGCCCTCGGCCGGGGGCGGGGCGGGTGTGCCCAGCGCCTTGGCCAGCGCCGGGAGCCAGGCTCGGGACGGGGCCGGGGCGTCGTCCACGATGTTGTACGCGCCCGGCGGCCATGTCAGCGCCTGCAGGGCCGCCTCCGCCGCGTCCGCGACGTGGACGAAGGAGCTCACGGAGTCGTCCGCCGTCAGGCTGCCCAGGAAGCGGGCCTCCGGGGCGCCGGCCAGCGCGGCCGCGACCGCGCCGCCGGGGGCGTACCAGGTGCCGGGGCCGTACAGGATGCCGTAGCGCAGCACGACCGCCTCGGGGAGCTCGGAGACCTGGTCCTCCAGGGCGCGGGCTCCGCCGACGATCCGCGCGCGGGGCAGCTCGTCGGTGGGGTCGAGCGGTACGGATTCGCCGGCCGGGCCGGGGCCGGGGGCGTACGCCCAGGCGATCGACTGGGCGACGATCCGCTCGACGCCGGCCGCCTTCGCCGCGTCCACCAGGTTCCGGGTGCCCTCGTGCCGGAGTCGGTTGTTCGCCGCCCCGTCCGCCGTGCTGAGGTCCGTGAGCTGGTGCACGATCGCGTCCGGCGCGGCCGCCGCCACCGCCGCCCGCAGCCCGTCCGCGTCCAGCGCGTCGACCCGCACCGCCCGCGCCCCGGCCGCCCGGATCCGGTCGGCCCCGGTCTCCGTACGGGAGGCCCCGACGACCTCGTGTCCGGCGTCGAGCAGCAGGGGGACGAGCAGCCGGCCCACGGCGCCGGTCGCGCCCGCGACGAAGATCATCATGGCCTTCAGAATAGGGGCCCGGCGTCTTTGTCACGTCGAGGAAACTACGGAATGTGAAGCGCGGGCCCGCCAAGCGCCTTCCGGAGCAGGCATGCGGAAGGGCCCGGAGGCGATCGCCTCCGGGCCCTTCCTGCAAACCGTCCTGCTTACTGCGCCTGCGCCGCGCGAGCCTCGCGGCTCTCGCGCCGGTTGTCCCGGAAGGTGTTCACCCGCCGCGCCGTGGCGAAGAGCGGGATCACCGCGCCCAGGACCACCTGCAGCGCGCAGCCGGTCTGGAGCAGCAGCGCACCGCCCGGCGCGTCGAACGCCCACGCCGCCAGCAGGCCCATCGCGCCGACGATCCAGCTGAGCATCGCCACCGCGAGGATGCCCCGCGGCTTCGGGTACTCGACCCGGCTCACCATCAGCCAGGCCACTCCGATGATCGCGAGCAGCGTCGGGATGAACGGCAGCTCGAGGAGCACGATCGAGACGACGGTCAGCGCGCCGAAGGGGCTCGGCATGCCCTGGAACATGCCGTCCTTCATGGTCACGCAGGAGAATCTCGCCAGCCGCAGCACCACGGCGAGCAGCACCACGATCGCGGCAACCGCCGAGACCTTCTGCTGCGCGCCGGGCGTGACCATGCCGTACACGAGTACGAAGTAGGCCGGGGCCAGACCGAAGCTGATCAGGTCCGAGAGGTTGTCGAGCTCGGCGCCCATCGGGGACGAGCGCAGCTTGCGCGCCACGATGCCGTCGAACAGGTCGAAGATCGCGGCGGCCAGCATCAGGATCACGGCGGTGGCGGCGCTGTTGCGCGCCATGCCGGTCTCGGTGCTGCCTGTGATGTGCGGGATGAGGATGCCGGTGGTGGTGAAGTACACCGCCATGAAGCCGCAGGTGGCGTTGCCGAGCGTGAGGGCGTCCGCTATGGACAGCCTCAGCGACAGCGGCATCTCCTCTTCTTCGGCCTCCGCCTCGGCGTCGGCGACCCAGCCCGCCTGAGTCTCGGGATCAATCACGGTCAATGCGAGTCACCCCCGCGGTCGTGGTCTGACCGACCTCGACAGCGACATCGACACCTTCCGGCAGGTAGATGTCCACGCGCGAGCCGAAGCGGATCAGACCGATGCGGTCGCCCTGCTCGACCTTGGTCCCCTGCGGGATGTACGGCACGATCCGCCGGGCGACGGCGCCCGCGATCTGCACCATCTCGATGTCGCCGAGCTCGGTGTCGAAGTGCCAGACAACGCGCTCGTTGTTCTCGCTCTCCTTGTTGAACGCCGGGACGAACCCGCCGGGGATGTGCTCCACGGACGTCACCGTGCCGGCCAGCGGCGCGCGGTTGACGTGGACGTTCAGCGGGCTCATGAAGATGGCGACCCGGGTCCGGCCGTCCTTCCACGGCATGATGCTCTGCACCACACCGTCGGCGGGGGAGATGACCCGGCCCTGAGCGATCTCGCGCTCGGGGTCGCGGAAGAACCACAACATGCCCGCCGCCAGCGCGGTGGTGGGCACGGCGATGGCCGCGGCGCGCCTGGACTTGCGAGAGCGCGCAAGGCTCAGCGCCGCGGTGGCGACGGTCGGCAGAAGCCACGGCGATGCTCCGCGTGCGATCCGTACGCCGAGGAGGCTGTCGCGAGGTGCAGAGGTTTGGCTGTGGGGCATGGATGACCTTCGTAGCGGATGATGCCGCACTGGCAACGTGGGGACGGCGGCTTTTCCGGCGATGCTATCGGTTGCGGGGCGCAACTGGGAAAGCCAGAAGCCGAGTCGACGGCCGGAAGACGATGACAGGGTGTGATCTTCTTCGCGGCCGAATCGACCCAAATCGGACAATCAACCCTGGAATCGGTACTCCTCGAGCAGCCGGCGACCAATGATCATTTTCTGGATCTCGGCGGTACCTTCGCCGATGAGCAGCATCGGGGCCTCACGGTAGAGGCGCTCGATCTCGTACTCCTTCGAGAACCCGTATCCGCCATGAATACGGAACGCATCCTCCACGACTTCCTTGCAGTATTCGGAGGCGAGGTACTTCGCCATCCCTGCTTCGAGGTCGTTTCGTTCCCCGGAGTCCTTTTTGCGTGCTGCGTTCACCATCATGGCATGAGCAGCCTCGACCTTGGTAGCCATTTCGGCCAGCTTGAACTGGATCGCCTGGTGCTGGGCGATCGGCTTGCCGAAAGTGTGACGCTGCTGGGCATACGAGACACCCAGTTCGAACGCACGCTGAGCGACACCGCAACCACGGGCCGCCACATTCACGCGGCCGACCTCGACGCCGTCCATCATTTGGTAAAACCCTCGACCCGTGGTCCCGCCGAGCACCCTATTGGCCGGAATGCGCAGTCCGTCCATGATGAGTTCGGTGGTGTCGACACCCTTGTAACCCATCTTGTCGATCTTCCCGGGGATGGTGAGGCCGGGGCGGACCTCTCCGAAGCCGGGCTCCTTCTCGACGAGGAAGGTCGTCATCGACTTGTGGGGGGCCGTGCCCTCAGGGTGTCCTTCGTCACTTCGGACGAGAACGGCGACCAGCGTTGACGTTCCGCCATTGGTCAGCCACATCTTCTGGCCGTTCAGGACGTACTCGTCGCCGTCCTTCACCGCCTTGGACGTGATGGCCGACACGTCCGAGCCGAGGCCCGGCTCCGACATCGAGAACGCGCCACGCGTCTCGCCGGCCGCCATCCGCGGAAGGAAGTACTCCTTCTGCTCCTGGGTGCCGTGCTGCTTCAGCATGTACGCCACGATGAAGTGCGTGTTGATGATGCCGGAGACCGACATCCAGCCGCGCGCGATCTCCTCCACGCACAGCGCGTAGGTGAGCAGCGACTCACCCAGACCCCCGTACTCCTCGGGGATCATCAGACCGAAGAGGCCGAGCTCCTTCAGCCCGTCGACGATCTGCTGGGGGTACTCGTCACGGTGCTCCAGCTCGGTCGCGACCGGGATGATCTCCTTGTCGACGAACTCCCGGACGGTCTTGAGGATCTCCTGCTGGACGTCCGTGAGCCCGGCGGTCTGGGCGAGTCGTGCCATGGCTACTTCTCCGACTTCTTGGGGGGCTCGATGAGCTCGGGGCGGCCGGGCTGCTCGCCGCCGCGCGCGTCGATGTACTCGGCGGTCGGGACCATGACCTTGCGGCGGAAGACGCACACGAGGGTGCCGTCCTGCTTGTAGCCCTTGGTCTCGACGTAGACGATGCCGCGGTCGCTCTTCGACTTCGACGGCGTCTTGTCGAGGACGGTGGTCTCGCCGTAGATGGTGTCGCCGTGGAAGGTCGGCGCGACGTGGCGCAGCGACTCGATCTCCAGGTTGGCGATCGCCTTGCCGGAGACGTCCGGGACGGACATGCCGAGCAGCAGCGAGTAGATGTAGTTGCCGACGACGACGTTCTTCTTGAAGTCCGTCGTGTTCTCGGCGTAGTTCACATCCATGTGCAGCGGATGGTGGTTCATCGTCAGCAGACAGAAGAGGTGGTCGTCGTACTCGGTGACCGTCTTGCCGGGCCAGTGCTTGTACACGGCGCCGATCTCGAACTCTTCGTAGGTGCGGCCGAACTGCATCGGACTCAGGCCTCCGGGATCTCGAACTTGCTGGTGCGCTGCATGCCGGCGGCACGGCCCTTGCCGGAGATGACCAGGGCCATCTTGCGGGAGGCCTCGTCGATCATCTCGTCGCCGAGCATCGCGGAGCCCTTCTTCCCGCCGGCCTCGGACGTGTAGTAGTCGTACGCGTCGAGGATCAGCTCGGCGTGGTCGAAGTCCTCCTGCGCGGGCGAGAAGATCTCGTTCGCCGCGGCGACCTGGTCCGGGTGCAGCACCCACTTGCCGTCGAAGCCGAGGGCGGCGGCGCGCTGGGCGACCGCCTTGTAGCCCTCCGGGTTGCGGATCTGGAGGTAGGGGCCGTCGATCGCCTGAAGGTTGTTGGCGCGGGCGGCCATCAGGATGCTCATCAGGATGTGGTGGTACGCGTCCGCCGGGTAGCCGGGCGGCTGCTCGCCGACGACCAGGGACTTCATGTTGATGGAGGCCATGAAGTCGGCCGGGCCGAAGATGATCGTCTCGACGCGCTGCGAGGCCTGGGCGATCGCGTTGACGTTGACGAGGCCCTGGGCGTTCTCGATCTGCGCCTCGATGCCGATCTTGCCGACCTCGAAGCCCATGGTCTTCTCGATCTGGGTGAGCAGCAGGTCGAGGGCGACGATCTGCTGGGCGTCCTGGACCTTCGGCAGCATGATGCAGTCGAGGTTCTGGCCGGCGCCCTCGACGACCGTGACGACGTCGCGGTACGTCCAGTGGGTCGTCCAGTCGTTGACCCGCACGACGCGGGTCTTGCCGGTCCAGTCGCCCTCATTGAGGAACTTCACGATGGTGTGCCGGGCCTCCGGCTTGGCCAGCGGCGCGCAGGCGTCCTCGAGGTCCAGGAAGACCTGGTCGGCGGCCAGTCCCTGGGCCTTCTCCAGGAAGCGCGGGTTGGAGCCGGGGACCGCCAGGCACGAGCGACGGGGGCGGAGCCGGTTCACGGGGCTGGTCATGCGGGGACCTCCAGGGAGTCGAGCTTGTTCGCTTTCCGGATCTCGTCGACGATACGGCCGATGATCTCGGTGATACCGAAGTCCTTCGGTGTGAAGACGGCGGCGACACCCGCTCGCTTCAGTTCTGCGGCGTCGGCGTTCGGGATGATCCCACCGACGATGACCGGCACGTCGTTGGCCCCCGCCTCGCGGAGACGGTCGAGGACGTCCGGGACCAGCTCCGCGTGCGAGCCGGAGAGGATCGACAGACCCACGCAGTGCACGTCCTCGGCGAGAGCCGCGTTGACGATCTGCTCCGGGGTCAGCCGGATGCCCTGGTAGACCACCTCGAAGCCGGCGTCCCGCGCACGCACCGCGATCTGCTCGGCCCCGTTGGAGTGGCCGTCCAGGCCCGGCTTGCCGACCAGGAGCCGCAGCCGTCCGGCGCCCATCTCCTCGGCCGTGCGGGCCACCTTCTCGCGGACCAGGGCCATCGGGGTGCCCGCCTCGGCCGTGACGGCGACCGGGGCGGAGGAGACGCCCGTGGGGGCCCGGTACTCGCCGAAGACCTCGCGCAGCGCCCCGGCCCACTCGCCGGTGGTGACGCCGGCGCGGGCGCACTCCAGGGTGGCCTCCATGAGGTTGCCGGTGCCCTGCGCGGCCTCCTTCAGCCGCTCCAGTGCCTTGCAGGGGCGCGGGTGGTTGAACGGCGGCTGGTAGCGGTTGTCGCGCCAGTCCTTCAGCGAGCCGACCACCCGGGCCTCGACCGCCGGGTCGACCGTCATGATCGCGGTGTCGAGGTCCGAGGTGAGCGGGTTCTCCTCGGTGGTCTCGAAGATGTTGACGCCGACGATCTTCTCGTCGCCGGCCTCGATCCGGGCGCGGCGCTCGGCGTGCGAGGAGACCAGCTGCGACTTGAGGTAGCCGGACTCGACGGCCGCCATCGCGCCGCCCATCTCCTGGATCCGGTCGATCTCGGCCAGGCACTCGGCGACCAGGGCGTCCACCTTGGCCTCGACGACGTGCGAGCCGGCGAAGATGTCCTCGTACTCCAGCAGGTCGGACTCGTGGGCGAGCACCTGCTGGATGCGCAGCGACCACTGCTGGTCCCAGGGCCGGGGCAGGCCCAGCGCCTCGTTCCAGGCGGGGAGTTGCACGGCGCGGGCGCGGGCGTCCTTGGAGAGCGTGACGGCCAGCATCTCCAGGACGATGCGCTGGACGTTGTTCTCCGGCTGGGCCTCGGTCAGGCCGAGGGAGTTGACCTGGACGCCGTAGCGGAAGCGGCGCTGCTTGGCGTTCTCGATGCCGTACCGCTCCAGCGTGACCTTGTCCCAGATGCGGCCGAAGGCGCGCATCTTGCACATCTCCTCGATGAAGCGGACGCCGGCGTTCACGAAGAACGAGATCCGGGCGACCACCTCGCCGAACCGCTCCTCGGGCACCTGGCCCGAGTCGCGGACGGCGTCGAGGACCGCGATCGCGGTGGACATCGCGTACGAGATCTCCTGGACCGGAGTGGCCCCGGCCTCCTGCAGGTGGTAGCTGCAGATGTTGATCGGGTTCCACTTCGGGATGTGGTTGACCGTGTACGCGATCATGTCCGTCGTGAGGCGGAGCGAGGGGCCGGGCGGGAAGACGTGCGTCCCGCGCGACAGGTACTCCTTCACGATGTCGTTCTGCGTGGTGCCCTGGAGCTGGGTGATGTCCGCACCCTGCTCCTCGGCGACCACCTGGTAGAGCGCCAGCAGCCACATGGCGGTGGCGTTGATGGTCATCGAGGTGTTCATCTGCTCCAGCGGGATGTCCTGGAACAGCCGGCGCATGTCACCGAGGTGCGAGACCGGGACCCCGACCCGGCCGACCTCGCCGCGGGCGAGGATGTGGTCGGGGTCGTAGCCGGTCTGCGTCGGCAGGTCGAAGGCGACCGAGAGACCGGTCTGCCCCTTCGCCAGATTGCGCCGGTACAGCTCGTTGGACGCCTCGGCGGTGGAGTGACCGGCGTACGTCCGCATGAGCCACGGCCGGTCCTTCTGACGCTCTGTCATCTATGGTCCCGGGGTCAGATGTTACGGAAGCGGTTGATGGCGTCGATGTGCTTCTCGCGCAGCTCCGGGTTGCTGACGCCCAGGCCCTCCTCGGGGGCCAGCGCGAGCACGCCGACCTTGCCCTGGTGCAGGTTGCGGTGCACGTCGTACGCGGCCTGGCCGGTCTCCTCCAGGGAGTAGACCTTCGAGAGCGTCGGGTGGATCTTGCCCTTGGCGACCAGGCGGTTGGCCTCCCACGCCTCGCGGTAGTTGGCGAAGTGCGAGCCGATGATGCGCTTCAGCGACATCCACAGGTAGCGGTTGTCGTACTCGTGGTTGTAGCCGGACGTCGAGGCGCAGGTGACGATCGTGCCGCCCTTGCGGGTGACGTACACCGAGGCGCCGAAGGTCTCGCGGCCCGGGTGCTCGAAGACGATGTCCACGTCCTCGCCGCCGGTGAGCTCGCGGATGCGCTTGCCGAAGCGCTTCCACTCCTTCGGGTCCTGGGTGTGCTCGTCCTTCCAGAACTTGTAGCCCTCGGCGTTGCGGTCGATGACCGCCTCGGCGCCCATGGCCCGGCAGATGTCGGCCTTCTCGGGGGAGGAGACGACACAGATCGGGTTGGCGCCGCCGGCCAGCGCGAACTGGGTGGCGTACGAGCCGAGTCCGCCGCTAGCGCCCCAGATGAGCACGTTGTCGCCCTGCTTCATGCCGGCGCCGTTGCGGGAGACCAGCTGGCGGTACGCGGTGGAGTTGACGAGGCCCGGGGACGCCGCCTCCTCCCAGCTCAGGTGGCCGGGCTTCGGCATCAGCTGGTTCGACTTGACGAGCGCGATCTCCGCCAGGCCGCCGAAGTTGGTCTCGAAGCCCCAGATGCGCTGCTCGGGGTCGAGCATCGTGTCGTTGTGGCCGTCCGAGGACTCCATCTCGACCGAGAGACAGTGCGCGACGACCTTGTCGCCGGGCTTCCAGGCGTTGACGCCCGGGCCGGTGCGCAGGACGACGCCCGCGAGGTCGGAGCCGATGATGTGGTACGGCAGGTCGTGGCGCTTGCTGAGGTCGGAGAGCCGGCCGTAGCGCTCCAGGAAGCCGAAGGTCGACACCGGCTCGAAGATCGAGGTCCAGACCGAGTTGTAGTTGACCGAGCTGGCCATGACGGCGACCAGGGCCTCGCCCGGGCCCAGCTCGGGCAGCGGGACGTCGTCGAGGTGCAGCGACTTGCGCGGGTCCTTGTCGCGGCTGGCGAGCCCGGCGAACATCTCGGTCTCGTCCTTGTGCACGGTGATCGCGCGGTAGGACTCGGGCAGCTCGATGTTGGCGAAGTCCTCGGACGTGGAGTCCGGCGACTGGATCGCGTCCAGGATGTCCTTCACGGTATGCCTCCGGCGGTGCGGCTGTGCGAGGGGGAGCGATGAGGGAGTCCCCCCTCGGATCGAGGGTTGAGGGGTGCTGCTGTGGAGGTGTGCCGTCGGTTCGGCGGGGGTGGTGCGGTGGCTGCGCCGGGGTAGGGCGCAAAGGGTGCCTGTGACGCAGGCGTCCGGGCGCACAAGCGAAGTCGCTTGCGGGGACAGCCGACGCACGAGGAGATCTCTGCGCGCCGGCCGCCCGGACAACTTCAACGTATGGCACGCCGTGTCACCACGCAAGGCACTGCGTGCCAACAATTTCACTCAGATGCAATCCGCCGGTCACACATGAGCGATGATCGATCAGAATGGGCGCTCACCAGCGAAAACGGCCGCCCCCGAGTGGGGACGGCCGTTGTTCTGATCGATCGTTTCGGCGGGCTCAGCTCTCCGAGAGTGCCTGCCGGATGGTCCGCATGACCTCGTCCAGCGGGGCGTCGGTACGCGCCACGGCGACGAGTACGCCGCCCTCGGTGGAGGCGGTCGCCGCGGGCTGCGCAGGCTCCGCGGGAGCCGTCTGGGCGGTCGGTGCGGCCGCCGCCGTGGGCCGCGCCCCTATGCCGGAGCCGAAGGTCTCCCGCACGATCGCGAAGGCGTGGTCCAGCTGGGCCTCCACGTCGCCCTGACCGCCTGCCCGCAGCCAGCGTCGCAGCACGTGGTTGTGCGCGGTGACGACCGCGGAGGCGGCCACCTCGGCCAGCAGCGGGTCGTCGTTGCCGTCGTGGTGGTCCCGCTCGTCGAAATGACCCAGCAGATACCGGGTGAACAGCCGCTCGTAGCGGGCCACCGAGGCGATCTCCCGCTCCCGCAGGGTGGGCACCTCGCGGGTGAGCCGGTAGCGCTCCACGGAGACCGCGGGGGACCCCGCGTACATCTTCATGACTTCCTTGATGCCCCGGCAGACGGTGTCCAGCGGGTGCTCGTGCGGCGGCGCGGCGTTGAGCACCGCCTCCGCGCGCACCAGGGTGTCGTCGTGATCGGGGAAGATCGCCTCTTCCTTGGAGCGGAAGTGGCGGAAGAAGGTCCGCCGGGCCACGCCGGCGCGGGCCGCGATCTCGTCGACCGTGGTCGCCTCGTACCCCTTGGTCGCGAAGAGCTCCATGGCCGCCGTCGCCAGTTCCCGCCGCATCTTGAGCCGCTGGGCGGCGGCGCGGCTGCCCGCGGCGCTCTCCGGGGCGTCGGGCTGAGGTGTGGCACGGGGTGTCTTAGCGGCCTTGGACATGTCCTGAACGTACTGCATCGGTGCAGGAGAGTGCGCCTGCGGGGGCGGGCCGCCGGTGGGCTCCAGCAGCCCGCCCCACCCCGCGTACGGATCAGCGGCGGGCATATTCGCGGAAGCCGCGCCCCGTCTTGCGGCCCAGGCAGCCCGCGGCCACCAGGTGCTCCAGGAGCGGGGCCGGGGCCAGGCCCGGGTCCCGGAACTCGCGGTGCAGCACCTGCTCGATGGCGAGCGAGACGTCCAGGCCGACCACGTCGAGCAGCTCGAACGGTCCCATCGGGTAGCCGCCGCCCAGCTTCATCGCGGCGTCGATGTCGTCGAGCGTGGCGTAGTGCTGCTCGACCATCTTGATCGCGTTGTTCAGGTACGGGAAGAGCAGCGCGTTCACGATGAAGCCGGCCCGGTCGCCACAGTCCACCGGGTGCTTCTTGATCTTCGCGGTGACCTCGCGGACGGTGGCGTGGACGTCGTCGGCGGTCAGCACCGTGCGGACGATCTCCACCAGCTTCATGGCCGGGGCCGGGTTGAAGAAGTGCATGCCGATGACGTCCTGCGGGCGCGAGGTGGCGCGGGCGCAGGCGACGACCGGCAGCGAGGAGGTGGTGGTGGCCAGCACCGCGCCCGGCTTGCAGATCTTGTCCAGCGTGCCGAACAGCTGCTGCTTGACCGCCAGGTCCTCGGCGACCGCCTCGACCGCCAGGTCGACGTCGGCGAAGGCGTCGAGCGAGCCGGCCGGGGTGATCCGGGCCAGCGTCTCGTCGCGGGCCTCGGGCGTCATCCGGCCCTTGTCCACGGAGCGGCCCAGCGACTTGGCGATCCGCGCCTTGGCGGTCTGGGCCTTCTCGTCCGAGCGGGCGGCCAGGACGACGTCGTACCCGGCCTTGGCGAAGACCTCGGCGATGCCGGAGGCCATCGTGCCGGAGCCGGCGACGCCGACCGAGCGGACCTCGCGCCCGCCGTCGGCCGCGGCGGCCTCCAGCGGGGTCAGCGCGTCGCGGACCACGGCGGCGGAGCCGGGAGCCTCGTACGTGTAGAAGCCGCGGCCCGACTTGCGGCCGGTCAGGCCCGCCTCGCTGAGCTGCTTCAGGATCGGGGCGGGGGCGTGCAGCCGGTCCTGGGACTCGCTGTACATCGCCTCCAGGACGGTGCGGGCGGTGTCGACGCCGATCAGGTCGAGCAGCGCCAGCGGGCCCATCGGAAGGCCGCAGCCCAGCCGCATCGCGGCGTCGATGTCCTCGCGGGAGGCGTACTTGGCCTCGTACATCGCCGCGGCCTGGTTGAGGTAGCCGAAGAGCAGCCCGTCGGCGACGAAGCCGGGGCGGTCGCCGACCGCGACAGGCTCCTTGCCCAGATCGAGCGCGAGCGAGGTGACGGCCTCGACGGCCTGCGGGGCGGTGAGCACCGAGGAGACCACCTCGACCAGCTTCATCGCCTGGACCGGGGTGAAGAAGTGCAGGCCCAGGACCCGCTCGGGGTGCGCCGAGTCGGCGGCGAGCCGCGTGACGGAGAGCGCGTTGGTGCCGGTGGCGATGATCGCGTCCGGGCGGATGATCGCGTCGAGCGCCCGGAACACCTCCTGCTTGGCCTCGTACGACTCGGGCACGACCTCGATCACGAGGTCGGCGTCGGCGGCGGCCTGCAGATCGGTGAAGGTGCGGAAGCGGGCCAGGACGTCCTGCCGCTCCTCCTCCGTGATGCGCTCGCGGCTCACGGCGCGGGCCGTGGAGGCCTCCAGGGCGGTGGCGGCCTGACGGGCGGCGGCCTCGCTGATGTCGATGCCGATGACCTCACGGCCGGCCCGGGCGAGCACGTCGGCGATGCCGGCGCCCATGGTGCCGAGGCCGACGACGGCGATGGTGGAGAGAGGGGTGTCCATCAGGGGACTCCTGGGAGGGAAGAGTGACGACTGAGGGCGGCGATGCGGGAGCGAACGAATCGCGGAGAACACGCGTCGCGAGAATGCGCGGAACGCGCGGGAAAAGGAGCAACGGACTCTGTCCCGGAGCCACGTCGAGAACTGCCGAACCGACAAACTCGATCCCACAACGGCTGCGTCACCAGGCCGTCGTGGGGGTGCGGGGGTTACCCGCTCACTTGAGATTAACCGGCGGGTAACGAGCGCGCCAGCCCTGGGAAGTACAGAAAATGTGATCTGGATCGCGGATACGCTGAACGCCATGGATATCGCTCAGGACCCGGAATTCTGCTCGATGATCGATCGATTGCGGGACGAGATCCAGGACGAGTCGGAAGTCGTCCGGGCGGAATTCGAAGAACTCGTCGCGACCTGGGACGAAAGGGAGTTCGCACGGGTCCTCACCGCACCCGGACAGCCGCTCTGGGCCCGGGAGATCGCGTGCTTCCGGCTCGGCCTCGCGGGGGACGCCCGCGCCTTCGAGGCCCTGGTGCTCCTGCTCAACCACCGCGACCCCGAGCGCTGCGTGTCCGCCGCGTACGCGCTGGCCCGGCTCGGCGACCCGCGCACCGCGCGTGCCGCAGCCGCCCTCGCGACGAACGAACTCCGCGTCGCCTACGCGCTGCTGCCGGTCCGTCTGCTCGCCGAACTGCGCGCGCCCGAGTCCGTGCCGGCGCTGGTGACCGTTCTGGAGCGGCGGCTCGCTGCCGAAGACCCGCACTGGCGGGTGGGCGTCGCCTGCGCCGAGGGGCTGGGCACGCTGGGGGACGGACGGGCCCGGCCCGTCCTGGAGGCGGCGGTCCCGCACCCCAGGCTCGGCCCGGCAGCCCGCGCGGCCCTCGCCCGGCTCGCGGACTGATCAGGGGCGACCCCAGCCCTGATCCGCCGGACAGGCCTTAGGAGGCCCCCTCTTCCGGTACGAGCGCGAACGCCTCGATCTCGATCAGCAGCTCGGGCCGGACGAGCGCGGACACCTGCACCGCCGAACTGGCCGGCAGCGCGGCCGCGCCGAAGGCCTCGTCCCGCGCGGCCCGCACCGCCGGCAGGTGCGCCACGTCCGTGACGAAGTACGTCAGCTTCACCACGTCCCCGAACCCGGCCCCCGCCGCGTCGAGACAGCGCCGCAGATTGGCGAACACCTGACGCGCCTGCGCCGCCGGATCGCCGGCGCCGACCACCGCGCCCGAGGCGTCGAGGGAGCACTGGCCGGATATCGCGACGAACCGGCCCGTGCCCCACACGACATGGCTGTACTGGGGGCTCGGGGCGACCCCGGCGGGGGCGGGCACATGCGTGAGATGCGTCGTCATGCCCGCCATCCTCGCCGACGCCACTGACAACGAGAGCAGCGGGCCGCCGCGCCGGGTGACGTCGTGGCCCTCGGCCCTCAGCCCCGGTGCCCCAGCATCCCGTGCAGGGCCGCGCCGCCCGTCGTTCCGCCCGCCGCGGCGGCCGCCCGGGACTTCCCGGACTTCAGCGGCTGCGGATCCGGCAGCGCCGCGCAGACGGCGTCCGCCTCGGCGGCTGTCCCTTCCTTCGCGCGCGGCACCGTGCCCGACTCCAGGTATCGCACCAGGTGCTCGTCCAGGCACGCGTTGCCGCCGAGCGTCACGGCGTGGTTTCCGCCGCCCTCCTCGACGACCAGGCTGGAGCCGCGTACGGACCGGTGCAGGTTCACGCCGCCCTCGTACGGGGTGGCCGCGTCGTCCGTCGCCTGGAAGAGCAGCATCGGCGGCGCCTGATCGTTCGTCACGTCGACCGGAGTGCGCGACTCCACCGGCCAGAACATGCACGGCGCGTTGTACCAGGCGTTGTTCCAGGTGGAGAAGGGCGCCTTCGCGTGCGCCGCCCAGTTGTCGGCCCGCCACACGGTCCAGTCGCGCGGCCAGGCCGCGTCCCGGCACTGCACGCTCGCGTAGACCGAGTAGCCGTTGTCGTCCGAGGCGTCGGCCGCGCCGAGGTTCCGGTACGCGGCGATCAGCGGCGCGCTGTCCGTCTCGTTGACGTACGCGGCGAAGGCCTCGGCCAGCTGGGGCCAGTAACCGTTGTAGTAGCCGCCGGGCAGGAAGGTGTCCTCCAGCTCGCCCGGGCCGACCGTGTCGCCGGCCGGCGCGGCGCGCAGTCGCTCCCGCATCCCGTACCAGGCCGCCTCGACCGCGGCCGGGTCCGTGCCCAGCCGGTACGTGGCGTCGTGCTTGGCCACCCAGGCGGTGAACGCCTTGTGCCGGGTGTCGAAGGCGAGGTCCTGGGACATGTTGTCCTCGTACCAGACGCCCTTCGGGTCGACCATCGAGTCCAGCACGAACCGGCGCACCCGCTCCGGGTACAGCTTGGCGTACACGGCGCCCAGGTAGGTGCCGTACGAGTAGCCGAAGTAGTTGAGCTGCGGCGCGCCGAGCGCCCGCCGGATCGCGTCGAGGTCCCGCGCCGTGCTCACCGTGTCCATGTGTCGCAGCAGGTCGCCGTACTTGGTCCCGCAGGCGGCCGCGAAGGCGCGGGCCCGCTCCAGGCCGGCCGCCTCGCCCTCGAGGGTGTGGGGCACGGAGTCCGGGCGTACCGGCTTGAAGTGACCGGGCAGGCAGTTCAGGGCCGGCTCGCTGCGGCCGACGCCGCGCGGGTCGAAGCCGATCACGTCGTACTGCGCGGACAACTCCGCCGGCAGCGAGGCGGCCACGAAGCCGGCCATGCCGAGGCCGCTGCCGCCCGGGCCGCCGGGGTTGACCAGCAGCGGGCCCTGGGACTTCGCGGCGGTGTGCGCGATCCGGGACAGCGCGAGCGTGATCGTCCGGCTCTTCGGATCGTCGTGGTCCAGCGGCACCTTGAGGGAGGAGCACTCGAGCCGCGGGTAGCGCTTCGTGGCGCAGGCTCGCCAGATGACCGGGGAGGCCGGGCGGGTGGTCGGATGGGTCGCCGGTTCGGCGGCGGGCCCGTTCGCCGCTTCGGCCGCGGTTCCGTTCGCCGGCGTCGTGGGCGGTTCGGGTGCGGGCGACGCGGACGCGGGCAGGGCGGCGACCGTACCGGCCAGCAGCGCCCCCGCGGCGAACAGCATTCCTGCGCGTGGGTTCATACGGCGTCCGTGCCCGCAAGCCGGAGCGGAAGGACCACTTCCGGCGAGAGTTGACCCAATCAGAGGAGGGTGAGCTGCGTCGGCCCCGCGAGCGCCGGCGCGCCGGGCTCGGGTATGCGCCGGGCCGCGCCCCGACGCGCCGGTCCGATGCCGAACTCATCCGCCAGTTCGTGCACCTGACGGGTGATCCGGCGCTGGTACCAGGTGGGCGCGTACGCGCCGTCCGCGTACATCCGCTCGTACCGCCCCACAAGGAGCGGGTGGTGCTCGCGCAGCCAGGCCATGAACCACTCGCGCGCGCCCGGCCGCAGATGCAGTACGAGCGGGGTCACCGACGTGGCGCCGGCCTCGGCGATCGCCCGGACCGTCTCCCGCAGCTGCTCGGGGCGGTCGCCGAGAAAGGGGATGACCGGGGCCATCAGGACCCCGCAGCCGATGCCGTGCTCGGTCAGCGTGCGCACGGCGTCGAGGCGGCGCTGCGGCGACGGGGTGCCCGGCTCGACCGTGCGCCACAGGCTCTGGTCGGTGAAGCCGACGGAGACGGAGATGCCGACCTCGGTCACCTCCGCGGCCTGCCGCAGCAGGTCCAGGTCGCGCAGGATCAGCGTGCCCTTGGTGAGGATGGAGAACGGGTTCGCGTGGTCGCGCAGCGCCGCGATGATCCCCGGCATCAGCCGGTAGCGGCCCTCCGCGCGCTGGTAGCAGTCCACGTTGGTGCCCATCGCGATGTGCGCGCCCTGCCAGCGGCGGGACGCGAGCTGACGGCGCAGCAGCTCGGGGGCGTTGATCTTCACCACGATCTGGGAGTCGAAGCCGAGCCCGGTGTCGAGGTCCAGATAACTGTGGGTCTTGCGGGCGAAGCAGTACACGCAGGCGTGCGAGCAGCCGCGGTACGGGTTGACCGTCCATTCGAACGGCATCCGGGAGGCGCCCGGCACCCGGTTCACGATCGACCGGGCCCGCACCTCGTGGAAGGTGATCCCGCGGAACTCGGGGGTGTCGAACGTACGGGTGGTGACCGCGTCCGTGCCGAACAGGACGGGGGCCGTGGTGGCGGCGGGCTCGTCGCCCAGATGGTCCCAGCGCATGGACGCCTCCTCGGTAGTACTGCCTCGCACCGACCCGAGAATAGAACACATGTTCCCTTGATCGCCGCAACCCCGATTTTGGGCGGCGGGGCGCAGGTGATGGGATGGGCCCGTACCCCCCCGAGGAACCTGAAGCTGGAGGAACTGGGATGGCGCAGGTCGAGGCCACGACGGAACGGATCATCGCGGCGGACGCGGAGACCGTGTTCGATGCTCTGGCGGACTACCGGAACACCCGCGCGAAGGTGCTCCCCGAGCACTTCAGCGAGTACGAGGTGCGCGAGGGCGGCGACGGCGAGGGCACCCTCGTGCACTGGAAGCTGCAGGCCACCAGCAAGCGCATCCGCGACTGCCTCCTGGAGGTGACCGAGCCGACCGACGGGCAGCTCGTCGAGAAGGACCGCAACTCCTCCATGGTCACCACCTGGACCGTCACCCCGGCCGGCGAGGGCAAGTCCAAGGCCGTCGTCTCCACGGTCTGGAACGGCGCGGGCGGCATCGGAGGCTTCTTCGAGAAGACCTTCGCCCCCAAGGGCCTCGGCCGGATCTACGACGCGATGCTCGACAAGCTTGCCGCCGAGGTCGAGAAGTAACCCTCGCGCACCCCTGCGCGCGGCGGCGCGGCGCTCACCGGTTCGGGTGGTTTTCGCTCACGACCCGGGAGCGCCCCGGTCGCGCCCCCGAGTGCGCCGGGGCGCGGGAAAGCCGCTGATGAGCGCGCCAACTGCGGCTTCGCGCCTGGTCGTTCACCGCGCTCGCCGCCCCTGATCTCCCGTACCGTCCGGCTTGCTCCCGCTTCGCGCCTGATGCGAAGAATGGCGTCGCGGACGCAGCCGCGAGGGCAGACGCGACGAGGGGAGCGGCAGGTGGGCGGCATCACGCTGGTGAAGGGCGCGGGGGGCGGTGCGTCGCCGGAAGCCGCGGAACCGGAGCCTGGCGTCTGTGAGGAGCCAGGGGCGGGGGCGGCCGGCGCCGGCGCCGGTGCTCAAGGGCCGGACACCGCCGCGTACGCACTCGGCCCTCGCCGCGTCCGGCTGGTCTTCCTCGGGCTCATGCTCGCGCTGCTGCTCGCCGCGCTGGAGCAGATGATCGTCGCCACCGCGCTGCCGAAGATCGTCGGCGAACTCCAGGGTCTCGACCGGATGTCCTGGGCGATCACCGCCTATCTGCTCACCGCCACCATCGGCCTGCCGGTCTACGGCAAACTCGGCGATCTCTTCGGCCGCAAGGGCGTGTTCCAGTTCGCCATCGTCGTCTTCGTCGTCGGCTCGGCCCTCGCCGGCTGGTCGCGGACCATGGACCAGCTCATCGCCTTCCGCGCCGTCCAGGGCGTCGGCGCGGGCGGCCTGATGATCGGCGTGCAGGCGATCATCGCGGACATCGTGCCGGCCCGTGATCGCGGCCGGTTCATGGGCCTCATCGGGGCCGCGTTCGGACTCGCCTCGGTGGCCGGGCCGTTGCTCGGCGGCTTCTTCACCGACCATGCCTCCTGGCGTTGGTGCTTCTGGTTCAACGTCCCCTTCGGTCTGATCACCCTCGCGGTCGTCTCCGGCGTGCTGAAGCTGCCCCGGCCGCGCAGCCGGGCCCAGCTCGACGTGCTCGGCGCGATCCTGCTCGCCGCCGCCTCCACCTGCCTGGTCCTGCTGACGAGTTGGGGCGGGACCGAGTACGCCTGGGGCTCGCGGGTCATCCTCGGACTCGCCGCCGGGGCCGCCGGAACGACCGTGCTGCTGTTGGTCGTCGAGCACCACGCGCCCGAACCGATCCTGCCGCTGCGGCTGTTCCGCGACTCCGTGTTCACCGTCACCAGCCTGGTCGGCGCGGTGATCGGCGTCGCGCTGTTCGGCGCGGCGAGCTATCTGCCCACGTTCCTGCAGATGGTCGAGGGGGCGACGGCCACCGAATCGGGGCTGCTGATGCTGCCGCTGATGGGCGGCATCGTCCTCGCCTCCGTCGTCTCCGGCCAACTCATCAGCCGCACCGGCCACTACAAGATCTATCCGGTGCTCGGCGGCGCGATCTCCGTCGTCGGGATGTGGCTGCTGTCCCGGATGAACGCGGACACGCCGCGCCTGGACCACAGCGTCTGGCAGGCGGTCCTCGGCGTCGGCATCGGGCTGGTCATGCCCGTCCTGATCCTCGCCGTGCAGAACTCCGTACCGCCCGCCGACCTCGGGGCCGCGACCAGCGCGCACAGCTACTTCCGGCAGATCGGAGGCAGCGTCGGGGCGGCCGTCTTCGGCACCCTCTTCGCGCACCGCCTCGACGGCGCGCTGTCGGAGCGGCTCGCGGACGGGGGCGCCGCCGGGCTCCCGGCGGGGGTGCGGCTGCCCGAGGCGGAGTCGATCACCCCGCAGGCGGTGCACGCGCTGCCGCCGATGCTGCGCGACGCGTACGTGCACGCGTACGCGGAGGCCATGCCGCGGATCTTCCTCTACCTGGTGCCGGTCCTCGTGCTCGGCCTCCTCCTCGCCTTCTTCCTCAAGGAGAAACCGCTGGTGTCCCACCACACCCCCGAAGCCACGACCGTCCCCCGGGCGCGGAGCTCGGCCGCCCTCGGAGGAGTCCCGGTGTGCGGCGCCGTCCAGCACCCCGACGGGTCCTGCGTGCCGCGCGCCGCGCTCACCCTCATCGACGTCCAGGGACGGCAGATCGGGCGGGGCGCGAGCGAGGAGGACGGGCGGTACGCGCTGAGCGTGCCCGGCTCCGGCTCGTACGTCCTGATCGCGGCGGCCGGCGGCCACCAGCCGCAGGCGGTGTCGGTGACCGTCGGCGACCGGCCGGTGGAGCTGGACGTCGTCCTCGGCGGGGCCGGCCGCCTGGCCGGCGCGGTCGTCACCGCGGACGGCGCGCCGGTACGGGACGCGGCGGTGACGCTGACCGACGTCCGCGGCGACGTCGTCGCCTCGACGCGCAGCGGCCGCGAGGGCGGCTATGTGATGACGGAACTGGTGGCGGGCGAGTACACCCTGGCCGCCAGCGCCCCCGCCTTCCGCCCCGCCGCCCTCCCAGTGAGCGTGCAGGCGGCCCGCGAAACCCGCCAGGACATCGAGCTCGCAGGCGGCGCGGTACTCCGCGGCACGGTCCGCGCCGGCGTCGGCCGCCCGGTGGAGGAGGCCCGGGTCACGCTGCTGGACGCGGCGGGCAATGTAGTGGACACCCTGACGACCGGCCCCGACGGCGCCTTCCGCTTCGTGGACCTCTCCTCCGGCGAGTACACGGTCATCACCGCGGGCTACCCGCCGGTCGCAACGGTCCTCCAGGTCGCGGGCGGCGGGCGGACGGAACGGGACCTGCAGCTGGGCCACGAGGACTGAACCCGGCGCCCACACGTACCTGACGTGGCCGTGTGTCCACCGGTGACAAGGGCAGGCGGATCTACAAGGATGCTGTTCGTCGGGCCCGGCGTGTGACGGGGTCGTTCCCCGGGGAACAGGAGTGGCATGAAGATCCTGATCAGTGCCGACATGGAGGGGGCCACCGGGGTCACCTGGCCCGCTGACGTGCTGCCGGGGACGCCGCAGTGGGAGCGGTGCCGGGTGATGTTCACGTCGGACGTCAACGCGGCGGTGCTCGGGTTCTTCGACGGCGGGGCCGACGAGGTGCTGATCAACGAGGCGCACTGGAACATGCGGAATCTGCTGCTGGAGCGGCTCGACGAGCGCGTCGAGATGCTGACCGGGCGGCACAAGTCGCTCTCCATGGTCGAGGGCGTGCAGCACGGGGACGTCGACGGGATCGCGTTCGTCGGGTATCACACCGGCGCCGGCGCCGAGGGCGTGCTCGCGCACACCTATCTCGCCAACTCGATCACCGGCGTCTGGCTCGACGGGGTGCGGGCCAGCGAGGGGCTGCTCAACGCGCATGTCGTCGCCGAGTACGGGGTGCCCGTCGTGCTCGTCACCGGGGACGATCTGACGTGCGAGGACGCCCTCGGGTACGCGCCCGAGGCGCACAAGGTCGCCGTCAAGGACCACGTCTCGCGGTACGCGGCGGTGTGCCGCACCCCCAGCCGGACGGCCTCCGAGATCCGCGCCGCCGCGAAGGCCGCCGTGGGCCTGGCCGTACGGCACGAGCCGGTGCGCGGCGGGCCGCACACCGTCGAGCTCGAGTTCGACGCGGAGCACCTCGCCGCCGCCGCGACGGTGGTTCCCGGCGTGGCGCGGACCGGGGAGCGCAAGGTCGCCTACACCAGCGCGACCATGTACGAGGGCATTCGTTCGTTCAAGGCGGTCACCACGATCGTCTCCGCCGCGGTGGAGGAACAGTATGGGTGAGCAGATCCGGCAGCAGGGGGTCGGTGTCGACTCCCTTGCGCTCGACGAGGTCGTTCACTTCACCTCCGAGCTCATCCGCATCGACACCGCCAACCGCGGCGGCGGCGACTGCCGCGAGCGCCCGGCCGCCGAGTACGCGGCCGAGCGGCTCGCCGGCGCCGGGCTCGAGCCCTTCCTGCTCGAACGCACCCCGGGCCGTACCAACGTCGTCGCCCGCATCCCCGGCACCGACCCGTCCGCCGACGCCCTGCTCGTCCACGGCCATCTGGACGTCGTGCCCGCCGAGGCCGCCGACTGGGCCGTGCATCCGTTCTCGGGCGAGGTCCGCGACGGCGTCGTGTGGGGTCGCGGCGCCGTCGACATGAAGAACATGGACGCGATGGTGCTCGCCGTCGTCCGCTCCTGGGCCCGCCTCGGCATCCGCCCCCGCCGAGACATCGTCATCGCCTACACCGCCGACGAGGAGGACAGCGCCGTCGACGGTTCCGACTTCCTCGTCGACCGCCACCCCGAGCTGTTCGAGGGCTGTACGGAGGGCATCAGCGAGTCCGGGGCGTTCTCCGTCCACCCCGAGCCCGGCATTACCCTCTATCCGATCGCCGCCGGCGAACGCGGCACCGCCTGGCTGGAGTTGACCGCGCACGGCCGCGCCGGACACGGCTCCAAGATCAACGAGGAGAACGCGGTCACCCGGCTTGCCTGCGCCGTCGCCCGCATCGGCGCGCACCGCTGGCGCCCCCGGCTCACCCCCACCGTCCGCGCCGCCCTGATCCGACTCGCCGCCGTGTACGGCATCGAGACCGATGTCGACGCCCCCGGCTTCGATGTGGACGCGCTCCTGGACAAGCTCGGCCCGGCCGCCGCCCTCGTCGAGCCGACCGTCCGCAACAGCGCCAACCCCACCATGCTGAACGCCGGTTACAAGGTGAACGTGATCCCGGGGCACGCCACGGCCTTCGTCGACGGGCGCATGCTTCCCGGCGGCGAGGAGGAGTTCGTCGCCACCATGGACGCGCTCACCGGGCCCGACGTCGACTGGCAGTACTACCACCGCGAGAGCCCCCTCGAAGCCCCCGTCGACTCCCCGACGTACGCCAAACTCCGTGCTGCCGTCGAGCACTTCGACCCGACCGGGCACGTCGTCCCGTTCAGCATGGCCGGCGGCACCGACGCCAAGCAGTTCTCCCGGCTGGGCATCACCGGATACGGTTTCTCCCCCCTGAAGCTGCCCGCCGGCCTCGACTACGCGGCGCTGTTCCACGGGGTCGACGAGCGGGTGCCGGTCGAGGCCCTGCACTTCGGCGTCCGCGTCCTCGACCGCTATCTGCAGTCCGCGTAACGCGCACACGCACAAGGGGAGTTGCGATGGTACCCACGGCGGCCTACGGCGCCTGGCCGTCCCCGATCGACGCCTGTCTCACCGCCGCGCACGACGGCCGGCCCGAGTACCTCGGGGCCGTCGGCGACGAGCTGTGGTGGACCGCGCCCCGCCCCGCCGAGGGCGGCCGCCGCGCCCTCGTACGCCGCCGAGCCGACGGTGCCGAGGAGTCCGTCCTGCCCGCTCCGTGGAACGTGCGCACCCGGGTCATCGAGTACGGCGGACAGCCCTGGGCCGGAACCGCCCGCGCGACCGGCGGGCCGCTGATCGTCTTCAGCCACTTCCCCGACCAGCGCCTGTACGCCCACGAGCCGGACGGCGACGCCCCGCCGCGCCCGCTCACCCCGCTCTCCTCCGTCGGCGGCGGCCTGCGCTGGGCCGACCCGGTGATCCACCCGGACCGGGGCGAGGTCTGGTGCGTCCTGGAGGAGTTCACCGGGGCGGGGCCGACCGACCTGCGGCGCGTCGTCGTCGCCGTGCCCCTCGACGGCTCCGCCGCCGACGACCGCACAGCCGTGCGCGAACTCTCCGACGGGCGGCACCGGTTCGTCACCGGACCGCGGATCGACCCGGACGGCCGCCGGGCGGTGTGGATCGGCTGGGACCATCCTCGGATGCCGTGGGACGGCACCGAGGTGATGCTCGCCGACGTCGGCGCGGACGGCGCGTTCCACGACCCGCGCCGCGTCCTCGGCGGACCCCAGGAGTCGATCCCACAGGTCGAATGGGCCCCCGACGGACGGCTGTTGTACGTCAGCGACCGCAGCGGCTGGTGGAACATCCACCGCGCCGACCCCGGCCGTCCGGACGAGGAGCCCGTCGCGCTCTGCCCCCGCGAGGAGGAGTTCGGCGGCCCGCTGTGGAAGATCGGCCTGAGCTGGTTCCGCCCGCTGGACAACGGGCTGATCGCCGCCGTCCACGGCAAGGGCGCCACCGCCCTCGGCATACTCGATCCCGAGTCCGGCGAGCTCGTCGACGCCGCCGGGCCGTGGACCGAGTGGGCCGCCACCCTGGCCGTGCACGGCACCCGCGTCATCGGCGTCGCGGCCAGCCCGCGCAGCGCGTACGAGGTCGTCGAGCTGGACACCTGCACCGGCCGGGCCCGGGTGGTCGGCCGGGCGCACGACGACCCGGTCGACCCGGTGTACTACCCCGAGCCGCAGATCCGCACCTTCACCGGCCCGGACAACCGCGAGATCCACGCCCACGTCTACCCGCCGCACAACCCCGACCGGATCGCGCCCGGCGACGAACTGCCGCCCTACGTGGTCTGGGCGCACGGCGGCCCCACCGGGCACGCCCCGCTCGTCCTCGACCTGGAGATCGCCTACTTCACCTCCCGGGGCATCGGCGTCGCCGAGGTCAACTACGGCGGCTCCACCGGGTACGGGCGGGAGTACCGCAACCGGCTGCGCGAGCAGTGGGGCGTGGTCGACGTCGAGGACTGCGCCGCCGTCGCCGAGGCGCTCGCTGCCGAGGGCACGGCCGACCCGGCGCGGCTCGCGATCCGCGGCGGCAGCGCGGGCGGCTGGACCGCCGCGGCCTCGCTCGTCGCCACGGACGTCTACGCCTGCGGCACGATCATCTACCCCGTCATCGACCTGGAGGGCTGGGCCGTCGGCGGCACCCACGACTTCGAGTCCCGCTACCTGGACACCCTGATCGGCCCGCTGGAGGAGGTGCCCGCCCGGTACCAGGAGCGGTCGCCGGCCGCTCGGGTGGAGCGGATCACCGCCCCGTTCGTGCTGCTCCAGGGCCTGGACGACGTGATCTGCCCGCCCGCGCAGAGCGAGAGATTCCTCGCCCGGATCGCCGGGCGCGGCGTCCCGCACGCGTACCTCGCCTTCGAGGACGAGGGGCACGGCTTTCGCCGCGAGGACACCCTGGTCCGGGCCCTTGAGGCCGAACTCTCCCTGTACGCCCAGACCTTCGGCATCGCCCGGCCCGACGTCCCCCGCCTGGAGCTGAAGCCGTGACGCGCTCGCCCGAGCCCGCCCCGCTCGTCCCGCTGACCCGCCCCCGCCGGCTGCGCGCCGGCGAGCGGGTCGCCGTCGTCGCGCCCAGCGGCCCGATCCCCGAGGACCGGCTCGCGGCCGGCCTGGCGATCCTGCGCGGCTGGGGCCTCGAACCGGTGGTCGCCCCGCACGTCCTGGACGCCCACCCCCGGCACGGCTATCTGGCCGGTTCGGATGAGGCGCGGGCCCGGGATCTCCAGGAGGCCTGGTGCGACCCGACGGTCTCGGCTGTGCTCTGCGCCCGCGGCGGCTTCGGGGCCCAGCGCATGGTCGACCTGCTCGACTGGACGGCGATACGGGCGGCGGGGCCCAAGGTGTTCGTCGGCTACAGCGATGTCACCGCGCTCCACGAGGCGTTCGCGCTGCGGACCGGGCTCGCCACGCTGCACGGGCCCATGGTCGCGGCGATGACCTTCCTCAAGGACGCGGCCACCCAGGAGCACCTGAGGGCCACCCTGTTCGAGCCCGAGTCGGTCCGCACGGTGGGCGGCCTGGAGACCGCGCGCACCCTGGTCCCCGGCCGCGCCCGTGGCGTCACGTTCGGCGGCTGCGTCAGCCTCATCGCCGCCGGCCTGGGCACCCCCGACGCCCGCTTCAGCAGCCGCGGCGGCCTGCTGTTCCTGGAGGACGTGGGGGAGGAGCCGTACCGCCTCGACCGCATCCTCACCCAACTCCTGCGCGCCGGAACACTGGAGGGCGTCACCGGCGTCGTCCTCGGGTCGTGGGAGGAGTGCGGACCGTACGAGGAACTCCACGCGCTCTTCGCGGACCGGTTCGCCGGGCTCGGCGTGCCGGTGGTGGAGGAGTTCGGCTTCGGGCACTGCGCGAGCACGCTGACCGTTCCGCTGGGCGTCGGCGCGGTCCTCGACGCGGACACGGGAACACTGACGCTGGACGCTCCGGCGTTGCGCTGATCGGCTGCTGACCGGCTGAGGTGTGAGGCTCCGGCGTCGACGTCTCACGCCCCGGTGTTGCTCTGATCGGCTGACGTCTCACGCCCCCCGGCGTTGCTCTGATCGGCTCACCTTGCACGCCCCGGCGCTGCTCCGAACCGCTTCCGTCTGCCGTCCGCTCTTCACTGAATCTCCGTCAATAACCTTCGTCCCACGCGTTGACGGAGCTCTGACACGTGTCACACCATGGGCGCGGCCCGGTACCTACCAGTCGGTACGGCACCGGGTCATTCCTGCGTCCTCAGCGTGGAGGTCACCGTGTCCCGACCCCGCAAGGTCCTCGCCCTCGCCGCCGCGGCGGCCATGGCCGCACCCCTGGCCCTCACCGCCCCGGCGGTCGCCGCCGAGCCGGGCGGCGGCACGTACACGGTGACGCCGCTGACCTTCACCGTCCGGGCCGGCGACCGGACCTGCGCCGTCGAGGCCGACCTGTACCGGCCCAGCGGCGTGGACGCGGACCGTCCGGCCCCCGCCGTCCTCACCACCAACGGCTTCGGCGGCAGCAAGGCGGACGGCTCGACCGCCGCCACCGGCCGGGCCTTCGCCGCGCGCGGCTACGTCTCGCTCGTCTACTCGGGCCTCGGCTTCGGCAAGTCCGGCTGCCTGGTCTCCCTCGACGACCCGCGGATCGACGGCCAGGCCGCCGCGCGGCTGCTCGACTTCCTCGCCGGCGCCCGCGCCGCCGACGACGGGACCCGCGTGGACTACGTCCTCCAGGACGGCGCGGGCGACCCCCGGGTCGGCATGATCGGCGGCTCGTACGGCGGCGCGATCCAGCTCGCCACCGCCTCCGTCGACCCGCGCCTCGACGCCCTCGTCCCGCTCATCACCTGGAACGACCTGGCCTACTCGCTCGCTCCGAACGCCGCCGACCGCGAGACGCCAGGCGTCTTCAAGTGGCAGTGGGCCAACGGCTTTTACCTGATCGGAGAAGGTCAGCCGCTGCTCGTCCCGTCCCTGGACCCCTCCCGTTTCAACTCGCTCGGCTGCCTGCACTTCGTCAGCGACGCCTGCGACACCCTCCGGCTGCTCAACTCCGGCCGCTACCCCGACGCCGAGACCCGGAAGATGCTCGACTTCGCGCGTAGCGTCTCGCCGACCTCGTACCTCGACCGCGTCAAGGCCCCGACGCTGATCGTGCAGGGCCAGTCAGACAGCCTGTTCAACCTCAATGAGGCCCGGGACACCTACCGGCAGCTGCGCGGGCGGGGTGTCCCGGCCAAGATGATCTGGCAGTCCTGGGGCCACAGCGGCGGTCTCACCGACCCGGCGGCCGGCGAACTGAACCTGGGGGAGGGGAACCTGGAGACCAGCTACGTCGGAACCCGGATCCTCGCCTGGTTCGACCGGTATCTGAGGAAGCATCAGGACATCGACACCGGGCCGGCGTTCGCCTACTACCGGGACTGGCAGAGCGGGTACGGCACCGCCTCCGGCGTCCCCGCGCTCAGCCAGAAGCTGTACCTCTCCGGCGACGGCAAGCTCGTCGACAACCGGGCCAAGGTCGCCCGAGGCTCCCGCCAGTACGCCAACTGGCTCGTCCCCACGAGCCATTCGGAGTCCTCGCTGGCCGGCATGATCGGCCTGCCCGACCCGAAGCCGTACGACATCAACGGCACGCACCTCGCCTGGACCAGCGCCCCGCTCACCGCGCCCGTCGACCTCGTGGGCGCACCCAAGGCCACCCTGAAGGTGATCTCTCCCAAGACCGAGCGCGTACAGCACTCCGGCGACGCCGCCGACAAGCTGGTCCTCTTCGCCAAGGTCTACGACCTCGCCCCGGACGGCACGAAGACCCTGGTCAACCGACTCGTCGCACCGGTGCGCGTCCCGGACGTCACCCGGCCGTTCACGGTCGAACTGCCCGGCATCGTGCACCGCTACGAGACGGGCCACCGGCTCCAGTTCGTCATCGCGGCCGGCGACACTGCGTACACCGGCAACCGCGGCATCAAGCCGGTCACCGTCTCCAGCGCCCCCGAGGACACGGGGACGCTGGAGCTGCCCCTGGTACGGGGCCGGGTGGGCTAGGGCCTGCCCGGGCGGCTCAGCCGCCGACGGCGGCCGGGGCGCTCGTCGTGTGGACGATGTGGGGGCAGACCGCGCAGGCTTCCGGCCCGCCCTGCTCCCACCAGCGGCACGACGAGCGGATGGCGCAGGGGGCGAGCGCGGTGTGTCCGGCGGTCGACGCGCCGACGCGCGCCACGGCGTCGCCCAGGCTGCACCGTTCCTCCGCCCAGTGGGCGCACGACGACGTGACGCACGGTCCGGCGAACCGGAAGCGCGCCTCGGGAGGCCTGCGCCCGTCGGCTGACGCCTGCTCGACGAACCCGGAGTCCACCTCCAGCGGATCCCGCAGCGCGGCCACCGTCCCGTCCGGCCGCACGATGCCGAGCAGGAGCCGACCCGGAGCGCAGGAGCTGCTGGGGCACGTGGCCCCTCGGTCGTCACGCACGGTCACTGCGGCAGCTCCGACTCCAGGATCAGCCCGAGCGGAACCAGCCACCCCCTGAGCTCCGCGAGGTCGGTCGGCAGTGCGTCGATGACGGCCCCGCCGAGATTGTCGGGCCCTGTGATCGGCACCTCGCGCAGGGGCGGTGCGAGGTCGAGCGTCGCCACCTCGGCGAGGACGGCCCGCTTGACGGAATTCGCGATCTTCTCCATGGCCTCCGGCGGTAGGCCGCCTTGCACGGTGACGCGTACGCCCGATTCCTGCGCCATTTCCGGTCTCCTTCGGCAGAGGGGCAGATGCCCCAACCGTGCTGCCGCCCTTGATGGCGCGCCACCGCTGACATCCAGGGGAGTGAGCCGGGGTCAGGCCCGGCTGCTCCGATGGAGGGGCGTCGTTCGCGTGTATCCGTCGAGACGCGAGTCGGACACGTAGCGTGACGGTCGCTCGTGGACGCGGGTGAACTCGACAAGGGAGAGATCCATGCCACCCAACGACAAGCAGAAGCTCCAAGAACTGCAGCTGGCCGGGGCCTACATCGCGAGCCACCCTCGGTTCTCCGAGGTCGTGGACGAGATCGGGAGCGACCCGGCGAAGTTCGAGACGGCGAACGTGAATCCCGTCCAGTTCCTCAACGGAAAGGGGTTCGACTTTCCGCCGGAGTGGAACATCACTATGTCGAACGCGCATTCCTTCTCGATCGCGGCGTGCGTGAACGATCACTGCATCAGCATCACCGTGACCATCCAGTGAGAGCCCTGAGGTAGGGCTCGTGCAGTCCGGCCGAGGCGCGGCCGGTCCGCCTCCGCCCGGTCCTGGCCACGGCCGGGAGCCGGTCGGAGGCGGCGTCGCTTCCTAGCCCGCGAGCGCCGCGTAGCCCGGGCGGACGACCTCGTCGATCAGGCGCTGCCGGTCCGGGAGCGGCAGGAAGGCGGCGTCCAGGGCGGCGACCGTGAACTCCTCGAAGACCTCCGGGCCGTAGCCGAAGGCGTCCGCCATGTGCTGGAACTCTTCGCTCATGGTGGTGCCGGAGACCAGACGGTTGTCCGTGTTGAGGGTGATCCGGAAGCCGAGGCGGCGCAGCTCGTCGATCGGGTGCGAGGCGTAGTCCTTCGCCGCGCCCGTCTGGAGGTTGGAGGTCGGGCAGACCTCCAGGGCGATCCGGTTGTCGCGCACGTACGCGGCGAGCCGGCCGAGCGTGCCGTCCTCGGCTATGTCGTCCGTGATCCGCACGCCGTGGCCGATCCGCTCGGTGCCGCAGACCTGCACGGCCTCGTGGATCGACTCCGCGCCGACGGCCTCGCCCGCGTGGATGGTGAAGTGGCAGTTCTCCCGCTTCAGATGCTGGAAGGCGGGGAGGTGGCGGGCCGGCGGGTTGCCGATCTCGCCGCCGGCGATGTCGAAGCCGGCCACGCCGTTGTCCCGGTGCGCGACCGTGAGCTGCGCGATCTCCAGGGAGCGGTCGGTGTGCCGCATGCCGGTGAGCAGCGTGCGGACGATGATCCGGCCGCCGGCGCGGCGCTCGCCCTCGCGGAAGCCCGCGTTCACGGCCTCCACGACCTCGTCGAGGGTCAGCCCGCCCTCCAGGTGCTGCTCGGGGGCGTACCGGATCTCGGCGTAGACGACCCCGTCGGCCGCCAGGTCCTCGGCGCACTCGGCCGCGATCCGCTCCAGGGCCTCGCGGGTCTGCATCACCGCGCAGGTGTGGGCGAAGGTCTCCAGGTACCGCTCCAGCGAGCCGGAGTCGGCGGCGTCCCGGAACCAGACCGCGAGCTCGGCCGGGTCCTCGGTCGGCAGCGCGGTGTAACCGCAGGCGCGGGCCAGCTCGACGATGGTGGCGGGCCGCAGGCCGCCGTCCAGGTGGTCGTGCAGCACGGCCTTGGGGGCGCGGCGGATCCACTCGGCCACGGTGGTGGCGGAGGCGGCGAGGTTGTCAGACAAGTGCATGGCGCGGAAGTGTACGCCACGCCCCCCGGGTCCGGGCAGCCGTCCCGCCTGCCACTCGCCCCCGTGTGGGCAGTCGTCCCGCCCTGGGGGTCCCCCCCCCGGACGAAGTCTGGGGGAGGAACGACTAACCATGACGGGGGGAGCGGGGGTCAGTTCGTCTGGACCACTGGGAGCGCTGGCGCGCCCGTCGGGAGCATGTGCTTCGCGGCCAGGATCGGGATGTCGTCGACGCGGACGACCTGGGTGACCAGGACCGCCGGGGTGTCGGCCGGGCGGGACAGCTGCTCGCCGCGGCGGTGGCCGAGGAGCGTTGCCGTGACCGTGCTGTGGCCGCTCAGCCGTACGTCCCGGGAGGCGGCGGTCAGGACCGCGAGCATCGAGGTCCGCTCCGGCGCGGCGCGCAGGGCCTCGGCGAAGGCGGGGTGCGCCCGAACGAGGACGTCGTCGGTGGCCGCCCACTCCTGGCTCAGCGCCGCCGCCGTGCCCTCGCCGGTCAGCAGCGACTCCCAGAACCGCAGCTCCGCGCGGGCCGGGGCCAGCAGGTGCTGGGTGGTGAAGTCGGTCGGCTCCTCGACCGCCCGCAGCAGGGTCCGTACGCGCAGCGGCGCGCCCGCCCCGATCAGCTCCTCCAGCGGCTGGACGTGCTCGAAGCCCCGCCGCGGCGGGGCGTCGTTGACGGTCCGGCCGACCCCGCGCCGCACGGTGAGCAGCCCGTCCTCCTGGAGCAGCAGCAGCGCCTCGCGCAGCGCGGGCCGGCTGACGCCCAGCTCGCCGGCGAGCCGCGGCTCGGAGGGCAGCGTCGAGCCGGGCGGGTACGTGCCGTCGTGGATCGCGTCCGCGATCCGCTCGTAGAGCACGACAACCGGCCGCCGCCGCTGCCCGGACCCGTTGCCGGCTCCGGTGCCGGACGTTCCTGCGCTGACTGCCACTGCCCCTCCTCGTCCCACTTGTCGGGCAAGTGACGGGCAGGCTAAGCCCACCCGAAGCCGACGGGCAACGCGGTTACGGATCCCACACCAGCGCGGCTTGACGTTTTACGCGCGTAGAACACACCCTGTCCGGGCACAGCTTGTCTGACAAGCTCCGACCTGGACGAGGCAAAGGGGCCCGACATGTCCACCCGATCCGATCTCGCGGGCCGTGGGCCCATGCTCCTGGCGATGGTGCTGGCCGTCCTCGGCTACCAGATCAACGCCACGATGCTGAGCCCCGCGCTGCCGGACGTCATCGAGCGCCTCGGCACCACCACCGCGGCCGCCGGCCTCTCGCAGACGTTGTTCTTCCTGATGGCCGCGATCGGACAGGTCACCATCGCCCGGCTCAGCGACCAGCGCGGCCGCAAGCCCATGATGATCGTCTGCGCGATCGTGCTGATCTTCGGCAACCTGCTCTGCGTCTTCGCGCCGAACATCGAGATCTTCATCGCGGGCCGCATCCTCCAGGGCATCTCCGCCGCGATGTTCACCCTCGCCTTCCTCACCCTGAACCAGCTGCTCACCCCGGCCGGCTTCGGCAAGGCCGCGGGCATCATCACCGCCGTCAACGGCGGCCTCGCCGGCGTCGACGCCATCGCCGGCGGCCAGATCGCCGACACCATCGGCTTCCGCGGCATCTTCGTCTGCTCCACCCTGATCGCCGTCGCCGGCCTGGTCGGCGTCCGGAAGTACGTCCCCGACACCGCGGCCGAGACCGCCGCCGGCACTGCCGACGCCCGCTTCGACTCGCGCGGCATCGCCGCCCTGGCCCTCGGCCTCACCGGCATCCTGGTCGGCCTCGCCCAGGGCACCGCCTGGGGCTGGACCTCCCCGCTCACCGTGGGCTTCCTGCTCGGCGGCCTGGCCTCGCTGATCTTCTTCGTCGTCTCGCAGAAGTCCGCCCCGAACCCGGTCATCGACATCGAGGTGCTGGCCTCCCGTCGCGCCTGGCCGCTGCTGCTGACCACCGTCTGCACGCTCGGCGGCGCGTTCGGCGCGATCGCCCTGACCATCCCGCTCTTCTCGCAGGACGCTCGGGTCGGCCTGGGCCTCTCGGCGGTCACCGCCGCCGTCCTCTTCCTCACCCCGATCCAGCTCATCGGCGTGATCTCCGCCCCGCTGACCGGCCGGCTCGGCCCGAAGATCGGCTGGCGCAGGATCGTGGTCACCGGCGCGGTCGCCAACTTCGCGATCTTCCTCCTCGCCACGCTCTTCCTGAGCAACGAGTGGATCCTGATCGCCTCGCTGGCCGCGCTCGGCGTCACATACGGCGGCTTCATGCTCACCGGCCTCAACGGCCTCGCCGTCACCACCGCCCCGAAGGACAAGCCGGGCTCGCTCTCCGGCCTCAACGGCGCGTGCTTCGGCATCGGCGCGTCGCTCGGCATCGCCCTCGCCTCCGCGATGATCACCGCCGGCAGCGACGCGGGCGGCCCCACCCAGGCGGGCTACCAGCACGCGATGTACACGGCCCTGGCGCTGCTGGGCACCGGCGTCGTCACCGCGTTCCTGATCCAGCGGCCCGACCCGGCCGAGACGCCGGCCGAGGAGCCGCAGCCGGTGCTCGTCCACCACTGACGGGCCCCCGGCCCCGTCGACCGGCCGCCGGGTGGCTTCACCCGTACGGCCCTCCCACCGCCCCCGTGCGGACCGGATCCCTCCATCCTGGTCCCACGGGGGCGGCGGCGCAGGACGGACGAGAGGGCGACACGCATGGGTCCCAAGGAGACAACGGGCGCGGGGCGCGGGGGCGTCACCGCGGGCCGGATCGCGATCGCGGTCCTCGTCGTCCTCACGCTCGTCCTGATCTTCGAGAACACCACCCGGGTCGAGATCCGGCTGCTGGTCCCCAAGGTCACGATGCCGCTGTACCTGGCCCTGCTCGGGACCGCTCTGCTCGGGGCGATCTGCGGCTGGTACGGGGCGACGCGACGGAGCAGGCGGTGAGGCGCGCGGCGAAGGTCTGCGCGGTCACGGTCCTCGCCCTCGCGGCGGTCGTCGCCGGTACGGCCGAGCAGACCGGCGCGGCGGACGAGGCCGAGCCCGGCGCACCGCCGCGGCCTATGCCGGACTTCACCGGGCACAGCCTCATGCGGGCCTTCGCGGCGCTCGACCACCGCACACGGGTGCATGTGCACGACGCGAGCGGCGGGGACCGGCGGGTGCTGTGGCCGCCGCGCTGGAGGGTCTGCACGCAGTACCCGGCTGCTGGCGACAGCGGCGGGGCGGGCGGCAGCGTGACGCTCGGCGTCGTGAAGAAGACCGAGCGGTGCCCGTCCCGGGTCCTCACGTCGCGCCGCTGAGGCGGCTCACCGCAGCCCGGCCACCATGCCCGACGATCACGTTCCGGACGACGACGATCACGTACCCGGCGATCACGTACCCGGCGATCGCGCTTCCGACGACCACGCCTCCGGCGACCACGCTTCCGACGATCTCGACGCGTACGTCGCCGTGGGCCCCCGCGTCGCGCTACGGACCTACTCCGCCGACGACGCCGAGGAGTTCACCGCCGCCGCCCGTGCGAGCCGCGCGCTGCACCGGCCCTGGCTGTTCCCGCCGCAGACCGCCGAGGAGTACGCGAGGTACCGGCGGACCCTGGACGAGGACCCCGCGCGGCTCGGGTTCCTGGTCTGCGAGCGGGCCGCGGCGGGCCGGATCGCCGGGTTCGTGAACATCAACAACATCGTCCTCGGCGGCTTGCTGAGCGGTGCCCTCGGCTACGGGGCCTTCGTCCACGCGGCCGGGCGCGGGCTGCTCGGCGAGGGGCTCGGGCTGGTGCTCCGGCATGCCTTCGACCCTCCCCCTACGCCTGGCGGCGTGGGGGGACCCCCAGCTCTGCACCGACTTGAGGCCGACATCCAGCCGGGGAACGCCGCTTCCCGCGCCCTCGTCGTGCGGGCCGGCTTCCGGCTCGAAGGCTTCTCGCCCGCGCTGCTCTTCATCGACGGCGCGTGGCGCGACCACGAACGCTGGGCGATCACCGCGGACGCGCAGGCGCTCAGCGGCGCTTGTAGTTGATCTTCATGGTGTCCAGGTCGGTCACGGTGGACTTCAACTCCCGGTAGCCGTAGCCGAGTTCCTTCAGCGCGCGCTCCACCCGGTCCTCGGCGAGCGCCGCCGCCATCTCCTCGCCGTCCGTCGCGTCCGAGTGCACGACGATCCGGTACGAGAAGTGCTTCAGCGTCCGGTCGTACGCGAGCGCGCCCTCCTGCGTGAACTGCATCGCCGACAGGCCGTGATCGTCCGCCTCGTCGAGCAGCCGGGCCCGGCTCTCCTCCGACAGACCGTCCCACCTGCCGCGCACGATCACCCGGTAGGTGTGCTGCGTGCTCATTTCTCGCGTCCTCACGTCGTCCGGCACGGAAAGGACCCACCCTACGGACGTGTCGCCCGGCCGACCTCGGAATTTCCGCCGGGTCGGACCCCTGGCCTGGGCGGCGACCGGCGTGTTCCATGGTCGACATGACGACCGTACGACGTGCCGAACTCACCCTCCCCGGCGCTCCGCTCGGCCCGGACAACCCCCTGCCCGCCCTCCGCACGCTCGACCGGAGCCATGCCGTCGTCGACCCGCGCGACACCGCGGACCTCCCGCGCGACATGGCCCGGCAGCTCGGCCACGCCCCGCTGCGCACGCTGCTGCCCGCCCCGCTGCGCGACGGCTACGGACGCGAGCGCGCGCCGCTGACCCTCGACACCATCGTGATCGAGAACGACCGCCTGCGCGCGACGGTCCTGCCCGGTCTCGGCGGCCGAATCCACTCCCTGCACCACAAGCCGACCGGACGCGAACTCGTCTACCGCAACCCGGTGTTCCAGCCCGCCGCGTTCGCGCTCAACGGCGCGTGGTTCTCCGGCGGCATCGAGTGGAACATCGGCGCGCGCGGCCACACCACCCTGTCCTGCGCCCCGCTGCACGCCGCCGTCGTGCCCGCGCCCGACGGCGGGGAGATGGTCCGGCTGTGGGAGTGGGAGCGGCTGCGGGACCTGCCCTTCCAGGTCGACCTCTGGCTGCCGGCGGACTCCGACTTCCTGTACGTCGCGGTCCGCATCCGCAATCCGCACCCGCGCGCCGCCGCCGTCTACTGGTGGTCCAACACCGCCGTGCCCGAGGACCGGCGGGTGCTCGCCCCGGCCGACCGCGCCTGGCTCCCCCACAGCCTGAACGGCGTGGGAGGCACCCCCACCGGCTACGAACGGGCCCTGAGCCGGGTCCCGGTGCCCGTCCTCGACGGCGCGGACCGCACGTACCCGGCGCTTGGACCGCACCCGGCCGACTACTTCTACGACGTCCCCGACGACTCCCGCCGCTGGATCGCGGCACTCGACGAGACCGGCGCGGGCCTCGTGCAGACCTCCACCGACCGGCTGCGCGGCCGCAAGCTGTTCCTGTGGGGCGCGGGCCGCGGGGGCAGGCGCTGGCAGGAGTGGCTCACCGAGCCCGGCACGCCCGGCTACGCCGAGATCCAGGCCGGGCTCGCCCGCACCCAGCTGGAGCACCTGACGATGGAGCCCGGCGAGGAGCTGAGCTGGCTGGAGGCGTACGGACCGCTCGTCGCAGACCCGGCGGCCGTGCACGGAGCGGACTGGGCGGCAGCCCGGGAAACCGTGGAGCGCGGCCTCGAAGCCGTACTGCCGCGGTCTGCGGTGGACGCGGCGCACGAGGCGTGGCGGCGGACCGGAGCGGACGCCGCACCCGTCAAGAGCCTGGCCACCGGCTCGGGTTGGGGCGCGCTGGAGGTGCTGCGCGCCGAACTCGACCTGCCCGGCACTCCGTTCGACCCGGCGTCCCTCGGGCCCGAACAGCAGCCCTGGCTGGAGCTGCTGCGCACCGGCGTGCTGCCCGGCCCGCGCGCGGGCGAGCCGTCGCCCGGCCCGACGCTGGTCGCCGCCCCCTGGCGGGACATGCTGGAGACCGCGCCGGCCGACCCGGCCACCGAGTACCACCTCGGCGTCGCCCAGTGGCACGCCGGCGATCTGGCGCAGGCGGTGCGAAGCTGGGAGCGCGGGCTGCAACGTGCCGACGCCCGCTGGCCGTTGCTGCGCTGTCTGGCCGTCGCCGAGCAGGAGGGCGGCCACCCGAAGCGCGCCGCCGAACGGTACGTCGAGGCCTTCGACGACCTGTGCGCCGCCGGGGCGGGCGACACGGAGCGGGCCGCGCTCGGACGCGAGGCCCTGACCGTTCTCGTCGACCAGGGCCTGACCGAGGAGGCCCGGGCGGTGTGGGAGCGGCTGCCCGGACCGGCCCGGGAGCGCGGCGCGTTCCGCTTCCTGGAGGCCCGCCTGCTGCTCGCCGAGGGCCGGACGGCCGAGGCCCGCGCCGTGTACGACGCGGGCTTCGAGGTGGCCGACCTTCGTGAGGGGGCCGAGGTGCTCGGTGAGCTCTGGTCCGCTCTCACCGACGAACCCGTCCCGGACGCCTACGAGTTCCGCATGCGCCCGGGCCACGGCGAGTAGCGGGGGCCCGGGCGGGGACGTCTGAGGTCAGGCGGCCGCGCGGCGGTCGACGTACTCGAAGACGGAGCCGTCCGGGTGGACCGCGATCAGGTTGCGGCCCACCGGGGTCGGCACCGGGCCGGCCACGATCTTGGCGCCCGTCTCGGTGAGCGCGGCGAACGCCGCGTCCACATCCTGGACGGAGATCGTGGCCGTCACCTTCCGCAGCACCTCCAGCTCCTCCTCCGGGCCGCTCATCAGCAGGAAGCAGTCGATGGCCGCGACCGACACGCCGCCGCGCTCGAAGCGCAGGGCCTGGCTCCCGGTGAGCCGCTCGTAGAAGGCGACGGCCGGTTCGAGGTCGTCGACGCAGATGCGCAGTGTGGTACCCAGAATCTCCATGCGGACGAGCCTAGTCAGGTCCGCGGCGCTACGGCACCCGGCACAGGATCTCGCCGTGCGGAACCATGAACCAGGCGTCCTCCTGCCGGCCCCACTCCCGCCACGCCTCGGCGATCTCCGCCAGCTGCACGGCAGTTGCGTGCCCGCCGTCCACCGCCAGTTCCGCGTACACCGACGCCGTCGTGCGGTCCGCCCACAGGCCGCTCCACCAAGCCCGCTCCTCCTCGGTGGCGAAACACCACGTCGCGGCCGAGGTCGTGACGTCGGTGAAGCCGGCGGCCCGCGCCCAGGAGAACAGCCGCCGCCCGGCGTCCGGTTCGCCGCCGTTGTGCCGGGCGACCGCGTGGTACAGCCTCGACCAGTCGTCCAGCGCGGGCAGTTCGGGGAACCAGGCGAACGCGCCGTAGTCGCTGTCCCGCGCCGCGACCACGCCGCCCGGCCGGCACACGCGCCGCATCTCGCGCAGCGCCTGCACCGGATCGCCCACGTGCTGCAGCACCTGGTGCGCGTGGACCACGTCGAACGAGTCGTCGGGGAAGTCCAGGGCGTGCACGTCGGCCACCGCGAACTCGACGTTGTCCAGGCCGCGTTCGGCGGCGACCGCGCGGGCCTTGTCCACGACGTCCGGCGCGGCGTCGACCGCGGTCACCCGTCCCGGGGCGACCAGCGCCGCCAGGTCGGCGGTGATCGTGCCCGGGCCGCAGCCGACGTCCAGGACGTCCATCCCCGGCCGCAGTTCGGGCACCAGATAGGCCGCGGAGTTGGCGGCGGTCCGCCAGCTGTGCGAGCGCAGCACCGACTCGTGGTGCCCATGGGTGTAGACGGCGGTCTCCTTCGCCGGGGACGGATGCGTCATGGCCGGACTCCCTCTCGCTCGTGCTCGTGAAGTGGTGTGATCACCGTAGCGCCGCTTGGCCGCATGGTGAGATCTATATCTTGCTATGTGGACGCCAGTTTCAGTCCGCCTGTCGCCCGGTCGCGCCCTCCGGCGGCGGAATGGGTGATATCTCCGTATAAAGGGGCGTGGGACTACGTCACGGAGCGTCGCTCGGGAGGTCACGCCATGCGTCAGGCGGCGGCGGAAGGGCGCGGGCCGGTGCGTTACGGGCCGCTCGCCCCGGAGTCCGGCCTGCCCGTGCTCGAGTCGCTCGCCGGAGTGCTCGCGGCGGCCGCCGGGCGGGCGGAGACGGAGCCGTACGGCGGCGGGCCGGTGCTGCGCGAGGCCGCCGCCGGCTACTGGGGTCGGCGCGGGCTGCACGCGCACGCCGAGGACGTGCTCGCCGCCCCCGGGGCCCAGCCGCTCTTGTTCGCCCTGCTCGCCGCCCACGACGGCGACGTCCTGATGCCCCGGCCCTGCCCCGCCTGGTGGACCCCGCAGGCCCGGCTGCTCGGCAGGCCCGCGTACCACGTGCCCACCCCGGCCGAGTGCGGCGGCGTGCCCGATCCGTACGCCCTCCTGGAGACCGTCCGCCGGGTCCGGGCCGAGGGCGGCCGGCCCGCCGTGCTGCTGCTCTCCGTCGCCGACGACCCGACCGCCACCGTCGCCCCGCCCGAGCTGGTCCGCGAGGCCTGCGAGGCGGCCGTCGCCGAGGGCCTGCACATCGTCAGCGACGAGACCTGGCGCGACACCCTGCACCGCCGGCACGGCACCGTGCTGCTCAGCCCCGCCGAGATGTGCCCCGACGACGTCACCGTCCTCGCCGACCTCTCCGGCGCCTTCACCCCCGCCGCCTGGCCCTGCGCCGTCGCCCGCTTCCCGCCCGCGTCCGACAGCCAGGTCCGGCGGGCCCGCGCCCTCGACGTGCTCACCGCGCTCGGCGCCCACGTCGCCGCCCCGGTCG
>NZ_DATCVQ010000658.1:0-9292 GCF_036566765.1 Streptomyces sp.
CCCGGGGGCCGACGCCCGCTAGGGGCTCAGGCGGTCGAGAGCTCCGTCTGCCGCGGCGGCAGTCCACGCCGCGGGTGTCGCCCCGGGGGCCAACGCCCCGACCGGCCCCGGTAGTCCGCCGTCTCCGGCGGCATCCGCGAGCGAACGCCCCGCCGGTCGCGACGGCGCCCCGCGGCGCGTGCGCCGCGCCGACGCCCCCCTAACGCCCCCAGTACTCCGCCGCCCGCCGTTCCACGAAGCTCGCCACGCCCTCGTTCGCGTCCCTCGTCGTCATGTTGATCTCCTGGGCCGCGGCCTCGGCCGCGAAGGCGGTGGTGCGGTCGGTGTCCAGGGAGGCGTTCACCAGCTGCTTCGTCAGGGCGAGGGCGCGGGTCGGGCCCTGGGCCAGGCGTTCGGCCCATTCGCGGGCCGTCTTCTCCAAGTCCTCCGGCGGGACCACGCGGTTGACCAGGCCCAGGCGCTCCGCGTCCGCCGCCGGCAGCGCGTCGCCGAAGAACATCAGCTCCTTCGCCCGCTGCGGGCCGACAAGCCGCGGCAGCAGGTACGCGCCGCCGCCGTCCGGGACCAGCCCGCGCCGTACGAACACCTCGATGAACCGCGCGCCCTCCGCCGCGAGCACCAGGTCGCAGGCGAACGCCAGATGCGCGCCGATCCCGGCCGCGGTCCCGTTGACCGCCGCGATCACCGGCTTCTCGCAGTCGAGCACGGCGGCGATGAAGCGCTGCGCGCCGCGCTGGATGGTCCGGGCGACGTCGCCGGGGATCCTCCCCCTGCCTTCGGCCGGGGGGACCCCCATCTCGCTTCGCTCGCCGGACGCGGGTGCGCCCCGCAGGTCCGCGCCCGCGCAGAAGCCCTTGCCGGTCGCGGTGACGACCACCGCCCGTACGTCCGGGTCGGCGGAGGCGTCCGCGAGCAGCTCCATGATCCGCTCCCGCTGGTCCCAGGTGACCGCGTTCATCGCCTCGGGGCGGTTGAGCGTGATCCAGGAGACGCCGTTCTCCATGGAGTGCAGTACGTCGCTCATGTCGTACGGGTCCTCTCTCAGCGGCACACGGCCAGCGCGTCGAGCGCCACCGCGCCCTGCCCGCGCGGCAGCACCATCAGCGGATTGATGTCCAGCTCGGACAGTTCCCCGTCCAGCTCCAGGGCCATGCGCTGCACCCGCAGCACGACCTCGACCAGCGCGTCGACGTCCGCCGGCGGCGCGCCCCGCACGCCCTCCAGGAGCGCGTGGCCGCGCAGTTCGCCGAGCATGTCGCGGGCCTGCTGCTCGCCGAACGGGGGCACTCGTACCGCCGTGTCGTTCAGGACCTCGACGAGGACGCCGCCCAGGCCCACGGTCACCGTCGGCCCGAAGAGCGCGTCCCGGGTCACGCCCACCACCATCTCGACGCCCTTGGCGACCATCTGGCAGACCAGGACGCCGTCGAGGTCGACGCCCTCGTAGCGGGCGATGTCGGTGAGCTCGCGGTACGCGTCGCGGACCTGGCTCGCGGAGGTCAACCCGACCTTCACCAGGCCGAGTTCGGTCTTGTGCGCGAGCTGTGCCCCGGACGCCTTCATCACCACCGGGTAGCCGACGAGGCCCGCCGCGCGGACCGCGGCCGCCGCGCTGGTGACCAGCTGCTCGCGCGGCACCCGGATCCCGTACGCGCGCAGCAGCTGCTTCGCGCCGTGCTCGCTCAGCCGCCGGCCCGGCCGCATCAGGGCCTGGGCCTTGCGGAAGGAAGGGGACGGGGTGCGCGGGGCCTCGTCGAAGGGGGAGCGGTAGGCGCTGGTGAAGCGGTGGTGGTCGAGGTGGGCGCGGACGGCGGTGATGCAGTTGGCGAAGGTACGGAACGTGGCGACGCGGGAGGAGCCGAGGAGGGTGCGGCGGTAGGCGTCCTCGGTGCCGACCGGCGAGCCCCAGACGACGCAGACGAGCTTGTCGGTGGCCTCGGCGGCGTCGACCAGGTCCTGGGCGAGCTTGTCGCTCATGGGCGGGAAGGGGCCGGTGATCGGACAGATCAGCACCCCCACCTCGGGATCGGCCAAAATCGCGTCGATGATCTTGCGGCCGCGCCAGTCGCCCACCGGGTGGCCGCCGTTGTCGACGGGGTTGGCGACGTTGAGGTACTCCGGGATCCACTGGTGCAGCTCGTCCTGCTTGGCGCTGCTGAGCGTGGGGAGGGTGAGGCCGGCGGCGGTGGCGAGGTCGGCGAAGTGGGCCCCGGTGCCGCCGGAGATGGAGTAGACGACGACGCCGTCGGCGACCGGCTTTCGGGCGCGGGCGAGCAGGGCGGCGGTGTCCTGGAGCTCGTCGAGGCCGTCGACGCGGATGATGCCGAACTGGCGCATGGCCGCGTCGACGACCTGGTCCGCCCCGGTCAGCTTGCCGGTGTGCGAGGCGGCGGTACGGGCGCCGGTCTCGGTGCGGCCGACCTTGACCGCGACGACCGGGACGCCGGCCCGGGCGGCACGGTCGGCGGCGAGCAGGAAGGAGCGGCCGTCCTTGAGGCCCTCGACGTAGCAGGCGATGGCCCCGACCTCGGGGCGCTGGGCGAAGTACGAGATGAAGTCCGCGGTCTCCAGGTCGGCCTCGTTGCCGGTGGGCGCCCAGTGGGAGAGCCGGACGCCGAGCTCCTGCATGGTGAAGACGGGCCGGCCCTGGTGGCCGGACTGGGTGATGAGGGCGACGGCGGGTCCGTCGAGGTCGTCGCGGAACTTCTCGAAGGCGTTGAGGTTGGTGTTCGGCCCGAGCAGCCGGAGCCCCGACCCTTCGACCGCCTCGGCGAGCCGTTCCTGCGCGGCGGCCCCCTCCGCCCCGGTCTCGGCGAACCCGGAGGCGAAGGCGACGGCGAACCTCACCTTGGCCTCGGCCAGTTCGGCGACGAGCGGCAACGGGTCGGCGACCAGCAGCACGGCGAGGTCGACGGGCTCGGGCAGCGCGCCGACGGACGGCACGCACGGGATCCCGAACACCGCCTCCCGGCTCGGATGCACCGGATGCAGCCGCGCCCCCACCCGCTCCGCCCACGCGACGAGCTGCCGCGTGATGCCGGTATTGGGCCGCCCCTCGGCGTCGGAGGCCCCGACGACGGCGACCGACTCCGGCCGGAAGAACCGGTCGAGCTCGGGCACGGCCGCGTACAACGCCCGCCCGCTGACATCCACATCCCCGGGCACGGCCGCCACTCCGTGCACGACGTTCCCGGGCTGCTCCCCGCAGGCGACCACGCGGGCGCGGAGATCGGTGGTGAAGGTGCCGTGGGTCGATCCAAGCATCGTTCCGCCCTCGCCGCTCTGACTCCAACTGGACCTGACGCATTGTCAGATTACAAGTCTGACGCTGTGTCAGGAACAGTCGTGCAGGCGAAGGATGGCGAAGGGCCCCCCGAGACGATGCGCTAGCGGCCCGATGCGATCCGCTTCGCGATGCGTTCCGCGTCGATCGCGATCTCGCGGAGCATGCCGCTGATCGGGTTGGTGAAGCCGGTGAAGTAGAGGCCGGGGGCGGTGGGCGGGGAGTGGGGGCCCGTGGTTCTCGGGTGACCTCGGTCGTCGAGGACGTCGAGGTGGGCCACCAGGGGTTCCAGGGCGCGGCGGTAGCCGGTGGCGGCGATGACCGCGTCGGGGCTGAGGTGCGTGCCGTCGGCGAGGACGACCTTGTCGGCGGTGAACGAGGCGACCGCGGCGACCGGTTCGACCCGGCCCGCCTGGATCGCCTCGATCAGGCCCACGTCCTGGACCGGGATCGCGCCCTCGCGGACGCGGGAGTACAGGCCCGTGTCCGGGCGGGGCAGGCCGTGGGCGGAGAGGTCCGGGACCGAGATGCGGGCGATCAGCTCGCCGGCCTTGTCGACGAGGCGGACCGGCAGGCGGCGGACCAGGATGCCGGTGCGCTGGGCCGGCCAGCCGGCCGTCGAGCGGCGCACGATGTGCGGGGCCGTGCGCACCGCGAGCCGGACCCGCGCCGCGCCGCCCTCCGCCAGGTCGGCGGCGATCTCCGCGCCGGTGTTGCCGACGCCGACGACCAGGACGTCCTTGCCCGCGTACGGGTCGGGCGCGCGGTACGCGCTCGCGTGCAGCAGCTCGCCCTCGTACCCCTCCCGCCCCGGCCAGTCCGGCAGTCGCGGCGTGTGGTTGTAGCCGGTGGCGACCACGACCGCGCGGCCGGTCAGCCGCCGTCCGCCGGTCGCGTGCAGGAGCCAGTCGTCGCCCGCCCGCTCGACCCGGGTGACCTCGACGCCGGTCACGATCTCCAGCTCGTGCACGTCCGCGTACTTCTCCAAGTACCGCACCACGTCGGCGCGGGCGACCCAGCGGCCGAAGGAGCGGGGTATCGGCAGTCCGGGCAGCGCGGACAGCCGGCGGGTGGTGTGCAGCCGGAGCCGGTCGTAGTGCGCGCGCCAGGACGCGCCGACGGAGTCGGACTTCTCGAGGACGACGGCGCGTACGCCCCGGGCGCGGAGCGCGGCGGCAGCGGCGAGTCCGCCCGGCCCGCCGCCGATGACGTAGACGGGGTGGTCGTGGGAGGTGGTGGCCATGAATGCCGAGCGTAATGACGTGGTCACCTCATGGGTCTCGGTCAAGACGGGAATCGGTTGCGAATCGGTCACGCTCGTGCGGCTCTTGTGTGCGTCGTGCGCACCTCTTGCGCCGGGCGGCGCCCATCCGCTGAACTGACGTACCGTCAGATCTGGCAGGGAGGGGTCCGGGATGCAGACCGTCTGGCTCACCGGCGCCGAGTGGCTCGCCGTCCTCCGCATCGGCCTCGGCCTGTGGTGGCTGGAGAGCTGGCGTCACAAGGACAAGAAGGGCTGGTTCGAGCGCGGGACCGGCATCGCCTGGGCGGCGGACGTCGCGGGCAAGCACCGCTGGGGCTTCGTCCGAGCCGGCTTCGAGCGGGTCGTCGCGCCCCGCCCCAAGCTCATGGCGTACGTCGTCGTCTACGCCGAACTCGCCCTCGGGCTCGGCCTCGTCGTCGGCCTGCTCACCCCGGTCGCCCTGGTCGGCGGGCTGCTCCTGAACCTGCTCTACCTCGCCTTGATGATCCACGACTGGGCCGAGCAGGGGCAGAACGCGATGATGGCGCTCATCTCGCTGGTCGCCCTGCTCGCGATGTCCTGGCAGACCTGGTCCCTCGACCACGCGATCGGACTCTTCTGATGACGGCCGTTCCTGACGTCGACGCCTTCACCCGGGCCTACTGGGACGCCGCCGACCGAGGCCGGCTGCTCATCCGGCGGTGCGGGGCCTGTGGGAAGGCCCACCACTACCCGCGCGAGTTCTGCCCGTTCTGCTGGAGCGAGGACGTGTCCTGGGAGCAGGCGAGCGGCGGGGCCACGCTCTACACCTGGTCCGTCGTGCACCGCAACGACCTGCCGCCCTTCGGGGAGCGGGTGCCGTACGTCGCCGCCGTCGTCGACTTGGCGGAGGGGCCCCGGATGATGACCGAGGTCGTGGACTGCGCGGAGGCGGACCTGCGGATCGGGATGCCGCTGCGGGTCACGTTCCGGACGGGCGACGAGGGCCCCGCGGTACCGGTGTTCGTGCCGGCCTGAGGCCGCGGGCCGTCGCGTTCGGTCGTGTCCCGTCCGTCACGGCCAGAGCAGCTCGGTCGTCCACGCGTCGCCCTCGCGCCGGTAGCGCAGTCGTACGTGCCGCCGGCGCTCGTCGCCCTGGAAGAACTCGACCTCGCGGGGCTCCAGCACGTACGCCGTCCAGGTCTTCGCCTCCGCCTCCGGCTCCCGCTGCGCCCGCTCCCAGGCCGCGGCGCTCGCGTCCGCCAGCGTGGCCAGGTCGGGCAGCGGCTCGCTCTGCCGGCCCACCAGGGCAGCGGCGAGCGCGCCCGTCGACCGGGCGTGCAGATCGGCGTACGCCTCCTCGGCGCTCCCGGTCGCGACGCGGCCGCGGACGCGGACCTGGCGGCCCTGGACGGGCCAGTAGAAGCCGAGCGCCGCCTCCGGGCGGGCGGCGAGCTGGCGGCCCTTCGCGCTGGTCGCGTGCGAGGCGAAGTGCCAGCCGCGGGCGTCCGCGTCGTGCAGCATCAGCGTCCGGACGTCCGGCCGCCCGGCCTCGTCCACGGTCGCCAGGTGCATCGTGTGCGGCTCCACCGCCCCGGCCCCGGCCGCCTCGACGAACCAGTCCCGGAAGAGGGCGACCGGCTCGGCGGGTGCGGCGGCCGGGTCGAAGGCGGGAAGCTCGACGTCCCAGACCCTCTGGGTGCGGAGGGTCTGGGTGAAGAGCGAGTCGTTCGTGGCGGTCGTAGGAGTCATGGGAGCCATCATGCGACGGGCGAGTGTGTTCCGTACTCCGTGACCGGCACCGCGTGGGACGCCTTCTGGACGTCCTCGCGGATCTTCTTCGCGATGAGGTTCTTGAGCGGGGTGCGCGGGAGGACGCGGAGCATGAACAGACGCATCCCGATCTTGCGGCGCGAGGACACCGTCATCTCCTTCGCGAAGCCCTCCGCGAACTTCTGGTTCTGCTCCACGCCCGGCCGCATCACCCGCTCGTAGGCGTCGAACGCGACCGTGTGGTCGCCGGCCGCCGCGGCGAGCTCGCCGGCGAGGGTGTACGCGCCGAGCAGCGCGAGACCGGTGCCCTGCCCGGAGGCGGGGGAGGCGCAGTGCGCCGCGTCGCCGAGCAGCACGACCCGGCCCTTCGACCAGCGGTCCATCTCGATGAGGGCGAGCGAGTCGAAGTAGAAGTCCTCGGCCTGGTCGGCGTGGTCGAGCAGCTGCGGGATCTCCCAGCCGTCGCCCGCGAAGTTCTCGCGCAGGATCTCCTTCTGCTGCTTCGTGTCGCGGTGGTCGTACCGCAGCTCGGGCGAGGAGAAGACGAAGCTGTTCTTGGCGGTGGTCTCGCCGGCCGAGCTGTAGACCGAGATCAGCTTGTGCGGGATCGCGTGGTACGTCTCCCACTGCTGGAGGCCCAGGTGGTTGGGGGCGGTGAAGATGGAGATGTACGCGCCGAGGTGGCGCTTGAACTGGCGCTCGTCGCCGAAGACCAGCCGCCGCGTGTTCGAGTGCATCCCGTCCGCGCCGACGACGAGGTCGAAGCGGCGTACCGTCCCGCTCTCGAAGGTGACCTCGACGCCGTCCGCGTCCTCCGCGAGCGAGGCGATCGAGTCGCCGAAGAGGTACTCGACGTCGTCGCGGGTCCGCTCGTACAGGATCCGGGAGAGGTCGCCGCGCATGATCTCGTCGTCGTCCTCGGCCCGACCGCCGAATATCTCCGCGGGCAGCTCGCCGACCGTCCGACCTCTCTCATCTACGTACGAACCGCCGTCCATGTCCGTAGAGTTGGCGCGGATCTCGTCCAGGATGCCCATCCGGCGGCAGACTTCGATCGCGGTGCCGCGGATGTCGACCTTGTAGCCGCCGGAGCGCAGCTCGGCGGCGCGCTCGACGACGGTCGGGGCGAAGCCGTAGCGGTGCAGCCAGAGGGCGAGGGCGGGGCCCGCGATCGAAGCGCCGGAGATGAGGACGGTCTTGGCGGGAGCGGCGGCGGTGCTGGTCATGTCAGGACTCCTTGTCGGGTGGTGCGGGGCCTCTCCGGCCCCGCACCAGTGACTATACGGATGTCCTACACGCTTGTCTATGACGCTTGTATAGATTCTTCGAGCGGAGGCGAGAGAGGGGCCGGGAGGGAGGTCGGGAGAGGGTCGGGAGAAGGGCCGGGAGGGCCTCACCCCCGACCCAGCACCACCGTCCCCGACGAGCAGAACCAGCCCCCCGTCCCCGACGCCACCGCCAGCTCCGGCAGGCTGCCGTCGGCCCGCACCACCTGTCGTCCGGTCGCCTCGCCGCGCAGTTGCCGCACCGCCTCCACCAGCAGGAACAGGCCCCGCATCCCGGGGTGACAGGCCGACAGGCCGCCGCCGTCGGTGTTCACCGGCAGCCCTCCGCCGCCGACCGTCAGCCGGTTCTTCTCGACGAACGCGCCGCCCTCGCCCTTCGCGCAGAAGCCGAGGTCCTCCAGGGTCACCAAGGTCATGTACGTGAAGGCGTCGTAGATCTGGGCGAGATCGATGTCCTGCGGCCGGACCCCCGCCCGGTCGAACGCCAGTCGGCCGCTCACCGCCGCCGGGGAGACCGTGAAGTCCTCCCACTCCGACATCGTGGTGTGCGAGACGTGCTCGCCCGCGCCCAGCACCCAGACCGGCGTCCTCGCCGTGTCCGGCACGTACTCCTCGGCGACGAGCAGCACCGCGCAGCCGCCGTCGCTGCGGATGCAGCAGTGCAGCTTGGTGAACGGGTCGGCGATCATCGGGCCGGACAGCACGTCGTCGACCGTGATCGGCTCGCGGAACATCGCGTCCGGGTTGAGCGCGGCGTTCGCCCGCGCCTGCACCGCGACCTCGGCGAGCTGCTCCAGCGTCGTGCCGTACTCGTGCATGTGCCGCCGGGCCGCCATCGCGTACTTGGCGATGAGCGTGTGGCCGTACGGGACCTCGAACTGCAGCGGCCCGCGCGCGCCGAACGACAGGTTGGAGGTGCGGCGGCGCGCCTTGATGTCGGCGCGCGCCGTGGAGCCGTACACCAGCAGGACGGCGTTCGCGTGACCTGCGGCGATGGCGTCGGCGGCGTGCGCGGCCATGACCTCCCAGGTGGCGCCGCCGACGGCGGTCGAGTCCACCCAGCGGGGCCGCAGCCCCAGGTACTCGGCGACCTCGACCGGCGCGAGCGTGCCGAGGCCCGCCGAGCCGAAGCCGTCGATCAGTGAGCGGTCGAGCCCGCTGTCCGCGAGGGCGCGGCGGGCGGCCTGGGCGTGCAGGGCGTAGGGGGTGGCCTCGTCGACGCGTCCGCCGTCGGACAGGGCTATGCCGACGACGGCGACGCGGCGACCGGCGCGGTTCCGTGAAGTGGTGGGCATGAATCTGACGGTACATCAGATAGTGCGGTCGGACCCCCGGCTTCGTACGCCTGCGATCAGTCCCGCCGTACCCCTGTGCATCCCCGCCGCCCCGGCCTAACATGACGGGCCGTCAGATACGGAGGGGAGCTCCATGGACGCCGCCTTCACCGAGGAGCAGGACGAGATCCGCCGCACGCTGCGGGAACTGCTCGCCAAACGGTCCGGACCCGACGAGGTCCGGGCCGCGGTCGCCACCGCCGCCGGACACGACCCCGAGCTGTGGACCCAGCTCGCCGAGCGGCTCGGGCTGCCCGGACTCGCGCTGCCCGAGGCGTACGGGGGCGTCGGCTGCGGCCCCGCCGAACTCGCCCTCGCCTGCGAGGAGACCGGCCGCGCGCTCGCGCCCTCGCCGCTGCTCGCCACCGCGGCCCTCGCCGCCCCGTTGATCGCC
>NZ_DATCVQ010000659.1:0-3578 GCF_036566765.1 Streptomyces sp.
CTCGTGGGTTCCTCGCAAGCGCCAACGTTTATGCGGTGAGTGAGCGCGCGATCGCATTTCGCACAATTCATGGGTGGAACGCGGCACCATCCGCGACCCCCGTCCGTTGTCCCCTTTGACGGAGATTTGAAGCAGCGGACGCTCGTCGCCCCCGGCAGGCTCCCGGCGCGGCAGGGTCCTCGCATACGATGGCCGTTGCTCAGCCAAGCCAAAAGGAAACCGACCGTCCCAGGCCCGACCGGCAAGGAGACCAACCCCCGTGTCCGTCCTCTCGAAGATCATGCGTGCAGGCGAAGGCAAGATCCTGCGCAAGCTGCACCGCATCGCGGACCAGGTCAAGTCCATCGAAGAGGACTTCGTCGACCTCTCCGACGCCGAGCTGCGGGCCCTCACCGATGAGTACAAGCAGCGGTACGCCGACGGCGAGAGCCTGGACGACCTGCTGCCCGAGGCGTTCGCCACTGTGCGCGAGGCTGCCAAGCGCGCGCTCGGCCAGCGTCACTACGACGTGCAGATCATGGGTGGCGCCGCCCTCCACCTCGGCTATGTGGCCGAGATGAAGACCGGTGAGGGCAAGACCCTCGTCGGCACCCTGCCCGCGTATCTCAACGCGCTCTCCGGCAAGGGCGTGCACCTGATCACGGTCAACGACTACCTGGCCGAGCGCGACTCCGAGATGATGGGCCGCGTCCACAAGTTCCTCGGTCTGGACGTCGGCTGCATCCTCGCCAACATGACGCCGGCCCAGCGCCGCGAGCAGTACGCCTGCGACATCACGTACGGCACGAACAACGAGTTCGGCTTCGACTACCTGCGCGACAACATGGCGTGGTCCCAGGACGAGCTCGTCCAGCGTGGCCACAACTACGCCTGCGTCGACGAGGTCGACTCCATCCTGGTCGACGAGGCCCGTACGCCGCTGATCATCTCCGGCCCGGCCGACCAGGCCACCAAGTGGTACGGCGACTTCGCCAAGCTGGTCACCCGCCTCACCAAGGGCGAGCCGGGCAACCCGCTGAAGGGCATCGAGGAGACCGGCGACTACGAGGTCGACGAGAAGAAGCGCACCGTCGGCATCCACGAGGCCGGCGTCGCCAAGGTCGAGGACTGGCTGGGCATCGACAACCTCTACGAGTCGGTGAACACCCCGCTCGTGGGCTATCTGAACAACGCCATCAAGGCCAAGGAACTGTTCAAGAAGGACAAGGACTACGTCGTCATCGACGGCGAAGTCATGATCGTCGACGAGCACACCGGCCGTATCCTCGCCGGCCGCCGCTACAACGAGGGCATGCACCAGGCGATCGAGGCGAAGGAAGGGGTGCCGATCAAGGACGAGAACCAGACGCTCGCCACGATCACGCTGCAGAACTTCTTCCGTCTCTACGACAAGCTCTCCGGCATGACCGGTACGGCCATGACCGAGGCCGCCGAGTTCCACCAGATCTACAAGCTGGGCGTCGTCCCGATCCCGACGAACCGGCCGATGCAGCGCAACGACCAGCCGGACCTGATCTACCGGACCGAGGTCGCCAAGTTCGCCGCCGTCGTCGACGACATCGCGGAGAAGCACGAGAAGGGCCAGCCGGTCCTCGTCGGCACCACGTCGGTCGAGAAGTCCGAGTACCTCTCGCAGCAGCTCTCCAAGCGCGGCATCCAGCACGAGGTGCTCAACGCCAAGCAGCACGACCGTGAGGCGATCATCGTCGCCCAGGCCGGCCGCAAGGGCGCCGTCACGGTCGCCACGAACATGGCCGGACGAGGCACCGACATCAAGCTCGGCGGCAACCCGGACGACCTCGCCGAGGCCGAGCTGCGCCAGGCGGGCCTGGACCCGGTCGAGCACGTCGAGGAGTGGGCCGCGGCCCTCCCCGGCGCCCTGGAGCGCGCCGAGAAGGCCGTCAAGGCGGAGTTCGAGGAGGTCAAGGAGCTCGGCGGGCTGTACGTGCTGGGCACCGAGCGCCACGAGTCGCGCCGGATCGACAACCAGCTGCGCGGTCGTTCCGGCCGTCAGGGCGACCCGGGCGAGTCCCGCTTCTACCTCTCCCTCGGCGACGACCTGATGCGCCTGTTCAAGGCGGCGATGGTCGAGCGCGTGATGGCGATGGCCAACGTGCCGGACGACGTGCCGATCGAGAACAAGATGGTCACCCGCGCCATCGCCTCCGCCCAGTCCCAGGTCGAGGGCCAGAACTTCGAGACGCGCAAGAACGTCCTGAAGTACGACGAGGTCCTCAACCGGCAGCGTGAGGTCATCTACGGCGAGCGTCGCCGCGTCCTGGAGGGCGAGGACCTGCACGAGCAGGTGCGCCACTTCATGGACGACACGATCGACGACTACATCCGCCAGGAGACCGCCGAGGGCTTCGCGGAGGAGTGGGACCTCGACCGGCTGTGGAACGCGTTCAAGCAGCTCTACCCGGTGAAGGTCACGCCGGACGAGCTGGAGGACGCGGCGGGCGACCGTGCCGGGATCACCGCCGAGTTCATCGGCGAGTCGGTCAAGGACGACATCCACGAGCAGTACGACGCCCGCGAGCAGCAGCTCGGCTCGGAGATCATGCGTGAGCTGGAGCGCCGCGTGGTCCTGTCCGTGCTCGACCGCAAGTGGCGCGAGCACCTCTACGAGATGGACTACCTCCAGGAGGGCATCGGCCTGCGCGCGATGGCGCAGAAGGACCCCCTGGTCGAGTACCAGCGCGAGGGCTTCGACATGTTCTCCGCGATGATGGAGGGCATCAAGGAGGAGTCCGTCGGCTACCTGTTCAACCTGGAGGTCCAGGTCGAGCAGCAGGTCGAGGAGGTCCCGGTGCAGGACGCGGCGGAGAAGCCCTCGCTCGAGAAGCAGGGCGCCGGGCGTCCGGAGATCCGCGCCAAGGGCCTGGACGCGCCGCAGCGTCCGGACCGGCTGCACTTCACCGCGCCCAAGGTCGACGGCGACGGATCGGTCGTCGAGGGCGACTGGGCGTCCGACGAGGCCGCGGGCGGCGACGGGATGACCCGCGCGGAGCGCCGCAAGGCGCAGAAGGGCGGCGGCGGCCGCCGTCGCAAGAAGTAGTCCGTTTCAGGACGACGGTAGGGGCCGGCACCCGGATCGGGTGGCCGGCCCCTTCGTCATTCCTGCGGGGCGGGGGAGCGGCGGGTCTGGGCGGGCACGCGACGGGGGTCACGGACGCCCGGCTCGCGGCCCGGGGCGCGGTCGGCCTCGCGCCGGGGAAGGTCGCGAAGGTCGTCCAGCTCGACGGCCGCGCAGCGCCAGCGGCGGTCGGCGCCCGGTTCGAGCCGGAAGGCCATGGCGCGGACCCTGTCGCCGGTGGCGACGCTGGCGAAGGCCTCCAGGCCGCCCGGGAGCGACTGGACGCGGCAGCTGCGCACGACGGGGCGGACGCCGCCCGGGCCGCCGAACGGGGTCGTCGGAGCCAGCTGGACGAGCTGCTCGTACGCCGGGCCGACGGTCTGGCCCAGCATCCAGTGGACGGGGCGTTCGCCGCTCAGGACGGCGAGCAGGCGCTCGGCGAACAGGGCGTGCGGGGGCAGGGCCCGGACCGGCGGCCGGCGGACGGGAGCGCCGGGGCGGG
>NZ_DATCVQ010000660.1:0-8130 GCF_036566765.1 Streptomyces sp.
GGCGGCAGCGGGCGCGCCCGTGCCGTCGTCGATGACGGCCAGCTCTGCGCCGACCTCGACCGTCTCGTCCTCGGCGACCTTGATGGAGGCCAGGATGCCGGCGGCGGGGGAGGGGATCTCGGTGTCGACCTTGTCGGTCGACACCTCGAGCAGCGGCTCGTCGGCCTCTACACGCTCACCCTCGGCCTTCAGCCAGCGGGTGACGGTGCCCTCGGTGACGCTCTCGCCGAGCGCCGGAAGGGTTACGGAAACCGCCATGGTTTCGGTTGCTCCTTACGAATTGCGGAAGTCTGTGATCGTCGCTTCGTCGACCGAGGGATCAGTCGTGTGCGTGCAGCGGCTTGCCCGCAAGGGCCAGGTGCGCCTCGCCGAGCGCCTCGCTCTGCGTCGGGTGGGCGTGGATGAGCTGGGCGACCTCGGCCGGCAGCGCCTCCCAGTTGTAGATCAGCTGGGCCTCGCCGACCTGCTCGCCCATGCGGTCGCCGACCATGTGGACGCCGACCACGGCACCGTCCTTCACCTGGACGAGCTTGATCTCGCCGGCGGTGTTGAGGATCTTGCTCTTGCCGTTGCCCGCCAGGTTGTACTTCAGGGCGACGACCTTGTCCGCACCGTAGATCTCCTTGGCCTTGGCCTCGGTGATGCCGACGGAGGCGACCTCGGGGTGGCAGTACGTCACCCGCGGCACGCCGTCGTAGTCGATCGGAACGGTCTTCAGACCGGCCAGCCGCTCGGCCACCAGGATGCCCTCGGCGAAGCCGACGTGGGCCAGCTGGAGCGTCGGGACGAGGTCGCCGACCGCCGAGATCGTGGGCACGTTGGTACGCATGTACTCGTCGACCAGGACGTAGCCGCGGTCCATCGCGACGCCCTGCTCCTCGTAACCGAGACCGGAGGAGACCGGGCCGCGGCCGATGGCGACCAGGAGGACCTCGGCCTCGAAGGTCTTGCCGTCGGCCAGCGTGACCTTGACGCCGCTGTCGGTGTACTCGGCGGACTGGAAGAAGGTGCCGAGGTTGAACTTGATGCCGCGCTTGCGGAAGGCGCGCTCAAGAAGCTTCGAGCTGTTCTCGTCCTCGACCGGGACGAGGTGCTTCAGGCCCTCGATCACCGTCACGTCGGTGCCGAAGGACTTCCACGCGGAGGCGAACTCGACGCCGATGACGCCGCCGCCGAGGATGATCGCGGACTCCGGGACCCGGTCCAGGGTCAGCGCGTGGTCCGAGGAGATGATGCGGTTGCCGTCGATCTCCAGACCCGGCAGCGACTTCGGCACGGAGCCGGTGGCCAGCAGGACGTGGCGGCCCTCGACGCGACGGCCGTCCACGTCGACCGAGGTCGGGGAGGAGAGCCGGCCGGCGCCCTCGATGTACGTCACCTTGCGGGAGGCGACGAGACCCTGCAGACCCTTGTACAGGCCCGAGATCACGTCGTCCTTGTACTTGTGCACGGCCTTGATGTCGATGCCCTCGAAGGTGGCCTTGACACCGAACTGCTCCGCCTCGCGCGCCTGGTCGGCGACCTCTCCGGCGTGCAGCAGGGCCTTCGTGGGGATGCAGCCGTTGTGCAGGCAGGTGCCGCCGAGCTTGTTCTTCTCGATCAGTGCGACGTCCAGGCCCAGCTGCGCTCCGCGCAGCGCCGCGGCGTAACCGCCGCTACCGCCGCCGAGGATCACTAGGTCGAAAACGGTGCTGGCGTCGTTCGCCACGTCACGTCCTCCATGCATGTGCGCCGGTCGCCGGTCTGCTGTGACCGGGCGGCGGCTGGTGTTCGGCCGCTTTATGTCGGCCCTGTGGTGGGGGCCCTGTCCTGCCGAGAACCCATCTTCGCACTTGTTGCCGGAACACGGGACGCGGGGCCGCGGTCTGAGACGGGGCGATCGTCCGTACGCGGGGGTTACCGCGGCGTACGAACGTACGGATTCCGTGGTCGGCCGCTGCGGAATCCGCAGGGAGGACGAAATCCGCCCCCGGCCGGGTGGCCGGGGGCGGACTTCGTCACACACGGGCGGGGATCAGCCCAGGTCGCCCTCGGCGGTGCGCTCGGCCAGCTTCACCAGGGTGCGCACCGAGGAGCCGGTGCCGCCCTTGGGGGTGTAGCCGTACGGCGCGCCCTCGTGGAAGGCCGGGCCGGCGATGTCCAGGTGGGCCCAGGTGATGCCCTCGCCGACGAACTCCTGCAGGAACAGACCGGCGACCAGGCCGCCGCCCATCCGCTCGCCCATGTTGGCGATGTCCGCGGTGGGGGAGTCCATGCCCTTGCGCAGGTCGGCCGGGAGCGGCATCGGCCAGGACGGCTCGCCGACCTCCTCCGCGATCTCGTGGATCTCGGTGCGGAAGGCGTCGTCGTTGGCCATGACGCCGAAGGTGCGGTTGCCGAGCGCCAGGACCATCGCGCCGGTCAGGGTCGCCACGTCGACGATCGCGTCCGGGTTCTCCTCGGAGGCCCGGGTCAGCGCGTCGGCCAGGACCAGGCGGCCCTCGGCGTCGGTGTTGAGGACCTCGACGGTCTTGCCGCTGTACATGCGCAGCACGTCGCCGGGGCGGGTGGCCGAGCCGGACGGCATGTTCTCGGCGAGCGCCAGCCAGCCGGTGACGTTCACGGCGAGGCCGAGGCGGGCGGCCGCGACGACGGCGGCGAACACGGCGGCGGCGCCGCTCATGTCGCACTTCATCGTCTCGTTGTGGCCGGCCGGCTTCAGCGAGATGCCGCCCGAGTCGTAGGTGATGCCCTTGCCGACCAGGGCCAGGGTCTTCTCCGCCTCCGGGTGGGTGTAGGCGACCTTCACCAGGCGCGGGCCGCGCACGGCGCCCTTGCCGACGCCGAGGATGCCGCCGTAGCCGCCCTTCTCGAGCGCCTTCTCGTCGAGCACCTGCACCTTGAGGCCGTGCTCCTTGCCCGCGGCGGCGACGAGGGCGGCGAACGTCTCGGGGTAGAGGTCGTTCGGCGGCATGTTGATCAGGTCGCGGGCGCGGTTGAGCTCCTCGGCGACCACCTGCGCGCGCTCCGCGGCGGCCTTGAAGGCCTTGTCGCGGGGCTTCGCGCCGAGCAGCGCCACCTCGGCGAGCGGCTTCTTGCCGTTCTTGCCGTTCTGGTCCTGGTACGCGGTGTAGGCGTACGCACCGAGCAGCGCGCCCTCCGCGATCGCCTCGGCGTCCTCGACGGAGCCGACGGGCAGCGCGAAGCCGGCCTTCTTCGTGCCGTGCAGCACGCGGGCGGCGGTGCCGGCGGCGCGGCGCAGCGCCTCGGCGGCGTACTCCGCGTCGCCCTCCGGGGCGGAGCCGAGGCCGACGGCGAGCACGACGGGGGACTTGACCCCGGCCGGGGCGGGCAGCTTGGTCGCCTCACCCTCGGCGCCGGAGGCGCCCAGCGTCTCCAGGACGGCGGCGAGCTTTCCGTCGAACGCCGCGTCGACGGCCTCGGCGCCGGGCGCGACGACGAGCCCCTTACCGGACTTGGCGACGCCGACCACAAGGGCGTCGGCGCGCAGCGTCGCCGCGCCGGCAGTGCTGAGAGTGAGAGCAGTCACGGTGGTGAATTCTCGCTTCCATTGAGTTCTGTGCGGTCGAGGGATGGGCCGACCGTGCCCGCCGCATGGTATTTCGGCCCGGGAACCGCCGTGAACGAGCCTACGCTCGCTCGTCCGGTTCGCTCACGGCGGCGGCGGTTCACTCATCCGTGGTGTCTGTTCCACGTTTACCCCGCAAGCTCCACGGGCTCGGCGACACTCGCCTCGTCCATGCAAGCGCGGCACCCGCGCCTTCGCATCATCTCCACAGGTCTGCCCCCGCTTCGAAGGGGCCGCGGCCTGCCGAGGGGGGAACCAGCCGATGGACCCGTACAGGTCCCGCATGCCCAGAACGGCCCGGAGAGCGGCTCTGGTCGCCGCCGCGCTGCTCGCCACCGTCGTGCCCACCGCCGGACCGGCCGCCGCCGCGCCCGTCCCGCGGATCGACCTCACCGTCCTCGTCGTGGACGACGGCAGCGGCACCGTCGGGGCGATCGCCGCCGAGCTGCGCGCCACCGGAGTGCCGTACCGAACGCTGGACCTGACCGACCCGGGCCGCCCGGTCGTCGACGCCGACTTCCTCAGCGACACGGTCGACGGCCGGCCCCGCGCCAAGTACCAGGGCGTCGTGCTGCCGCACGAGACGCCGTTCGGCCCCGACTCGGCGGAGCACACCGCGCTCGCCGCGTACGAGCGGACCTTCGGGATCCCGCAGGTCGACGCGTACACCTGGGCCCACCCCGGCGTCGGCTTGGACTGGACGAGCGAGGGCGGCTGGTCCGGCGTCCTGGACGGCGTCACCGCCTCCGTCACCGCGGCGGGGAAGGCCGGGCCGTTCCGGCACCTCGACGGGCCGGTGGCCTTCGAGGACAACGACCCCGCGATCGCCGAGAGCTACGGCTACGCGGGCCGCCCCCGCGCCGGCTACACCAGCTATCTCGACGTGCCGGCGGAGGGCGGCGGCCGGGCGAGCCTGGTCGGCGAGTACGCGCACGACGGCCGCCGCGAGCTCGTCGTCACCTTCGCCTACAACCAGCACCAGCGGCAGTTCCGGGCGCTCGCCCGCGGCATCGTCGAATGGCTCACCCAGGGCGTCCACCTCGGCCGCAGCCGCAGCTACTTCTCCGTCCACGTCGACGACGTCTTCGCGCCCGACGCCCGCTGGAACAGCGAGCGGAACTGCACCCCCGGCGACCTCGACTGCGCGGGGGGCGACGGGCAGGACGCCGACGCGATCCGGATGACCGCCGCCGACGCCGTGTACGCCGCCGCCTGGCAGAAGTCCGCCGGCTTCACCCTCGACATGGTCTACAACGGCGGCCAGGGCGAGCAGTGGAAGACCGAGCACGGCAACGCGGACCCGCTCGCCGCCCGGTTGATCGCCGACCGCGCCCAGTACCGCTGGGTCAACCACACCTACACCCACCCCTTCCTCGGCTGCGTGCAGGACACCGCCACCGTCCCCTGGAGCTGCGCGAAGGACGCCGCCGGGAACACCCTGTGGACCGGCCGGTCGGCGATCTCCGCGCAGATCCGGAACAACCACGACTGGGCCCTCGGGAAGGGCCTGTCCGTGGACCGCGGCGAGCTGGTGACCGGTGAGCACTCCGGACTCAAGACCCTGCCGCAGCAGCCCGTCGACAACCCGAACCTGGCCGGCGCGCTCGCCGACAACGGCGTGAAATGGGTGGCCAGCGACAACTCCCGCGAGCCGTCCCAGCGGACCGTCGGCGGCTCGAAGACCGTCCCCCGGCACCCGATGAACGTGTACTACAACGTGGGCACCGCCGCCGAGATGACCGACGAGTACAACTGGATCTACACCTCGCGGGCCGACGGCGGCAGCGGCGTCTGCGAGTCCAACCCGGCCAGCACCTGCCTGCCCGCCCCGCTCGACCCCGCCAACGGATACGCCCGGCACATCGTCCCGCAGGAGGCGCGCACCGCGCTCTCCCACATCGTGTCGGGCGACCCCCGGCCGCACTACGTCCACCAGTCCAACCTCGCCGAGGAACGGCTGCTCTACCCCGTGCTCGACCGGGTCCTCGCCGACTACCGGGCCCTGTTCGCCGACAACACCCCGCTGGTCAACCCGCGTCACCGGGACGTCGGCACGGAGCTCGGCCGCCGCGCCGCCTGGGAGAAGGCTCTCGCCGAGGGGCGGGTCACCGCGTACCGGATCGGGAACACGGTCACCGTGAAGACGCCGTCCGGGGTGACCGCCCCGGTCACTGCGCCCGAGGGCACCCGCAAGCAACTCCTGCTCGGCACCGCGGCGTTCGGAACGCCGTACGCCGGGGCGCGCTCGGACTGGACCGGCCCCGAGGCGCTGCAGACCGCGATCACGCTCAAGCTCCCGACCGAGTAGCAGCACCGCACGTACGTCCTTGGGGGGACACGCACATGCCGGGCAGCGGCCGTCACGTCACCATGCTCACCGAAGGCACCTATCCGCACGTCCACGGGGGCGTGAGCACCTGGTGCGACCAACTCGTCCGTGGCATGCCGGAGGTCGACTTCTCCGTACTCTCGCTCACCGGCAGCGGCCGCGAGCCGGTCGCCTGGGAGCTGCCGCGCAACGTCCGCCGCCACACGGCCTTCCCGCTGTGGGGCCCGGGGCCGGCCCCGCGCCGGCCCCTGGTGGGCCGGGAGCGCCGCGGCTTCGTGGACGTGTACGAGCGCTTCCTGCTGTCGCTCCTCGACCCCTCCGCCGGCTGCGACTTCGGCGAGGGCCTGTACGCGCTGGCCGCGCTCGCCCAGCGCGGTCGGCTCACCGCGGCGCTGCGCACCGAGACGGTGCTGCGCTCCCTGATGTGGATCTGGTCCATGCCGCACCTGCCGACGGCCGCGGCCCGGCCCACCGTCCACGACGCCCTGACCGCCACCGATCTGCTGGAGCACGCGCTGCGCCCGCTCTCCGCCCGGATATCCCCGGACGGCGTCGCGCACGCCGTCTCCAGCGGCCTGGCGACGCTGCCCGCGCTCGTCGCCCAGCACTTCGAGGGCGTGCCGTTCCTGCTCACCGAGCACGGCATCTATCTGCGCGAGCGCTATCTCGGCTACCGCACGGAAGCCCAGCGCTGGCCGGTCAAGGCGCTGTTGCTCGCCTTCTACCGCGAGCTCAACACGCTCGGCTACGTACGGGCCGACCTGATCACCCCGTGCAACCAGTACAACCGGCGCTGGGAGGAGCGGGGCGGCGCACCCGCCGACCGCATCCGGACCGTCTACAACGGTGTCGACCCGCGCGCCTTCCCGTACGCCGGGCCCGAGCCGGAGACGCCCACGCTGAGCTGGGCCGGCCGCATCGACCCCATCAAGGACCTGGAGACTCTGATCCGGGCGTACGCCATCGCCCGCGCCGAACTCCCCGAGCTGCGGCTCCGGTTGTTCGGCCCGGTGCCGGCGGGCGGCGAGGACTACCGGACCCGGCTGGAGAAGCTCGCCGCGGAGCTGGGCGTGGCGCACGGGATCACGTACGAGGGCCGGGTCTCCGACGTGGCCCGGGCCTACGCGGCGGGGAACGTGGTGATGCTCTCCTCGATCAGCGAGGGCTTCCCCTTCTCGCTGATCGAGGCGATGTCCTGCGGCCGGGCCACGGTCTCGACGGACGTGGGCGGGGTGCGCGAGGCAGTCGGGGACACGGGCCTGGTGGTGCCGCCCCGGGAACCGGCGGTGATGGCCGCGGCGATCGTGGACCTGCTCCGCGACGCCCCCCGCCGCGCCGAACTGGGCCGCCGCGCCCGCCAACGCGTAGTCGACCGCTTCACTCTGCACCGCTCGGTGGACGGCTTCCGCAGCATCTACCGAGAACTGTCCGGCGACCCCGAGCCCCCGCCTTCGGCGGCCGATTGGACGACCCGCCTCGCCGACCCCTGGCGCGAGGACCTCTGGCGCCAGGACCTCGCCGACGAAGGCGCCCTGTCATGAGCGGCTCGCTCTGGCTGAAACCGGGCGCTCATGGCGACACGTTGCCGACGATTCCGCGCCCGCGCGGAGGCGTCGCGGACGTGCGGTGCGCCGCCGCGGGCTCCCCCGACCTCGCCGACTCCCTCGACCTCGCCGACTCCCTCGACCTCGCCCGTGACCCGCTCGACGAACTCGCCGATCGGATCGGGGCGTTGGCGGCCGTCGCCGTGCATCCCGACGAGATCGCGGCGATCCTCGAGTCCGACGGGATGACGGACGAGCACATCCGGTTCACCTACGGGCGCGCGGACTCGTTCGCGCTCGCCGAGGAGCTGTACGCGCGGGTCGAGCGGCGGCACCCCGAGCCCGAGGCCGCGGCGGCCTCGCCCTGGTACGCGGGGCTCGGGGGGTGTCTGCTGCGGGGGCTGGTGTTCGCGCTGCCGGGGCTCGCGTACGTGCTCGGCGCGCCGTTGCTCTCAGGGCCGCCCGGGCGGTTCGCGCTGCCCTCCGGGACCGTGCCGCTGCTCGCCGGAGCGGTGACCGGCTGGGTGTGGAACCAGGCGCTGTCCCACCGGGCGTACACCTGGCTCGGACTGGGCGACCGGCCGTCCGCCGTCCGGACCCTGCTCACCGGCGCGCCCGCCGGGGCGCTCGCGGGCGCCGTCGTGGCGGTCGCGGTGACCGGGCCGGGGGAGTGGCCGGCGGCCGCGTTC
>NZ_DATCVQ010000661.1:0-23133 GCF_036566765.1 Streptomyces sp.
GCGGGGGTTGCGGCGCAGGGGTGGTGGGCTTCGGCGTGGGCGCGGGCGGCGGCTTCGGGGTCGGAGTCGGCTTGCAGACGGCGCCCGGCCCGGCGCTGGCGACCACGTCCGAGCCGCCCGGCCCGATCGAGGCGTAGGCGCAGGCGTCGGCCGCGGCGGGGACCGGGGCGGCGAGCAGCCACAGCAGCGCCACGGCGGCCAGCGGCCGCGAGACGAGTGAAACGTACACAGACACGCCGTCGAGCATGATCACAGCCCGTCCCCAGGCGGAGCGGAACGCCCTCGGATTCGCCGGATGGAGCGGATCTCGCGACGCCGTGTTTGACGGCCGCAGGAAACTTTTTCGTTCCGCGTTGAGCACACCCGGGGGTCCGGCCCGTACCCATGACCAGGAGCGGCACACGGGGGCCGCCGACAACCGGTACTCATCGAACGGGAGTTGACATGAAGACCTGGCGGAAGATCTCGCTCGCAGCGACGGCCGCGGCCGTGCTCACGCTGACCACGGCGTGCGGCCAGGACAAGGGGGAGCAGGGCCTGGGCGGAGCGCCCGCCGGAGCGGCCAACCCGGCCGCCGCGCCCGGCGAGGGCTACGGCTCGGGGGAGTACGGCTCGGGCTCGACGGGCGGCGCGGCGAAGCCCGCGGGTCAACTGGCCGTCTGGGACGGCAAGAAGCTCGGCAAGGTCCTCACCGACGCCGAGGGCTTCACCCTCTACCGCTTCGACAAGGACTCGGCGAGCCCGCCCACGGCCACCTGCGAGGGCGAATGCGCCAAGGCCTGGCCGGTGGTGAGCCCGACCGGCGCCAAGCCGCCGGCCGGCATCGACGCCTCGCTGCTCGGCGAGGTGACCCGGACCGACGGCAGCAAGCAGCTCACGGTCGGCGGCTGGCCGATGTACCGCTTCGCCAAGGACACCAAGCCCGGCGACGCCAACGGGCAGGGCGTGGGCGGCACCTGGTTCGCCGCCGCACCGGACGGCAAGAAGGCCGCTCCGGCGGGCGGAGAAGGCGGAGGGAATGATTCCGGCCAGGAATCCGGAACGGACCTCGCCGGCCTCTCCGTGCGCAAGGACCCCAAGCTCGGCGAGATCGTCGTGGATTCCCGCGGAATGACGGTCTACCGCTTCAAGAAGGATTCCGCCTGGCCCATGAAGACGGCCTGCACCGGGGCCTGCTTGGAGAAGTGGCCGGTCGTCGCGCCGGTGGAGAAGAACGACACCAAGGGCATCACCAAGAAGGGGTTCGTCACCTTCGCCCGGCCCGACGGCATCAAGCAGCAGACCATCGACTGCTGGCCGATCTACACCTTCGCCGGTGACGAGGCGCCCGGCGACACCAACGGCCAGGGCGTGGGCGGGACATGGTACGCCGTCTCGCCCCAGGGAAAGCTGGTCGGAGCGCCCAAGTAACTCCCCCGCCGCGCTTCCGACCCGTCGGCCCGTCCTCGCACCCCACGCGCGAGGGCGGGCCGATCGCCCATGCGTGAGCGCGAGTCGGTCGCACATGCCAATGGTGTGTGACCAAGAACGGACCGCTAATTTCCGTTTCCACTCGCTCTCTTGGCGGGCGATCAGTAGCCTCGCTTCGAACACCGGTCACGAACACATGGCCGCACCTCCGAGGCGACTTGTTGGAGACATCGATGGAGCGTCCCGCCTGGGCTCCGCCCGGCATCGACATTTCGGTGCCGAGCGTGTCCCGAATGTACGACTTCTATCTGGGCGGCTCGCACAATTTCGAGGTCGATCGCGAAGCGGCCCGAAAGGCTATGGAGTTCATGCCGGGACTCCCCAAGATCATGCAGGCGAACCGGGCGTTCATGCGCCGCGCCGTGCGCTTCGCGATGGACGAGGGCGTCACCCAGTTCCTCGACATCGGCTCCGGCATACCGACCTTCGGCAACGTCCACGAGGTCGCCCAGCAGGCCGACCCCGAGGCCCGGGTCGTCTACGTCGACCACGACCCGGTCGCCGTCGCCCACAGCCGCGCCGTCCTCGACGGCGTCGAGGGGGCGGCGGTCGTCTCCGCCGACCTGCGCAAGCCGCGCGACATCCTCGGCAGCCCCGAGGTCGGCGAACTGCTCGATCTCGACCGGCCGGTGGCGCTGCTCCTGGTCGCCGTGCTGCACTTCCTGGAGGACCAGGACGACCCCCGCCGGGCCGTCGCCGAGCTCACCGAGGCCCTCGCCCCCGGGAGCCTCCTCGTCCTCACCCACGCCTCCTACGAGGGCGTCCCCGTCCCCGAGGAGCAGGCGTCCGGCACGGTCGACGTCTACCGCAACACCCGCAGCCCGCTCGTGATGCGCTCCCGCGAGGAGATCGCCGCCTTCTTCGACGGCTGGGACCTCGTCGAGCCCGGACTGGTCTCGATGCCGCGATGGCGCCCGGAAGGCCCCCTCGACCAGGAGGATCCCTTCGCGTTCTCCGGCTTCGCAGGGGTGGGGCGCAAGGCGTGAGCGTGCCGCCGCAGACCCCCGGACCCGGTGCGGAACCGGACGATCCGGAGGACAGACTCCGTCGGTTCACGACGATCTGGAGCCGGGCGGTCTTCCCGGTCACCGCCACGTCGCTGACCCGCGCCGAGGTCGCGGAGCATCTGCTTCCGCTGGCCCGCGAACTGTGCGACGCGCTGCACGCGCGGACGTACGACCACTCCGCCACCGCCGCCGCGCAGCGCGCCGGGGCCGGTCTCGTCGCCGCCCACTGCACCGACCCCGAGGTGCTCCAGCGCAGCCTCGGCGTCGTCGACTCGTACCTCGTGCTCTACTGCGGCGCGGACGGCGGGCAGATATCCGAGGAGGCACGGGCCCGCTGCGCGCGGCTCCAGCACTCCATGGCCGCCGGTTTCTCCAAAGCGCTGCGCGAGCGGACCCTCAGAGAGCAGGAGGCCATCGCCCACTCCGCGCTGTCCGCCCGCAGCGCCGCCGAGATCGCCCTGCACGCCACCGAGACCCGGTTCCGGGCGGTGTTCGACGGGGCGGCCGTCGGCATCGGCATCGCCGACCTCGACGGCAACGTCCTGGAGGTCAACGAGACCCTCACCCGGATGTTCGGCGGCCTCGAACACACCGTGCGCAGCCGCAACGTCCAGGACTGGGGCCACCCCGAGGACGCCCCGCACGTCTGGAAGCTGTACGGCGAACTGGTCCGCGGCGAGCGCGAGAACTACCGCGTGGAGAAGCCCTATTACCGCACCGACGGCACCGTTCTGTGGACCAATCTGACGGTCTCTCTGCTGCGCGACGCCGAGGGCCGCCCGCAGTACCAGCTCGCGCTGATGGAGGACACCACCGAGCGCCGGCTGCTCAACCTGCGGCTGCGGTACGAGGCCACGCACGACGCGCTGACGGGGCTGCCCAACCGGACCCTGTTCTTCGAACGGTTGGAGAAGGCGCTCGGCCCGACCGACGGCACCCGCTTCGGGCTCTGCTACCTCGACCTCGACGGCTTCAAGGCCATCAACGACAGCCTCGGCCACTCGGCCGGCGACCGGCTGCTCGTCGAGGTCGCCGACCGGCTGCAGGGCTGCGCGACCCTGCCCGGCGAGATGGTGGCGCGGCTCGGCGGGGACGAGTTCGTCGCGCTCGCGACCGCCACGGAGAACACCGACTGCGTCGCCGACCTCGCCCACCGCATCCTGCACGCGCTCGCCGCGCCGATCCGGATCGAGGGCCGCGAGCTCACCGTGCGCGGCAGCATCGGCATCGTCGAGGGCCCGGCCGGCGAACGCACCCCGGCGGAGGTGCTGCGCAGCGCCGACATCACCATGTACCGGGCCAAGTCGGCGGGCGGCAACCGGTTCGAGTTCGCCGACGCGGAGGCGGACGCCCGCGCGATCACCCGGCACGGGCTGACCACCGCGCTGCCGGCCGCGCTGGAGCGCGGCGAGTTCTTCATCGAGTACCAGCCGCTGGTGCACCTCGGCGACGGCAGCGTGCACGGCGCGGAGGCGCTCGTCCGCTGGTGCCACCCGCAGCACGGGGTGCTCGGGCCGGACCGGTTCATCCCGCTCGCCGAGCACACCGGGCTGATCGTGCCGCTCGGCCGCTGGGTGCTCGAAGAGGCCGTCCGGCAGGCCAGGTTCTGGCAGACCCGGCACTCCGACGGCGGCCCGCTGCGGATCAACGTCAACCTGTCGCCGACCCAGCTGCACCACCCGAGGCTCGTCGCCGACACCGTCGACGTCCTGGAGCGTTCCGGCCTGGAGCCCGGCGCGCTCTGCCTGGAGCTCACCGAGTCGGCGCTGATCGGCGCGGACGAGGACCTGCTCAAGCCGCTGCGGCAGCTCGCCGAGATGGGCGTCGACATCGCGCTCGACGACTTCGGCACGGGCTACTCGAACCTGGCGAACCTGCGCCGGCTGCCGGTGAGCGTGCTCAAGCTGGACCGCTCCTTCACCCGGAGCATGCAGCAGCAGCCCGCCGACCCGGTCGACGTCAAGATCGTCGAGGGGATAGTGGCGCTCGCGCACAGCCTGGAGCTGGCCGTGACCGTGGAGGGCGTGGAGACCGGCGCGCAGGCGGCGCAGCTGCGGGAGATCGGCTGCGACACCGCCCAGGGCTGGTACTACGCGCGCCCGGGGCCGCCGGACCGGCTGCACACGCTGTCGCTGGCGGACGCGGTCTGACCGGGGGCCGGCCCGGTCTGGCGCGACCGAGCGGCCTAGGGGCCGCCCGGCGCGCCCCGGGTGTCCAGGAGCATCCGCTGGAGCTCCCGGGCCGCCCGCGGCGGGGCCACGTCCGAGCGGTGCGCGAGCGCGATCGTGCGGCGCAGGCCGGGCGGGGCGAGCGGGGTGACGCGCAGGTCGCCGGCCGCGCGGTCGGCGACCATGCGGGGGACCACCGCCATGCCGAGCCCGGCCCGTACGAAGCCGAGGACCGCGTCCATCTCGCCGCCCTCCACCGTGAACGACGGCTCGAAGCCCTCCGCGCGGCAGGCCGCCACCGTCAGGTCCCGCAGGTCGTAGCCGTGCCGGAACATCACGAGCGGCCGGTCCCGCAGGTCGGTGATCCGCATCGGCCCGCCGGAGGCCGGCGCGGGGGCCGTCGCCGCCGACACCGCCACCAGGTCCTCCCGGAACAGCTCCACCGTCGTCAGCGCCGGTGACGCCGTCGGCAGCGGCAGCACCACGAGGGCCAGGTCCAGCGCGCCGCGCGCCAGCTGCCGTACGAGATCGTGCGAGCCGCCCTCCTCGATGAGCAGCCGGATCCCCGGGTGCCGGTCGTGGAAGGCCCGCAGCACGTCCGGCAGCAGCCCCGTACAGAGGCTGGGCGTCGCCCCGAGCCTGACCCGGCCGCGCCGCAGCTGCACCAGCTCCTGCACCTCGTGCCGGGCGGTGTCGGTGTCCGCGAGGATCCGCCGGGCCAGCGGCAGCAGCGCCTCGCCCGCGTCGGTCAGCGCGATGTTCCCCCGTGCCCGGCTGAACAGCTCCGCCCCCAGCTCCTTCTCCAGGGCCCTGATCTGCTGCGAGAGCGAGGGCTGGGAGACGTGCACCCGCTCGGCGGCCCGGGTGAAGTGCCGCGTCTCCGCCACGGCCACGAAGTACTGGAGCTGCTGGAACTGCATAGGCTCAGCCTATCGAGATCAGCCGGACCATGTCTTGGACCTCTCGGGACCTCCGGATCTAGCGTCGGGGGCATGGCTCTGGCAACCAGGACGGACCGACGGCCGTCCACCCAAGGATCACCACGCCCCTCCGGCGGCTTCTGGGCGTCGACGATCGGCAAGAAGACCGTCATGGCCGTCAGCGGCCTGATCATGCTCGGCTACCTCGTCGCCCATGTGATGGGCAATCTGAAGGTCTTCTTCGGCCCCGAGGAGTTCAACGCCTACGGCCACTGGCTGCGCGTCATGGGCGCCCCGGTCCTGCACTACTCCTGGGCCCTGTGGCTGGTCCGGATCGTGCTGCTCGCCGCCGTCGTCGGCCACGCCGTCTCGGCGTACCAGCTGAGCCGCCGCGACATCAAGGCCCGCCCGACCGGCTACGTCCACCGCCGCAAGCGCGCCTCCTACGCCACCCGCACGATGCGCTGGGGCGGGATCATCGTCGGCCTCTTCATCGTCTGGCACGTGCTCGACCTGACCACCGGGACCGTGCACCCCGGCGGCTTCGAGGAGGGCAAGCCGTACCAGAACGTCGTCGACACCTTCTCCACCTGGTACGGCAACGTCGTCTACATCGTCGCGATGCTGGCCGTCGGCCTGCATGTCCGGCACGGCTTCTGGAGCGCCGCGCAGACCCTCGGCGTCGGCAACGCGCGCCGCGAGCGGCTCCTGAAGTTCCTCGCCAACGGCCTCGCCCTCGCGCTGACCGTGGGCTTCGTCTCCGTACCCGTCGCCGTCATGACCGGAGCAGTGAGCTGACGTGATCGATTACACCGACTACTCGACGGGCGAGCCGCTCGCCGACGCCAAGGCCCCCGCCGGGCCCGTCGCCGAGCGCTGGGACACCCGCCGCTTCCAGGCCAAGCTGGTCAACCCCGCGAACCGGCGCAAGCACACCGTGATCGTCGTCGGCACCGGTCTCGCGGGCGGCTCCGCCGGCGCCACGCTCGCCGAACAGGGCTACCACGTCGTCCAGTTCTGCTACTCCGACTCCCCGCGCCGCGCCCACTCCATCGCCGCCCAGGGCGGCGTCAACGCGGCCAAGAACTACCGCAACGACGGCGACTCGGTCCACCGCCTCTTCTACGACACCGTCAAGGGCGGCGACTTCCGGGCCCGTGAGTCCAATGTCCACCGGCTCGCGCAGATCTCCGTCGAGATCATCGACCAGTGCGTCGCGCAGGGCGTGCCGTTCGCCCGCGAGTACGGCGGACTCCTCGACACCCGCTCCTTCGGCGGCGTCCAGGTCTCCCGTACCTTCTACGCCCGCGGCCAGACGGGCCAGCAGCTGCTGCTCGGCGCGTACCAGGCGCTGTCCCGGCAGATCGCCGCCGGCAACGTCGAGATGCACCCGCGCACCGAGATGCTCGACCTGATCGTCGTCGACGGCCGGGCCCGCGGCATCGTCGCCCGCGACCTGATCACCGGCCGGATCTCCACCCATTTCGCGGACGCGGTGGTGCTCGCCAGCGGCGGCTACGGCAATGTCTTCTACCTGTCGACGAACGCGATGAACTCCAACGCCACCGCCGTGTGGCGGGCCCACCGGCGCGGCGCGTACTTCGCCAATCCCTGCTTCACCCAGATCCACCCCACCTGCATCCCGCGCACCGGCGACCACCAGTCCAAGCTGACGCTGATGAGCGAGTCGCTGCGCAACGACGGCCGCATCTGGGTGCCGAAGGCGAAGGGCGACACCCGTCCGGCGAACGAGATCCCCGAGGACGAGCGCGACTACTACCTGGAGCGCATCTACCCCTCGTTCGGCAACCTGGTGCCCCGCGACATCGCCTCCCGCGCCGCGAAGAACGTCTGCGACGAGGGCCGCGGCGTCGGCCCCGGCGGCCAGGGCGTCTACCTGGACTTCGCCGACGCGATCCGGCGGATGGGCCGCGACAAGGTCGAGGAGAAGTACGGCAACCTCTTCGACATGTACGCGCGGATCACCGCGGAGAACCCGTACGAGACGCCCATGCGGATCTACCCGGCCGTGCACTACACGATGGGCGGACTGTGGGTCGACTACGACCTCCAGACCACCGTGCCCGGCCTGTTCGCGATCGGCGAGGCGAACTTCTCCGACCACGGCGCGAACCGGCTCGGCGCGTCCGCGCTGATGCAGGGCCTCGCCGACGGCTACTTCGTGCTTCCCTCCACCATCAACGACTACCTGGCCCGCCACCCCCAGGCCGAGCCGCTCACCGATACGCACCCGGTCGTACGGGACGCGCTCGCCGAGACCGAGGACCGGCTCAACCTGCTGTTGGCCGTCGACGGCGATCGCACCCCCGACTCCTTCCACCGCGAACTCGGCGAGCTGATGTGGGAGTTCTGCGGCATGGCGCGCACCGACGAGGGCCTGCGCAAGGCGCTCGCCCGGATCCCGCAGATCCGCGAGGAGTTCTGGCAGCGCATCAAGGTCCCCGGCACCGGCGAGGAGTTCAACCAGTCGCTGGAGAAGGCCAATCGCGTCGTCGACTACCTGGAGCTCGCCGAGCTGATGTGCCTCGACGCGCTGCACCGCGAGGAGTCCTGCGGCGGCCACTTCCGCGAGGAGTCCCAGACCGCGGACGGCGAGGCCGCCCGGAACGACGAGGCGTTCTCGTACGTCGCGGCCTGGGAGTTCGCGGGCGGCGCCGCGCCCACGCTCCACAAGGAGCCCCTGACCTTCGAATACGTCCACCCCACCCAGCGGAGCTACGCATGAGGCTCAACCTGCGCGTCTGGCGGCAGAAGAACGCCGACGCCGACGGCGCCATGTCCACCTACGAGGTGGACGGGATCTCCCCGGACATGTCGTTCCTGGAAATGCTCGACACCCTCAACGAGGAGCTCATCCTCAAGGGCGACGACCCCGTCGCCTTCGACCACGACTGCCGCGAAGGCATCTGCGGCGCGTGCAGCCTCGTCATCAACGGCGACGCGCACGGGCCCGAGCGGACCACGACCTGCCAGCTCCACATGCGGTCCTTCCACGACGGCGACACCATCGACGTCGAACCCTGGCGCGCCTCCGCGTTCCCGGTGGTCAAGGACCTCGTCGTGGACCGCTCCGCCTTCGACCGCATCATCCAGGCAGGCGGCTACATCAGCGTCCCGACCGGCGCGGCCCCCGAGGCCCACGCGACCCCGGTCCCCAAGGCCGACGCGGACTCCGCCTTCGAGCACGCCGAGTGCATCGGCTGCGGCGCGTGCGTGGCGGCCTGCCCGAACGGCTCCGCGATGCTCTTCACCTCCGCCAAGGTCAACCACCTGAGCGTCCTCCCGCAGGGCGCCCCGGAGCGCGAGACCCGCGTGCTCGACATGGTGTCCCAGATGGACGCGGAGGGCTTCGGCGGCTGCACCCTGACCGGCGAATGCGCCACCGCCTGCCCCAAGGGCATCCCGCTGCCGTCGATCGCGGCCATGAACCGCGAATGGCTCAGGGCGAACCGCAAGGCCCGCCGCTCCTGACGGGCCTCAGCGGCGGAGGTGGGCGAGCACGGCGAGGACCCGCCGGTTGTCGTCGGCGGACGGCTCGATCCGCAGCTTCGCGAAGATGCTCGCGGTGTGCTTGGCGACCGCGCTCTCGCTGACGTGGAGGGCGTGGGCGATCGCCGCGTTCGAGCGGCCCTCGGCCATCAGCTTCAGGACCTCGTGCTCACGCGGGCTCAGCGGCGCGGTGTTCCCGCGGGCGTCGCTGCGGGCCAGCAGCCGGGCGACGACCTGCGGGTCGAGGACCGTGCCGCCCGCGGCGACCGTCCGTACCGCGTCGACGAACTGGGCCGTGTGCGTCACCCGGTCCTTCAGGAGATAGCCGACCGCCCCCTCCCCGCCGGCCAGCAACTCCTGCGCGTACAGCTGATCGACGTACTGGGACAGGATCAGGACCGGCAGACCCGGCCGCTCCCGGCGGGCGTCCAGCGCGGCCCGCAGGCCCTCGTCGGTGAAGCCCGGCGGCAGCCGCACGTCGATCACGGCGACGTCCGGCCGCTCGTCGCGCAGCGCGCGCACCAGTGCCGGATGGTTGTCCACGGCCGCGACCACCTCGCAGCCGTGCTCCTTGAGGGTTCGGGTCAGCCCGTCCCGGAGAAGGAAGAGGTCTTCGGCGAGGACGACGCGCACGGTATCTCCAGGGTCGCGAGGGTGGGTCCGCCCGGCGGACTGTGCAGAGCGAGGATTCCGTCGAAGGCGCGCAGCCGCCGCCGCACACCCGTCAGCCCGCCGCCGTCCCGGGACGCCTCGGCGCCGCCCCGGCCGTCGTCGGCGACGCTCACCCGGAGCACGCCGTCGCGGTGGCCGAGGCCGACGCGGACCTCCCGGGCGCCGGAGTGCTTGGCTGCGTTGGCGAGCAGTTCGGCGACCGCGAAGTAGGCGGCGGACTCCACGGCCGCCGGGAGCCGACCGGGCGGCAGGGCGACGTCCACCTGGACGTCCAGGAAACTGTCGAGCGCCAGCGAGCGCACCGCGTCGCCGAGCCCCCGGTCGGCGAGCACCGGCGGCAGGATGCCGTGGACCAGCTCCCGCAGGTCCTGCAGGGCCCGCTCCGAAGCCGCCCGCACCTCGACGAGCAGCGCACGGGCCGCCGCCGGATCGCTGTCCAGAAGCCGGGTCGCCTCCTCCAGGGTCATCCCGAGCGCCACCAGACGTGCCTGCGCCCCGTCGTGCAAGTCCCGCTCGATGCGCCGCAGTTCGGCCGCTTGGACGTCGAGCGCGTCGGCCCGGGTGCCCGTGAGGTGGTCGATCCTGCGGACGAGTTCGGTCGTGTACGGGACGGAGAGCGCCCACCGGCTCCAGCGGGCGTGCCCGGCGAGCGTCCGAGGCGCGAGGGCCGCCGCGGACGCGACGAACCCGGCGCCGAGGAGCAAGGCGGCCAGCATCGTCGCGGGAGACCGGACGGGCACGAAGGCGTACCAGTTGCCGTCCCCCAACAGCCGCCAGACGAACGGCTGCACGAGCACGCCGAACACCCCGTACCAGAACAGCGACAGCGGGACCGCGACGAGCAGCCCGCCCGTCAGCGGCTCGCACCACGCCCAGCGCACGTCGCGCCAGAACCCCTCGTCGCCGAGGATCGCCCGGGCCGTGCGGGGGAGCGGCTCGGGCGCGCTGACGGCCGGGCCCGACCAGCCGGCGGCTCGGGCCCGCTGCCGGTCGGAGCGCCGGCGCAGAGCCGACGCCGCGGGCGGAAGCAGCGGAAAGCCGAGGCCCACGGGCAGCAGGAGCAGTGCGCCCACCACGAGTCCGCCGTACAGAGGGAGAACGAGGGCGCTCAGGGAGAGCAGTTGGCATCGCCCGAGGGCGATCCAGGCGCCTCGTCCTCTCCCCACCCGTCGTTCCCCCATGTCAGAGCGCGCTCCGTCGCGCCGCGTCGATCGTATCCGCAGACGTGCGGCCCACCGCCCGCAGCACCCACGGCGCCGCCGCCACCAGACACGCGAGACCGAACAGCACCATCGGCGCCACCGCCCCGGACTCCTCGTCCATGAAGAGCAGCATCCCCAGGTTGACCAGGGCATGGAAGCCGCCCGCGAGCAGCAGCCGGCCGGACCGCATCCGCTCCAGGGCGAGCCCGAGGACGACCGACATCGCCACCGTCGCCGTCAGGAATCCGGCCGCGTACGCCGGCGCCTGCGCGAACACGCCCACGTGCCACACCCCCCACACCACACCCACCAGGACGGACGCCGCGAGCGGCCCGAACCGCTCCGCCAGCATCGGCTGGAGCAGACAGCGCCAGCCGATCTCCTCCCCGCACGCACCGACCAGCTGCGCCGCCGCGATCAGCGCGAACGAGTGCTCCAGGGTGCGCGGATCGGTGAACACGGGGCCGCCCGACCACCAGGCGTACCCGCCCGCGGCGAGGGCGATGATCAGCGGCGCCGTCAGGAGCAGCAGCACCCCGGGGCGCGCCGCGCGCTCCGCCCCGGACGCACGCGGCGACTCGCGCCCGGGCAGCGCCCCCGCCAGCCGGGCCCGGATCCGCGACCGCCACAGGAGCGCCACCGCGAGGACCCCCGCCGCCGGACCGAACTGGGTCAGCTGCACCACCTCGGGCGGCACCCCCGTCGCCGGCTGCACCGCCCCGAAGGCCCCCGCCGCCACGAACGCGACGCCGAGGAACACCCCCGTCTCCGCCTTCCATCCCCGCACCCGCATGCCGCGGCCTCCCCGTCGCTCGGTTCCGTGTCCGTCGCCGTCGACTCTGCCGCCCGGCGCGGTCCCGGTCCCTGGGGCCGGCTGCCCGGCCGGGGTGCACCTAGGTACACCCCGGCCCCAGCGGAGTTCACCCTCCGAGGGCGCGGGCCAGGTACGGGGCGGTGCGGCTCCCCGGCGCGGCGGCCACGGCCGTCGGCGAGCCCTCGGCGACGATGCGGCCGCCGTCCGCGCCGCCGCCCGGGCCCAGGTCGAGCACCCAGTCGGCGGCGGCGACCACGTCCATGTCGTGCTCCACCACCACGACCGTGTGGCCGGTGTCCACCAGGGCGTTCAGCTGGGTCATCAGGACCTCCACGTCCGCCGGGTGGAGACCGGTCGTCGGCTCGTCGAGGACGTACAGGGTGGGGGTGCGGCGGAGCGCCTGGAGTTCGGCGGCGAGCTTGATGCGCTGGGCCTCGCCGCCCGACAGCTCTGTGGCGGGCTGGCCGAGGCGGAGGTAGCCCAGGCCGACGTCGAGCAGGGTGCGCAGGATCCGGGCCGCTGCCGGGGTGTCGGCGAAGAACTCCGCGGCCGACTCCACCGTGAGGTCCAGGACTTCGGCGATCGTCAGGCCGCGCAGCCGGACCTCCAGGGTCTCGGCGTTGTAGCGGGCGCCGTGACAGTCCGGGCAGGGGGCGTACGTGCTCGGCAGGAACAGCAGCTCCACCGAGACGAAGCCCTCGCCCGTGCATGTCTCGCAGCGCCCTCCCGCCACGTTGAACGAGAACCGCCCCGCCTTGTAACCGCGCTCCCGGGCCTCGTCCGTGGCCGCGAACTGCTTGCGCACGACGTCGAACAGGCCCGTGTAGGTGGCCGGGTTGGAGCGGGGCGTACGGCCGATCGGGCGTTGATCGACCGTCACCACCCGGTCGATGTCAGGGAGTTGGTCGGTCAGTGCGCCCACCAGGGTGGACTTGCCCGAGCCGGAGACGCCGGTCACCGCCGTGAGCACGCCGAGCGGGAAGGCCGCGTCCAGGCCCCTCAGGTTGTGCCGGGTGATCGGGCCGGTGCGCAGCCAGCCTGCGGCCTCCCGCACCGGGCGCGGCGGCCGTGGCGCCCGGTCGAAGAGGAAGCGGCGCGTCGCCGACTCGGCGACCGAGGCCAGGGTGTCCGGCGGGCCGCTGTGCAGCACCCGGCCGCCGTGCACCCCGGCCCGCGGGCCCACGTCCACCAGCCAGTCCGCGTGCCGCACCACGTCCAGATGGTGCTCGACGACGAACACCGTGTTGCCGGCCGCCTTCAACCGGTCCAGGACGACGAGCAGCGCCTCGGTGTCGGCGGGGTGCAGCCCGGCCGAGGGCTCGTCCAGGACGTACACCACGCCGAACAGCCCGGACCGCAGCTGCGTGGCGAGCCGCAGCCGCTGCAGCTCGCCGTTGGAGAGCGTCGGCGTGGCGCGGTCGAGGCTCAGATAGCCCAGGCCCAGCTCGGTCACCGTGTCGATCCGGGCGACCAGGTCCGCGGTCAGCACCCGGGCCGTCTCGTCGCCGTCCCCCGCCGGGCCGAGCAGCTCCGCGAGCGTCGTCAGCGGCAGCCCCGCCAGCTCCGCGATCGTCCGCCCCGCGAAGGTCACCGCCAGCGCCTCGGGTCGCAGCCGCCCGCCCCCGCACACCGCGCACGGCGCGCTCGTCAGGAACCGCTCCGCCTTCGCGCGCAGCGTGGCGCTCTTCGAGTCGGAGAAGGTGTGCATCACGTACCGCCGGGCACTCATGTACGTGCCCTGGTACGGGCGTTGGATGCGCCCGGCCTCCCGTACCGGATGGACCGTCACCACCGGCTGCTCGTCGGTGAACAGGATCCACTCACGGTCCTTCGCGTCCAGCTCACGCCACGGCCGGTCGACGTCGTACTCGAGGGCGTCCAGGACGTCCCGCAGATTCTTGCCCTGCCACGCCCCGGGCCAGGCCGCGATCGCGCCCTCGCGGATCGACAGGGACGGGTCGGGGACGAGCAGCTCCTCGCTCGTCGTGTGCACCCGGCCCAGGCCGTGGCACTCGGGGCAGGCGCCGGCCGCGGTGTTGGGGGAGAAGGCGTCCGAGTCGAGCCGGGGCGCGCCCGGCGGGTAGTCGCCGGCCCGCGAGTACAGCATGCGCAGCGAGTTGGACAGCGTGGTGACCGTGCCGACCGAGGAGCGCGCGTTCGGCGCGGAGCGGCGCTGCTCCAGCGAGACGGCCGGCGGCAGCCCGGTGATCTCCCGGACCCGGGGCGCGCCGACCTGGTGGATGAGCCGCCGCGCGTACGGCGCCACCGACTCGAAGTAGCGGCGCTGCGCCTCGGCGTAGACGGTGCCGAAGGCGAGCGAGGACTTGCCGGAGCCGGAGACCCCGGTGAAGACGGTGAGCGCGTCGCGCGGCAGGTCCACGTCGACGTCGCGCAGGTTGTGCTCGCGGGCGCCGCGCACCCGGACGAAGGGGTCGTGCGGGGCGGTGCCGGGCGGGGGAGCGGCCTGGGGGGCAGTGCCGCGCGGGGGAGTGGCCTGGGGGGCAGTGCCGTGCATTTCCCCGAGTCTAGGCCGGAAGATCCGCCCCGGCCGCCGGGAGCCCCACCGCCCGCGCCAGGCCCCGGAAGGAGTCCAGCAGCGCCGCCTGGTCGTACGTGCTGGTGGTCACCAGCACCTCCTGCGCGCCGCTCTCCTTCACCAGCTCCGCCAGCGCGTCGACCACCTGCTCCCCGGTGCCGTACAGATGACCGCGCAGCCCCGCCTCGTAGAACTCACGCTCCTTCTCCGTCATCGTCAGCGCCTCGATCCGCTCCGGCGGCAGCAGCGGCGGGAAGACCCCGTGGGTGCGTGAGTACGCCAGCGACCAGGCCTCCGGCAGCAGCAGTCGATGCGCCGCGGCCTCGGAGTCGGCGACCGCGACCGTGCCCGACACGACGACATAGGGCTCCTCGGCCCACGCGGACGGGCGGAACGCCGCCCGGTAGCCGTCGATCGCGGCCAGCATCCTCGCGCGGCCGCGCAGATCCCCGACGACCAGCGGCAGCCCGGCCGCCGCCGCGATCGCCGCGCCCTCGCCGGTGGCCAGCACGTACGGCGGGACGCGCAGGCCCTCGGCCGGACGGGCGTGCACCTGGGGGTGCGCCCGCTGGGTGCCGTCGAACCAGCCGAGCAGCTCGTCGAGCTGTTCGGCGAAGCGCCCGGCGTCCTCCTTGTCCCGGCCCAGGGCCCGGCGGATGCCGTCGGTGAACCCGACGGAGCGGCCGAGCCCCATGTCGATCCGGTCGGGGAAGAGCGACTCCAGGACGCCGAACTGCTCTGCCACCACCATCGGCTGATGGTTCGGCAGCATCACGCCGCCGGTGCCGACCCGGATCGTCCGGGTGGCCGCGGCGACGGCGGCGGCCAGCACCGTCGGCGCGGACCCGGCGACCCCCGGCACGCTGTGGTGCTCGGAGACCCAGAACCGGTGGTAACCGAGCCCCTCCAGCTCCTGCGCCAGCCGCACGGTGTCGCGCAGCGCCTGGGCGCCGTCCTGCCCCTCGCGGGTCCGGGAGCGGTCGAGAACGGAGAAGCGGGTACCCGCGATGACAGAGCTCACGTACGGTTCAACGCCCGGCCGGCCCAGGTGTTCCCATGGGGCGCGACGTGGGCGGCGGCGCGACTCGGCTCCCAGGCCCTACCCTCGCCCGCATGACGACCTACGCGCAGTTCCCGCACTCCACCACCGAGGCCGATCCGCACGAGGTCGGGCCGGTGCGCACCTCGTACGCGCCGGACCCCGACGGGGACCCGGATCCCGGCGAGATCGTCTGGACCTGGGTGCCGTACGAGGAGAACGACGGCCGGGGCAAGGACCGGCCGGTCCTGGTGGTGGCCCGCGAGGCGGCCGGAACCCTGCTAGCCGTGCAGCTGTCCAGCAAGCGGCACGATCACGACCGGGTGTGGGTGCCGATCGGCAGTGGGGCATGGGACAGTGCGCGGCGGGAGTCCTGGGTGGACCTGGACAGGGTGCTGCGGGTCCGCGCGGACGGGATGCGTCGCGAGGCGTGCGCGCTCGACCGGCCGCGGTTCGACCGGGTGGTGGCGCGGTTGATCGAGCGCTACGGCTGGTCCTGATCCGTTCCGCCGGGAGCGGTCCGCGCCGCAGCCGTCTCCGCGGCGAAGATCCCCTGGAACGCGGCCGCCGTCGTCCGCTCCCGGCCGCGGTCCAGAATCGCGAAGACCACCTCGTCGAAGTGGCCGGCGAACCGCCCGTCGCCGGTGAGCAGGGCCCGGAACGACCCGGCGACGACCGCCGGGTCGTTCATGAAGACCCCGCAGCCCCAGGCCCCCAGGACCAGGCGTCGGTAGCCGCCGGCCACCGCGGTCTCCAGGACCCGTTCGGCGCGCGAGGCCAGGACGGCCGGGATGCGGTCCGCAAGATCGGGCGTCTGGCGGCGGACGACGCCCGCGTTGGGCGCGGGTGACGTGAGGAAGCCGACCGTGTACGGAGCGTCGAGCAGTCGGTCGCGGTGGTCGCGGATGACGGGCACGCCGGGCGAGAGGATCACCCGGTCCGTGTAGAAGGCGTCCCTCTCGGCCCGGTGGTGCGCGTAGTACTCGGGGGCGCGCAGCAGCGTCGTGTAGAGCGCCGAGCCCCGGCAGACCGCTTCCTCCTGGGCCTGCGCGCCGTTGAGGTAGCCGCCGCCGGGGTTGCGGGCCGAGGCGAAGTTCAGCACCGCGACCGGCTCCGCGCCGGTCCGGGTGAGCCGGTGGGCCGCGGCCAGGCTGCTCTCGTCGGTGACCTCGAAGCGGGTGGTCCGGTCGGTGTCCGGGGTGACGGGGACGGGCTCGGGGCCGTACAGCCGGGTGCCGTCCAGGGCGGCCGTCAGCTCGGCCTCGATCGACACCCACCCGCCCTCGGGCGCCCGGTACCGGCCCGCCTCGACGATCTCCTCGGTCTCGCGTGCGATGGCCCGCAGTCGTGCGCTCATGCCCGCAGCATGATCGATTCCGCATTCGCCGGCAAAGGGTTTTGGCCGCTGACGACCGGGCAGAGGGCCACCGGGCACGCCGGGTGGCGCCGGGGCGCTCTTGCAGGGGTCACGGCGGTGGCTTTAGGTGGAGGCAGAGCCTTCGACAGGAGGATCCGAAATGTCGCCTGGCGACCGCACCGCCGGTGCATCGCAGCGCGCGCAGGACCGACCGCTCACCGAGGACGAGGCGGAGGACCTGTTGCGCTGCATCTGCTTCAAGACCGGCCCGCCCCGCACGGTCGGGGTCGAGCTGGAGTGGCTGATACACGAGCGGCCGCTGCCGCAGCTCCCCGTCCCCCCGCCCCGGCTCGCCGCCGCCGTCGCGGCCGTCCGGGAGCAGGCCCTGGTCTCAGCGCTCACCTTCGAGCCCGGCGGCCAGCTGGAGCTCAGCTCACCGCCCGCCGCCTCCCTCATGGAGTGCCTGGACGTCCTGGCGGCCGACCTGGCCGTCGTACGGCGGACCCTGCAGCCGCTCGGTCTGGCCCTGGACGGCTACGGCGTCGACCCCTGGCACGCGCCCCGCGACCGGATCCTGCACGAGCCCCGGTACGACGCGATGGAGGCCTCGCTCAACCGTTCGGGGTCGTCGGGGCGGGCCATGATGTGCGACTCGGCGGCGGTCCAGATCTGCCTGGACGCCGGCCACGAGGAGCCCGGGCCGCTCGGCCATCACCGCCGCTGGCAGCTGGCCCACCTGCTGGGCGCGGTCCTGGTGGCGGCCTTCGCGAACTCGCCGGTGCACGGCGGCCGGCGCACCGGCTGGCGCTCGACCCGGCAGGCGTTCTGGGCCGAGCTCGACCCCGTACGCGGGCTCGCGCCGTCGCCGGAGCGGGAGCCGCGGGCCGCCTGGGCGGCGCATGTGCTGGACGCGCCGGTGATGTGCATCCGCGCCGACGAGGGGCCCTGGGAGGTGCCCGACGGGCTGTCGTTCCGGGAGTGGCTGCGCTCCGGTCGGCCCCGGCCGCCGCTGATGGACGATCTCGACTACCACCTGACCACGCTCTTCCCGCCGGTCCGGCCGCGCGGACATCTGGAGCTGCGGATGATCGACGCACAGCCGGGCCCGGACGGCTGGATGGTGCCGGTGGCGGTGACCACGGCGATGTTCGACGACCCGGAGGCCGCCGAGACCGTGTACCGGGCCGTCAAGCCCCTCGCCGAGCTCGCGGGCCCGGCGCCCGCGCCGCGCAACCGGCTCTGGCTGGACGCGGCCCGGCACGGCCTGGCCGACCCGGAGCTGCACGCGGTGGCGCTCACCTGTTTCGAGGCCGCCATCGAGGCGCTGCCCAGGATCGGCGCGACCACCGCGGTGCAGGACAAGGTGGCCGCGTTCCACGACCGCTATGTCGCCCGGGGCCGATGTCCGGCCGACGACGTCACCGACGCGAGGGAGGTGCTGTCATGACGACGGTCGACGAGACGACCTTGCGACAGCGCGCGCTGGACGCCCTGCTCACCGCCCGCAACCGCACCTCGCTGCTCACCGACTGCGTGGACGACGGTGAACTCACCGCGCAGCACTCGCCGTTGATGTCCCCACTGGTCTGGGACCTGGCGCACATCTCCAACCAGGAGGAGCAGTGGCTCTGGCGAGCGGTCGCCGGCCGGGCCGCGTTGCGCCCCGAGATCGACTCGATCTACGACGCCTTCGAGCATCCCCGGGCGCTGCGCCCCACGCTCCCGCTGCTGGCGCCCGCCGAGGCCCGCGCGTACGCCTCGGACGTCCGCACCCGGGTCCTCGACGTGCTGGACGGCACGGCGATGGAGGGCCGGCCGCTCGTCGAGTCCGCGTTCGTGTTCGGCATGATCGCCCAGCACGAACAGCAGCACGACGAAACGATGCTGATCACCCATCAGCTCCGCAAGGGACCGGCCGCGCTCACCGCACCCGCGCCGCCTGCGGACGGCGCGGGCGATCTGCTGCCCACCGAAGTCCACGTCCCCGGCGGCCCGTTCACCATGGGAACCTCGGACGAGCCGTGGGCGCTGGACAACGAGCGCCCGGCGCACACCCGGATCACCCCCGCGTTCTTCATCGACACCGTGCCCGTCGCCAACGGCGCGTACCTGCGGTTCATGGCGGACGGCGGCTACACGGACCCGCGCTGGTGGCACCCGGAGGGCTGGGCCCAGATCCGTCAGCACTCCATCGCCGCGCCGCTGTTCTGGCGGAAGGACGGCGGACAGTGGCTGCGCCGCCGGTTCGGGGTCGACGAGCCCGTACCGGAGGACCAGCCGGTCGTGCACGTCAGCTGGTACGAGGCGGACGCCTACGCCCGCTGGGCGGGCCGCCGGCTGCCCACCGAGGCCGAGTGGGAGAAGGCCGCCCGGCACGATCCCGTGAGCGGCCGCTCCCGGCGCTACCCGTGGGGCGACGCGGACCCGACGCCCGCGCACGCCAACCTGGGGCAGCGGCATCTGAGCCCGGCCCCGGCGGGCAGCTACCCGGAGGGGCGCTCGCCGCTCGGCGTCCGGCAGCTGATCGGCGACGTGTGGGAGTGGACGGCGAGCGACTTCCTGCCGTACCCGGGGTTCAGGGCCTTCCCGTACAAGGAGTACTCGGAGGTCTTCTTCGGCGACGCGCACAAGGTGCTCCGGGGCGGCTCGTTCGCGGTCGACCAGGTCGCCTGCCGCGGGACCTTCCGCAACTGGGACCTGCCGGTACGGCGCCAGATCTTCTCCGGCTTCCGGACCGCACGGGACGCGGAGCCTGCCTGATGTGCCGTCATATCGCCTACGTGGGCGAGCCGATAACGCTCGGCGCGGTCCTGTCGGATCCGCCGCACGCACTGCTGCGGCAGTCCTGGAGCCCGCGCCGGCAGCGGTACGGGACGGTGAACGCGGACGGGTTCGGAGTGGGCTGGTACGCGGACGGCGACCCGGTCCCGGCGCGCTATCGCCGGGCCGTTCCGATCTGGGCCGACCCGTCCTTCGCCGACCTGGCCCGCGTGGTGCGCTCCGGCGCGCTGCTCGCCGCGGTCCGGAGCGCCACCCTGCGCGGCGCCGACGGGGAGGCCGCAGCAGCGCCGTTCGCCGCCGGGCCCTGGCTCTTCAGCCACAACGGAGCGGTGCCGGGCTGGCCGGAGTCGCTCGCCGCGACCGCCGCGGAGCTGCCGGCCGCCGAGCTGCTGGCCCTGGAGGCGCGGACCGACTCCGCCCTGGTCTGGGCACTCGTCCTGCACCGGCTCCGGTCCGGCGACGAGCCGGGGCGGGCGCTCGTAGACGCGGTGCGGGCGGTGGCCGGCGCCGCGCCCGGGGCGCGGCTGAACCTGCTGCTCACCGACGGGACGGCGATCCACGCCACCGCCTGGGGGGACACGCTCTGGTACCTGGCCGACCCCGCCGGGCGGAGCATGACCGTGGCCTCGGAGCCGTACGACGACGACCCCGGCTGGCGCGAGACGCCCGACCGGACCCTGCTGACCGCCACCCGTGCCGACGTCCTTCTCTCCCCGCTCAAGGAGCCGTCCCCGTGAGCCCGTTCCAGTTGACCCGCACCCTTCCCGAGGACGCGACGGACGCCGACCTGCGCGCCGACGTGCTGCACGGGCTGACCCGTATGCCCAAGGAGCTGCCGCCCAAGTGGTTCTACGACGCGCGCGGCAGCGAGCTGTTCGAGGAGATCACCCGGCTGCCCGAGTACTACCCGACCCGCGCGGAACGGGAGATCCTGATCGACCGCGCCCCGCGCATCGCGGCGGAGACCGGGGCCCGCACGCTGGTGGAGCTCGGCTCCGGCTCGTCGGAGAAGACCCGGTATCTGATCGACGCGCTGCTGCCCGCCCTGGACACGTACGTCCCGGTGGACGTGAGCGCGTCCGCGCTGACCGGGGCGGCGCAGGCGCTGCTCGAGGAGCGGCCGGGGCTGCGGATCCACGCGATGATCGCCGACTTCACCCGCGGCCTGGTGCTGCCCGCCTCGCCCGGCCCGCGGCTCGTCGCCTTCCTCGGCGGCACGATCGGCAACCTGCTCCCGCCGGAGCGCCGCACGTTCCTGCGGGCGGTACGGGAGGTCCTGGCCCCCGGGGACGCGCTCCTGCTGGGCACGGACCTGGTCAAGGACGAGGCGACGCTGGTCGCCGCCTACGACGATGCGGCAGGGGTGACGGCGGAGTTCAACAAGAACGTGCTGTCGGTACTCGCCCGGGAACTGGGCGCGGACGTGGACCCCGCCGACTTCGACCACGTGGCCCGCTGGGACCGCGACCACGAGTGGATCGAGATGCGCCTCCGAGCCCGCCACGCGCTGACCGTGAAGGTCCCCGAACTGGACCTGGTCGCGCCGTTCGCGGCGGGCGAGGAGATGCGCACGGAGGTCTCGGCCAAGTTCCGTCAGGAGGGCGTGCGGAAGGAGCTGGCGGCCGCGGACCTGGAACTGTCGCAGTGGTGGACGGACCGGGAAGGGAGATTCGCGCTGTCGTTGGCTACGGCGCGGTGAGGTGGGTGGGGGCGGCTGGGGCGGAGGCCGACGCGGGCGACGCGACGGCCACGCCCCCTTGAGCGGGCACCCGCGTCCGGCCCGGTACGGCCGTCCCGCCGGGCGCGGGCGTCGGAGCCGGTACAGGAGGCGAGGCGGGCACGGTGGCTGCTGCGGGCGTCTTGGTCCGCGGCGTCGGCCGGGCGGCCCGCGGTTCGCGCCGGTGGCCGGTGATCGCGTGCTCCGCCGCCCTCGCCAGGGTGCGGCGGTCCAGGTCGGCTGAGGGCGGGATCGGGGGGAGGACGGTGAGCTCGGCTGTCAGGCCGCGGGCGCGGGCCATTCGGCGGAGGGAGGCGGCCAGGGAGTCGTCGGCGACGAAGGCCGCCGGGCCGTGGGGGGTGTAGGCGAGCCGGACCGGCTGGACCGTCGCGCCGGCGTCGAGCGCCGCCTGGAAGGCCGCCGGACGGAAGCGCCCCTGGGCGCGGCCGCACCACGTCGAGCCCTCCGGGAACACGACCACCCGGGCCCCGCCCGAGAGCGCTCCGGCCATCCGCCGGACGGTTCCGGGCAGGGCCCGCAGCCCGTCCCGGTCGATGAAGAGGGTGCCGCCGCGGGCGACGAGCCCGCCGAGCAGCGGCCACTCCCGGATCTCCTTCTTGGCGAGCATCCGTCCCGGGAGCACGGCCGCGACCAGCGGGATGTCCAGCCAGGAGACGTGGTTGGCGACGACCAGGAGCGGCCCGTCCGCCGGGGCCGGACGGCCGCGGACCAGGAGCCGTACGCCGAAGGCGCGCAGCACCGCCCGCGCCCAGAGCCGTATCAGCACCGTCCGCGCCACGCCGGGCACGAGGGCCGTGAGCGGCGCGCACAGCACCCCGAGCAGGACGACGGCCAGGCCGGCGACCAGCCGGGCGGCCGCCCGTACCGGCCCGACGGCGGGTGCGCCGGGACCGGGATGGGCGGCGCACCGGCCGGGGGTGCACGGCGCGGTCGGCAGCCACGGCGAGACGGCCGACGGGGCGGGGCCGGGGGGCGCGGTGGTCATCGCACGGGGGCGAGCGAGAGGAAGTGCCGCAGGTAGCGCGGGTTGGTGTTGCGCAGCGACAGCAGTACGTACAGGTCGGCGACGCCGAAGTCGGGGTCGTGCGCCGGGGCGCCGCAGACCCACGCGCCGAGCCGCAGGTAGCCGCGGAGCAGCGGCGGGAGCTCGGTGCGGCCCTCGGGGCGGGCGATGCCGTCCGGGGACCAGAGCTTGTGCGGGGTGACCCAGTACTCCTCCGGCGCGAGGTGCTTGGCCTTGACGGTGTCCCACGTGGCCGCGGCCAGCGCCCCGCCGTCGGCGAGCGGAATCGAGCAGCAGCCGGCCAGCCAGGTGTGGCCGGTACGGGTCATGTAGCGGGCGAGCCCGGCCCAGATGAGGGCGATGACGGCGCCGTTGCGGTGCGCGGGGTGGACGCAGGAGCGGCCGACCTCGACGAGGTCGTGCCGGAGGGGAGCGAGCCGGGAGAGGTCGAACTCGCTCTCGGAGTAGAGGCGCCCCGCGACGGCGGCGCGGTCGGGCGGCAGAACCCGGTAGGTGCCGACGATCTCGCCGGTGGACTCCTCGCGGACCAGCAGGTGGTCGCAGTACGCGTCGAAGGCGTCGGAGTCGAGACCGGGTTCGGGGCCGTCGAGCCGAGCGCCCATCTCGCCCGCGAAGACCAGGTGACGCAGCCGCTGCGCGGCACGCACCTCCTCCTGGTCGCGAGCTATGGAGACCACGTACCGGGGTTCGGCGTCGGTGGGCGGAGCGACGGCGACTACGGACGATACGGACATGTCTGATCCTCCGGCGTACGGAGCGGACGGTGGGGGCGGACCACCCAGGTGAGGCGGCCCGGCTCCTTACTTCTTCCGTGACCGGCTGGATTCGACATGACGGGGCGGGGGCACGCGGATGTGCGACGGCTGAATGCCCGGGTGGACGCGCGAGGCCGGGG